>SXRM01000335.1 GCA_005792545.1 Pseudomonadota bacterium | reverse complement strand
GATGGGCGCAGTGACGCCGACGAACGCAGTCGACTCTTCCGCGATGCACAGACAGTCCGAAAAGGCCTCTGAGAACAGGTGGTTCAGGTTGCGCAGAAACGCGATGGCTTCGAGGTTGTAGCGCCCGCCATCCTTGTTGGGCGTCCACTTGCCCGGCGGCCGCGAATAGTCCAGGTACAGCATCGACGCCAAGGCATCGACGCGCAGGCCGTCGATATGGAACTCGCTCAGCCAGTAGTGCGCGCTGGCCAGCAGAAAGCTCTGCACCTCTGGCCGGCCAAAGTCGAAGATGAGCGTGCCCCAGTCGGGGTGCTCGCCGCGCTGCGGGTCCGGGTGCTCGAAAAGCGGGGTGCCGTCAAAGCGCCCCAGGCCATGGCCGTCGCGCGGAAAGTGCGCGGGCACCCAGTCGATGAGCACGCCAATCCCGGCGCCGTGCAACTGGTCGACAAGGTACCGAAAATCGTCGGGCGTGCCCCAACGCGACGTCGGCGCAAAGTACCCCGTGACCTGATAGCCCCACGAGGGGTCGTAGGGATGCTCGTGCGGCGGCAGCAACTCGACATGGGTAAATCCGAGCTTGCGCACGTGGTCGGCCAGCGGCCGCGCGATTTCGCGGTATCCGGGCGTGCCGTCGTCCCAACGCCGCCACGAGCCCAGGTGCACCTCGTAGATCGACAACGGCTGGTCTGGCTGGTGGGCCTTGCCGCGGCCGCGCATCCAGGCGGCGTCGTGCCAGCGATAGTCGCTCGGCCCGCACAGACGGCTCGCTGTGCCCGGGCGCAACTCCGCCTGCCGTGCAAATGGGTCCGCGCGCTCCGTGCGCAGGCCGTGCACGTCCTCGATCACCAGCTTGTACAGCTGGCCCGCGGTTGCCTCAGCCACAAAGCCTTGCCAGAACGCGCCGTCGCGGGTCAACCACTGGGGGCGCCATTGGTTCCAATCGCCGATGACGCCAACCCGTTCGGCATTGGGCGCCCACACTGCGAACTCGAAGCCGGCCAGCCCTGCGCGCGACCGCTGCCAAGCGCCAAGCCAACGCCACGCTTGCTGGCCAAAGCCCCCAAGGAAGGCAGCGTGCAGGTCCTGGCGGCTCGACCGCTTGTTGTCGCCAGCCTTGGCCACACTCACGGGCCGCACACGCCCGCAGTGCACGACTTGCTGCCACCCGCGCAGGGTGTGCCGTCGGCTGCCTTTGCTGTGCCCTTGCAGACGCCGGCGCTGCACGCGGCGGTCGCCTGGCAGTCGATGGCGCAGGCTGTGCCGCTTAAGACTTTGGAGTCGCAGCCCTTGGTCTTGTCGCAAAAGTCCTCGGTGCACGGGTTCTGGTCGTCGCAGAGGAGCACGGTGCCGGCGCAGGTGCCCTTGGTGCACACGTCGCCTTGGGTGCACACCGAGCCGTCGCTACATGGCGTGCTTGGGTCGAGAGGCAGGTTGACGCAGCCCGCCTTGGGGTCGCAGCTGTCTTTGGTGCAGTATTGGCCGTCGTCGCAGCTGGTAGCCGCGCCGGCCAGACACACGCCGCCGCCGCACTGGTCGTTGCCGGTGCAGACGTTGCCGTCGTCGCAAGCGGTCGCAGGGCCAGGCAAGTGTGCGCAGCCCTTGAGCTTGTCGCAGCTGTCGAGCGTGCAGCCGTTGCCGTCGTCGCAGTTGACGGCGGTACCCTTGCAGACACTCTGGGTGCACGCGTCGGGTAGCGTGCACGCGTTGCCATCCTCACAGGCCTTGCCTTCGGCGCTCGTCGCCGTGCAGCCGACCGCCGGGTCGCAGGCGTCGTTGGTGCAAGGGTTGGCGTCGTCACAGGCTTTGGCGACGCCGGGAACACACTTGCCGTCCTTGCACTTGTCCACCAGCGTACAGGCGCTGCCGTCGCTGCAGGGGTCCTCGTTTTGCACCACCAGGCAGCCCGAGGTCGGCTTGCAGGTCTGGTCGGTGCACGGGTTGCCGTCGTCGCAGTCGAGTGTCTTGCCGACGCACGCGCCGTCCTTGCAGGCGTCGCTCGTCGTGCACTTGGTGCCGTCGTCGCACGGGTCGGTGGTCTTGGTACTGACGCAGCCTTTCTTGGGGTCGCAGGTGTCGGCGGTGCACGGATTGCCGTCGTTGCACTGCTTGACAAAGGGGGCGTGGCTGCAACCAAGCGGCCCATCGCAGTTATCCGTCGTACACAGATTGCCGTCGTCGCACAGCGTGCCTTCATCGGCCTTGCCGTCGCAGTTATCGTCGCCGCCGTCGCAGACCTCGACCTTGGGGGTCTTGGCGGAGCAGTCGCCCAGCCCATTCTTGCCGCAACTGCGGGTGCCCTTGCAGGTGCCGATGTGGGTGCCGTCGGCCTTCTTGGCCGAGGCGAAGCACGGCGTCTGCGCCAGATCTTCCTTGGCCAGCTGCGAGCAGATGCACACGCCGTCGTCGGGCACACAGTGCGTGCCAGCGTTGGTGCCCTCGACCGTCAAAGTCTGCTTGCACACGTAGCCGGTCGGGCAATCGGGCTGATCGACGCACGCCGGGGCGCAATAGAAGCCGCTTGCCCCTTTGTCGCCCGAGGCCGCGACGCAGCTGCTGACGGGTTCTGTCAGGGTCTTGCAGGCTTGCGAGGCAGTACAGGCTTCGCACAAACGACTGAGCCGTGGCGCGCACACCTTGACTGCCGAGCCGTCGGACGTGGTGACGGGCTTGCAGCCAAAGCCGACCGCACAGGTGCCCTTGTCGCTGCACGGGCCGGCGCACTGCTTGCCCTTGTTACTCGGCAAGCACGCGCTGCCCGGGCAGTCCTTGTCCGCCTTGCACGTACACCCGGGCCCACCGGGGCAGGCGGCCGCGGTGTCTGGTGGCGGCAAGTCGGGGTTGGCTGCGATGTCGGGCGTTGCGGCGCTGTCGACAGCAGCAGCGACGTCAGCGGCGGTTTCAGCGCCTGCGGATGCGTCGGAATTGGCCTTGGTCAACAATTGGTCGTCGGCGCCACATGCGGCGAGCAAGGCCTGCACGACGGGCCAGAGAGGGAGCGAGCGGGGCATCGGGTGGCCAGGGCGCAATCGGCTTGCGCGGCGCCAGGATACCATGTGACAGCGGAGGGGCAAAAATGGGCGCGCGGTCGCGACATTGGGCATAGGCGCCCTAGGCCTGCTTGTAGGCGCGGTTCAGGTCATCGGCGAGAGGCAGCCAGCCGATGTGACTGGGGCCGCTTCCGGCTCGTTTTAGACTGGAAAACAATAACTTGAACACTCTCGGCGACCAACGGAGCCACGAGTTGGCCCGCGAGACCGTGAGCTGGCGACCCACGAAACAGGCAATCGGGGCTAAGAAATGATGAAGTAAGTCATTTCAGGTCCTATTGCGGGATGCACAAGAAGCCGTCGCCCTGGAAGCCGGCTTTGCAAACGCATTGGTTGCCCAGTTCACCTTCCTTTTTGCAGGTGGCATCGGCGTGACAGCCCTGGCCGCTCTTGCACTCGCCGCTATCGTCGCAGGTATCGTTGGTGGTGCAGCCGTTGCCGTCGCTGCACTCGCTTTTCTGCGGCGGATACGTGCAGCCCTTGTTGGCATCGCAAGCGTCGCTGGTGCACGGGTTGCCGTCCGGCTCGCAGCCCATGGGGACAGAGCCCACGCAGCTGGTGCCGATGCACACACCTTCGGTCGAACACGCATCGACTGTGCACTTGCCGCCGTCGTTGGGCTTGTTCACACAGCCGACGGTCTTCTCGCAGCTATCGAGGGTGCAGGGTTGGTTGTCGTTGCAGTCTTTCTTGGCACCGGCAACGCAAGTGCCTTCGCTGCAGGTGTCGGCGACTGTACACAGGTCGCCGTCTTCGCAGCTCGCTTCGATGGGCATGAAACTGCACTTGCCGTTGGCGCAGCTGTCGTCGGTGCACTGGCTGTTGTCGTTGCAGGTCATGAACTCGCAGTCGCCGCTCGCTGCGTCCTCCGGCACGTCGCCGGGCGGCGCATCGGCTGACCCGTCGGTGGCGACGTCGAGCGGTCCGACTTGCGCGTCGTCCGCCGCTACCTCGGCTGACCCGACTCGCTGTGCGTCCGTTGCCGCCACGGGCACAGCGTCCTGGCTGCCATCCTGCAGCGCATTGGCGTCTGCCAGCCGCGCCAAACGGTACCCCATCAGGTCGTCGTTGCAGCCTGCGGCCGCGACCATGGCCGCCAAGGCCCATATGGCTACGCTTTGGCGAGTCGTCACGGCGCACCTACCCGAAAGCTATATATTTTGCTCGGAATTCCCGAAGTCTCGGCCCTGTCAATGGCGGTTACACGCCAGAACCAGTGACCTGCAGGCAAGTCGGCGGGGACGCCAAGTTGGGGCGATGCGGAGCCGTAAGTGCGCAGTTGGGTCACCATTTCGCCGTCGCCCGCCAACTCAATGAGGTACCCAGTCGCGCCAGGCAATGGCTGCCAGGTCAGCGCCGCGGATCGCGCGTGGTCGCCCATCAGCGGGGCTTGCAGCTGCGGTCTACCGAGCAACGGCAGCGCCGCACTGACGTTGCCTGTCGCGTCCACGGTCGCCGACTGGCCTGCCTCGACCACCACGCTGCCCTTACTGCCGACCGTCGCTTGCAACTCGATCCGGCCCGCCAGGCACTCGACGCCGGTGCCGCCGACGGACAGGTGGCGCACGCGAAACCGGGTGCCGCGCACGCCGGCCATCGCCGTCGCGGTCAGTACGTCAAACGACGAGCCCTTGCCCTTGAATTCGGCGATGGCCTCGAGCCGGCCCTTGACCAGCTCCAGCTGCACGCTCCGCTTGAGCTCCGCGTTCAGTTCGATGCGGCCGATGCGCACTGCACTGTCGCTGCCAAGCGCAACGAAGCTGCCGTCGGCCAGGGCCAGGCGTGCCGTCGCTGCCTTTGCGGTAACGGCCACGTCGCCCGCGATCATCTGCGCGCCGACAGTCGCCGGCCCGAGCTTGTCCAACGCGGGTCCGGCCTGCACGCCGCCGGTCATGGTTTGTACCAGCGCGACCGCCCGCGGCGCCGGCTCGCGAAAGGCGATGCGCAGCACCGGCGCGGTGCCCGGGTTGGTCGTCGGCAGCACTGTCGAGATGCGCCCTTCGGCAATGCCGGCGCCGACCAGCGCCTTGGTCCAGGCAGCGGCCGCTTGCGCCCCCACGTCGCGGCGGTCAATGGGTACTTTGGCGGCGATCGTGACGCTGCGCAACTGTGGCCGGCCCTTGAGCAGGGCGCCGACCGCGGTCGCGCACGCCAGGTCATCGCCGGCCAGCGCCGCCTTGACTGGCAACGGCGCACCCGACTGCACCGTGCCAGCGTCCAGTCGCAGGCCGCCGCATGGGTCGGCAGCCGCGACGCTGACCCAGCCGGCCGCCCATACCAGGCTCAGACCCACCACAGTCTTGCAATGGCGCAGCATCTTTACCCCTCTATGCGCCCGGCTCGCGCACGACCAGATTGAATTCAACGCGGCGGTTCTTGGCGCGGCCTGCGCCGCTCTTGTTGCTGGCCGTCGGCTTGTCCGGCCCATAGCCCTTGGCGGTCATGCGCTTGCCATCAGCGCCCTTGGCCACCAGCCACGCGCGGACCGACTCGGCGCGCCGCTGCGACAGGTCGATGTTCTTGTCGCGCTTGCCGGCGTTGTCGGTGTGACCGGCGATCTCGACCCGCGCTTGCGGATACTTGACCAGCACCTCGACCACGGTCTGCAAGACGGCAGACGACTTAGGCAGGAGCGTCGCAGAATTCTTGGCGAATTCAAGGCCTTGCAGGACGCCAACGCGCTCCGCCAGTGGCGCCGGTACGCCATCGGGACAGCCGTCGTCGTCGTCATAGCCATTGTGGGTCTCGCCCTCGCGCGGACACTTGTCGGCAGCATCAGCGACGGCGTCGTCGTCGTCGTCCAGCTCGGGGCAGCCGTCGCTGTCCTCAAAGCCGTCGGTGTCCTCGGCCCGGTCTGGGCACACATCGTCTGCGCGAACAAGGCCGTCGCGGTCATCGTCGCCACTGCCGACCAACGGTGGCAGCGCCCTGGGTGCCAGCGGCTGTGCAGCCGGTTCGACCGTCATCTCGCGCTCGCGCGGCAGCGGTCGCGGGCTCGGCAAGTGATCGGCGATGCGGCTGGCGTCGTCGGGCAAGAGCGCGATGGCGTCGCCGGCCACCGCCCCATACCGCGTTTGGTGGTAGCGCCGCACTTCGGCCGGATCCTCTGGACAGCCGTCGCCGTCGCGCACGCCGTTGACCAGCTCCGCTTCGCGCGGGCACTCATCCACGTCGTCGTTCAGCCCATCGCCGTCGTCGTCAACGTCAGGACAGCCGTCGCTGTCTTCAAAGCCGTCGCTATCTTCGGCGGCGTCTGGGCACGCGTCGTCTTTGCGTTCGAGGCCGTCGCGGTCGTCGTCGCCAGGGCCGACCAACGGCGGCAGCGTGTGCTCTGCCAGTGGTTCTGGTGGCGCCTGCGGATCGTCGCTCGGCGTTGCCGCCGCAGCGAGCCGGTCAGCGCGTAATTGCCGCGCCAGTACCCCAATCTGCGCCTCGCCGAGGGCCACATAGCGGGTCTGATGCACGCGCTTGGCGATGTCGCGGTCCTCCGGGCAGCCATCGTCGTCGCGCACGCCATTGCGCGACTCCGCCTCCAGCGGGCACTGGTCCGCGTCGTCATGGACGCCGTCGCCGTCCTCGTCGCCCACCGGGCGCGGTGGCGTCCAGGCTGCCGCAGGCGTCGGCACAAACCGCCAACCGAGCGACAGCGCCGCGCTGACTTCGCTCGCTAGCGGGTTGCCGAACTCGCTGCTGGCCGTCAAGTGATAGCGGCCGTCCGCGCGCACGATCAGCCGGCCCGCGATCCGCATGTCCAGGGCCAAGCCGGCGTACCCATAGGGATCGGTGTCGCTGCCAAAGGTGACGTGGGCTGGCGCTGTCGTGCGCATCCAGCCGCCGCCCGCAAGCGCCGACAGGCCCACTGGACCCAGTGCGAGGCGGCCGATCGCATGGGCGCGCAACGCCGCGAGGGTGACCGGATGCTTGCCGTTCCAGACGCTGGACAGGGTGCCGGACCCGGCAGCACCTTCCAGCTCCAGGCCCAGGGACGACCACGGGTATGCGCCAATTCTGACGCCGTACAGCCAGGCCTGACCCAGCGCTCCGCTGCCGTCTTCAGGCTGGGCCAGCTCATTGTTCGGGTTGAAGAAATGTGGAGCGACCAGCCCCGCAGCCTCAAAATCGGCCGCAAACGCGGTGCCTGAATCGATGGCCGCGCTCGCCACCAACAGGCACGTGAAGCATCGGCCGATGAGCGCTGCTGCATAGCTGCGCCAACGACCTCGTTGCGTCTGATTTGCGTGCACCTGCGCCTCGCAGCCAAACTGATTCTTGGACTTGCACACGCGCAGCGCCTTCGCCGCGCTCGCGACACCGGCCCCGCGGTCGCGATGTTGCGCGAGGCCGGGGGGCGCGTCAATCAGGGCGGGTCAAGCTTGAGCGTTCCGCCCGCCGGCCTGCACTATTTCCCCGACACCAGCACGTCGTCCACGAACACGCCCGGGTGGTTATTGCTCAGCGCATCGACGCTGTCGAACCGTAGCCGCAGCGCTACCTTCTTGCCCGCGAACTTGTTGCCGTCGAACAGATGACGGGTCCAGGTCTTAAGCTTGTCTTTGTTGACAACCCAGGTCGTGGTCCCATTGGTGGTGCACTGGTTGGCCGAGATGTTGCAGGTCGCGTTGTTGGCGCACGCACAGCCGGCGAAATTGTCGCTCGACATCTGCACGAACAGTCGGTCGACGTTTTGGCAGGTGCTGCCCCCCCAGCACGCGCCAGGGCCCTCGATGTCCTGGTAGGCCCACAGGCCAATAAAGACGTTCTTGTACGGCCCCAAGTCGATGGCCTGGCCCCACGATGCGGTTCCGGCCGTGGCCTGAATCGAGGTCGTCCCCGTGCCCGGCACGTAGTCGACGCCGTCGTTGAAGTTCAGGGTGCAGTCGCCGGTCTTGGCTTTGACCGACGCTGGGCTCTGGTCGACGGCCCAGCTAACGGTGGGGGTGTTGGCAGCAAACGTCCAATTGCTGCTGCCGCAGGCCATCAGGTCGCTGGCAATGGGTTTGGCGGTGCACAGCATTCCAAACGCGCACGGCGGGTCCTCGCAGTCGGCCTTGCCGTTGCCGTCATTGTCCAGGCCGTCGCCGCACGCCGTCTCCGGCTGCACCGTCGCTTGCATCGTGAAATTGTCGACGAAAATCCCTGCGCCAAGGTTGCCCTGGTCGGTGGTCAGCCATGCGTACGGCAAGTTCATGGTCAGGTTGACAAATACCTTGAGGCCCTTGGCTTGCGGCATGTCGATTTTGTAGCCGTTCTTCCACTTCTTGATGTCGCTGTTGGTGACCGGCAGCACCCAGCTCGCCAGTTCGGCGCCAGTGTCGGCGTGGCGCAGCGTGACTTTGGGCGCGTCCCAGCCCTGGAACTGGACGCTAGGAATGTCCACGTCGTAATAGACGTCGAGCACTAGCGCCGGCAAGAACGACGGCACACTGGAAAAGTCGACGACCGGCGAGGTCGCCGACCCCTTGGGCAACTGACATTGGTTGCCGAGCGGATCGCAGTGGTCAGTGCCGTCGTTGAAGTTGAGCGTGCAGCCCTTGGCGGTCTGTTCTGGGACTACCGGCGTTTGGTCGACGGCCCACACCACCTTGCGTGGCTGGCCGCCGGTCTGAGGCGGCGGGACATCGATGGTAAAGCCGCTGTCCTTGTCACACCCGAACGCGTTGGAGTACAGCACGCACGGCACCGTTGCCAGGCACGCGCCGCCCTTGCAGGCGCTGGCGTCGGTGCACGCGATGCCGTCGTCACACGCGCCGCCGTCTGCGACGGGCGTGTGGCTGCAGGCGCCGGTCTTGCTGTCGCACGCGTCGCTGCTGCACGGGTTGGCGTCGTCGCATTTAGGCTTGCTACCCGGCTTGCAGACGCCCGCGGCACACGCACCGCCAGTGGTGCAGACGTCTTGACCGCCGCACGCTGCCAGGTTGTCGGTCGCCGCGCAGGTTCCGGTCTTGGGATCGCAGGCGTCGGTCGTGCACAGGTTGCCGTCGTCGCAGGTCGATGCTTTGCCGGTGCACTTGCCACTGGCGCAAACATCGCCGCTGGTGCACAAGCTGCCGTCGTCACAAGCACCGCCGCTTGCCGGTATAGAGACACATTTGCTGGTTGCCTTGTCGCAACTGTCGGTCGTGCACACGTCTTTGTCGTCGCAGACGGTTGCCGTGCCCTCGCAGGCGATGCCGACACAGTGGTCGTTGCTGGTGCAGCCATTCTTGTCGTCGCAAGGACCCTTGACGTCGGTCCACGAGCAGTTACCGGTCGCCGGGTCGCAATTGTCGGCCGTGCACGCGTTGCCGTCGTCGCAACTGCCAAAAGTGCCGCCCTGGCACTTGCCGCTGGCGCACTTCTCGCCCGCTGTGCAGACGTTGCCGTCGTCGCAGCCGCCGCCGTTGGCTACCGGGGTGTTGACGCAGCCTTTGGCTGTCTCGCACGACTCCGCCGTGCATGGGCTCTTGTCGTCGCAGGCGGTCTTGGGGTCGATGGCGGCACCCGGCATGCACTTGGCACCCTGCCCCGGAATGACCGTGCACTTGTCGCCCGCCGTGCACTTGTTGCCATCGTCGCACGGCGCGCTGTTGGGCAGGTAACCGCAGCCGAGCTTGGGATCACAGATGTCGTCGGTGCACGGGTTCTTGTCGTCGCACACGGTCTTACTGCCGGCCTCGCACTTGCCGGCTTTGCACTGGCTGGCGGCGACGCAGTTGTCGCCCTGGCCACAGTTGGTGCTGTCCGCGACCGCAGCGTAGATGCACCCGACCTTGGCGTCGCAGGTGTCGGTGGTGCACGGGTTGCCGTCGTCGCACGACTTCTGGCCGGTCGACGTGCAAGTGCCCGCATTACACACGCCCTGGTCGCAGGCGGTGCCGAGCGTGCACGGCAAGGTGTTGGGCGCCGTCAAACAGCCCTTGCCGGCGTCGCAGCCGTCGTCGGTACAGGGGTTCTTGTCGTCACACTGGACCGCGGGGCCACCGTTGCACTTGCCGTCCGCGCAGCTGTCGTCGGTCGAGCACTTGTTGTTGTCATCGCACGGCGCGCTGTTGGCCTTGCTCTGGCAGCCGAGCGCCTTGTCGCACAGGTCGTCGGTACACGGGTTGCCGTCGCTGCATGACTTGGCCTTGCCGGCCGCGCAGCTGCCGTCCGCGCACAAGTCACCGTCGGTGCACGCGTCGCCATCGCTGCAGGGCAGGCCGCCGATCGGGCTAGCAGTGCAGCCCACCTTGGAATCGCAGGCGTCCTTGGAGCACGGATTGCCGTCGTCGCACACGATGGGCTTGCCCGCGCACTTGCCGCCGCCGCACACCGCGTCGCCCAGGCACTTGTCGTCCAGCGTACAAGGCGCGGCGTTGTCGGTGGCCGTGCAGCCCGTTGCCGGGTCGCACGCGTCCGTGGTGCAGGCGTTGCCGTCGTCGCAATTGGGCGAGGCGCCGCCCGCGCAAGCACCGCCCTTGCAGCCGTCGGCGGTGGTGCAGGCATTGGCGTCGTCGCAGTTGGCGGTGTTCGGCGTGCTGCCGCACAGGCCACTGCCGGGGTCGCAGGCGTCGTCGGTGCAGGGGTTGCCGTCGTCGCAGGTCTTGTCCTTGCCCGCACTGCACAGGCCGGCCACGCAGCTGTCGCCGTCGGTACAGGCATTGCCGTCGCTGCACCCGCTGCCGTCGGGCGCCGGGCCGATGTTGCACACGCCAGCGATGCAAGTGGCGACCGAGCACAGCGAGTCCGGCTGCGGGCATTGCATCGGATCGGTGCACTGTGGCTTGGTGTCGGGGGCGGCATCGGGCACGGCGTCGACCGCATCTGCGTCTGGTGGCGCGAGCGCGTCGGAGGACTCGGTGTCTGCATCGACGGCGTCGGCTTCGACTTCCGCAGGGACGTCGGAACCGCCTCCTTCAGCGTTGTCTGGCGCGGCGCCGTCGTCGTCGGTCGAGGCGTCTGGTGCAGCGGTGTCTACCTCGGCAGCGTCGCCCGTTTCTGCCAGAGCGTCGGGCGCTGTCGTATCTGCCGTGCCAGCGTCGGTGCCTGGCGCGGTGTCTATCGGCCCGACGTCTGCTCCGATGTCGACCGTCACGCTGTCCAGCGTCGGGCCACCCTGCAACTCGTCGTCGCTGCAAGCGGCTGTCACGCACAAAGCGAGCGCTGCGAATACCCGATTCCACCGCAACGCCATCACACTTTCCTGCCAGAGCTGGCCGCGCCGCAGCGGCGCCTGGGGGCGCAAGATCGCGAATCTCCTTGCCGCTTGTCAACGCATCCGGCGCAAGGCATGACTTTTGGTTCAAAATGGGCCATCGCAAATAGCGACCGCGATTGACACGCCGCGGTGGCCGGCCCACGCTTGGCGGGTGCCGTTTGGCTCGGAGCCGCCCATGGTTGCCGCTTTGCGATGGTTGCCGAAGGCCTCATTGGTCATGGTCTTGCTGCTGCGCGCTTCGCCTAGCCATGGCGAGCCGATTGCCCCACCACATGACGCGACGCCCACCGATGCCGCACCTGCGCCCACGGCCACATCGGCAGCTGCCGCGCCTGCTGCTGCGCGGCCGGCCTGGGCGCGCGTCGACTTCAACTTTGGCAAAGGCTTGCAGATCGTCGGCACCGATGGTCGTTCCGCGCTGCAGTTGCGCGGCTTCATTCGTGCCCGGCAGACGCTGGAGATGCGGCAACACGGCGGCGGGGAGGCCCTCGTCCGCAACGCGCAACTGCGCATGGACGGTCAGGCCTTGAAGCCCGGCTTGACCTGGCGGATGCAGGTCGGGCTGTCGCCGAGCGAGATGGGGGCCGGTGGCCAACGGCTCTTGCAGACGGCGCTGGTTCGCTGGACCTGGCCGGTCGGCATTTCAGTCGCGGTCGGCCGCGGCAAGGTGCCGTTTGGCGCACAGCGGTTGGCGCACTCCAGCGAACTGCAGCTGAGCGATCTGTCGGTGGCGGTGCAGGAGCTGCACCTGGATCGCACGACTGGCCTATTTGTGAACACCTCGCCGGACAAGGTCGCAGACATTGCGGGTGTGTTCGCGGCGACCGACCCGGGTGGCTTGCTCGGCTTTCGCGCCCGACTGCGTCCGCTCGGCGCGTTTGACGACACGGTCGAGGGCGACGTTGAGCGCATCAAGCGCCTGCGGATCGCCCTGGCGGGCAGCGTCGCGCTGGCACCTGCCTTGGCAGCGCCCCAAGTGACCCGCGGCAGTGCCTTTGCAGCAACCTGGACAAAGGCGTCGCTTTTGGCCGTCGACTTTACCATGAAGTACAATGGGTTCTCAGCGCACGCCGAGTGGTTGCTGCGCCAAGCGGAGCGCGATTCCGCGTACTTGGACACCGGAACCGCAGTCGTCCGCGTCTGGTCGCGCTCTGCCTACGGTGCGCACCTTCAGCTGGGCCAGATGGTGTCACCGTGGTTGCAAGTGGCGGCCCGGATGGCTCGGTTGCGGCGCCTGGGCGGTACGGATCCGGCGTTGGTGTCGGTGGACGAGCTGGCGGTCGGCGTAACGGCACACTTTGCAGGCAATGACTCGAAGCTGCTGCTTGAATTCGCCGACCGGTTCACGGGCGCTTTGAAAGACGGCGACCTGACGGTGCGGGGGCAGGTGGCGCTGTTTTGGTGACCCGCGGTAACGCTGCAGTGCTACGGACAGGCTTTCGGCACACAGGTCAGACCGGTACAGGCGAGGCCGTCGGCGCAATCGCTGGACGAGGCGCACGGCCCGCCCTTCTGGCTTTGGGGCGCACACTGGTTTCCGTCGCAGCGCAAACCACCCTGGCACGAGCTGTACTTTGGGTCACACGCCTCACCCAGCGTTCCGCGCGGCACGCACGAACCGGCTTTGCACCACGCGCCGCTACCGCAGCTCCAGCCGTTGTCGACCGAGCAGGCCGCGCCGATTGCGGCGTTGCCCAAGCACTTTCCACCAAAGCATACCGTGTCACCTTTGCACTCAGCGGGTGTCGCACAGGGCTGGCCGTGGCCGTACCAGGGTTGGCAAAGGCCGCTCGCTGGGTCGCAGTAGTGTTGGACCGTGCAGCGCTGCCCCGGTTTCTTGGCGTCACCGGGTGCCAGGCAAGGCTGGCCAGCCTCGGGCAGCGGGGCGCAAATCAGCTTGCCGCTCGCTCCCGGCCGGCACGCGCGGTCGGCGCCGGTGCAGTTGACCCGGTCTTTGCTGCACGGCTGGCCATTGCTTGCGGGGTGGGCACAGCTGCCATCGGCGCAGACCAGGCCAGCGGGACAACCCTTCTTCGCGTTGCAAGCGTCGCCTGGCTCTTTCGCCGGCAGACACACGCCATTCTTGGCCTGGTTGCACTGCCAGCCAACGCTGCAGAGCGGATCGTCACCGCCTGACTTCAAGGTGCAGCTTGCCTTGTAGGTGCCCTTGGGCCAGCAGATGCCGGCGCTGACGCACGTCGCCTCCGGTCCACACGACTCGCCTGGGTCACAAACCTCGTGCGCGATCGGTTCGCGATAAGGTCGGCAGCGGCCGTTGACGCCGCAGACCATGCCGAACCCGCACTCGTTAAGGGCTACACACGACGTGCCGATCGCCCGGGCGGCAACGCAGAGGCCTTTGCCGCAGGGCTGCGTGGCTTCGCAGCGGCCGTGGGCACATTCGCTGGACCCGTTGCAGACCTCGCCCGCTTTTCGCCAGCCCCCGAACACGAGCGCACACGGCGACCCGGCCTCGCGCCAGCCGTCGGCCAGATACGCCTTGGCGCAGCGGGGCCTACGCGCGTCCAGCCATTGCAGGCACTGGTGTGCCGCGTTTTCGTCATAGTGTGGGCCATCGACCGGATAGTGGTCGACAAGGTGCGCCCGCCCAGCCGCACCGTCCAAGCGGAGGCAGCGCTCAACGGACGAAAACGGCGTCTCGGCCGGGTCGCTGCACGCTGCGACTTCTTGACAGCCCGCCTGGACCACGCCGCGCACGAACGTCTCGCGTGGCAGCGCATCGGGATCGCCCGCACGGTCGTCGCACGCGGCAGCGACCATCAGCGTGCTGATCACCGAGACGAACTGCCGCAGCCCGCTCATTGTGCAGCCTTGCACGGGTCTTGCTGGCAAGTCAGCGCTTTGCAGACAAGGCCCAAGGCGCAGTCCGCGTTGACAACGCACGGGGAGTTCAGGCTGGCGCCGATGGTGCACTTGCCCTGCAAGCAAACGAGGCCCGCCGCGCAGGCCTCGGGCGTGTTGCCACAGGCGCCACCGCCGCCCAATTTCGCGGCACATTTTCCTTGGTTGCACCAGGTTGCAAGGTCGCAGGACCAGCTGGCATCCGGGTCGCACGGGTCGCCCACCGCGCGGCCCTCGACGCACTGGCCGGCGATACAGTCCGTGCCGAAGGCGCACTCTGCCTCTGCGCCGCACGGCTGGCCGCGGCCCGTCTGCTTTTGGCAGACGCTGTGGGTGGGGTTGCAATACAGGTCGACCTGGCAGCGGCGACCCTCGGACGTCGCCCAGGTTTTCGGCGCGCACGGCTCGCCCACGTCGGGTAGGGGCACGCAGCGCTCAACGCCTGCGGCAGCGGGGAGGCACGCCCGGTCCAGGCCCGTACAGGTGGCCCGAGCCTTGGTGCAGACCTCGCCGTCTTTGGCCGGTCGCAGGCACACACCGCCGTCGCAGACCAGACCCCAGCCACACGGTTGCCAGGCCGAGCAATCGCCCCCGAGCGCCGGCGGGGCGACGCAGACCGACAGGGTGCTGGATTCGTCGCAGATCAGGCCCTTGCCACACACAGGCAACGGCGACCACCACGACTCGCACCAATCGCCCGGGCCGCTCGGCTGTCGGCACTTGCCGGTCCTGCAGATGAGACCTGTCTGGCACTCCCAGGGCGCGTCACAGACCTGGCCTTCGCTTGGACGGTGGTACGCGTGGCACTTGCGGTCCGTGCCGCAGTGCATGCCGGCACCACAACGGTCGAAGGGCGGACAGGCCTCGCCCTCTTTGGCAACCGGATGGCAGCGCCCCTTGCCGCAGTTGCCTTCGACGAAGCATACCAGCGTGGCGCAGTCGCTGTCGCCGTCGCAGGGCTCGCCGACCTGGCGCGCGCCTTGAAACACCGCCAGGCAAGGCGAGGCCAGTCTGGACCAGTACCATGGGTCTGCTGCATCTCGGCATTGCGTACGCTGGCGTGCGATCCAGTCCAGGCATTGCGCCGTGGCCTCCGGGTGGAATACCACGTCGCCGGTCTGCAGTTCCTTCAATGCCCAGCCCAACCGGTAGCGGCCCATGAGGCGTGCGCAGCGCTCGAGCGTGCCGTAACTCGCCTTGGCGGGATCGCTGCAATGTAGGCTTTCGCGGCACAGCAAAACTCCCAATTCCGCCGTGAATTCTTCGTAGCTCCACTGCCGCTCTGGCGTCGGGTCGATGCACCCAAAGCACGCGCAAGCGGCCAGCAGCCAGCCGTGGCGCGCGCTCATTGTCGCCTCCTGCAAGCGACGAACAACGCGCCGATACTGGCCAGCCACGCCGACAAGGTGCCGCAGCCCTTGGTAGCAGTACAACCGCCAGGCGTCCTGGCACCAATCGTGGCGGTTGACGCTTCGGGCAAACAGGCCGGCGCGTAAGTGGGCTCGACGCGGCAGCTGGCGCTGTACCAGTCGCAGTAGCCGAGGTGGCACGCGTCCGGCGACGGGCAGGTCAGGGGGGCGCCCGCGCAACCGCCGCCGACGCAGCGATCCTGGACGGTGCACGGGTTGCCGTCGTTGCAAGCCTTGCCCTCGTTGATTGGCGCTGCCTGGCACGCTCCAGTCGTCGGATCGCAGGTTGCCGCCTCGTGGCAGGGACCGGCGCTGCTGCACGACCTGGCCTTGCCGCTACAGGTGCCGCCCTGGCAGCGGTCCTGCTCGGTGCAGAGCAGGGCATCAAAACAGGGCGAGCCGTCTGCCATGGCGACGCATTGGCCTTGCTCGCACCGGTGGCACGGGCCGCAGGGGCTCTGCCCACAGGGTGTGGCGACGGCCGCGACGGCTACGCCAAACCTGACGCCACCCGGTCCCGCAGCGGTCGGGACCGGCTGAAAGGTCCAAAGCAAATCGTCACGCAGCGGATCAAGTACAGTTGCCGACCAAGGCCCGAGCGAGCAACCGTACTTGCAAGGCGCGCCAGCCACCAGCACGCTGGAACCTGTCAAGTACGGGTAGGCATTGCGCATGCCGCCAGCGGGGTCGTCGGCCATGCGCAAGGCGTAGCTCGCGCCGAAAAGGCTCGCCTTGTCCACATAGGCAAAGCCGACCAACACATCGAGGCCCGCCGAAACGGCGAGGCTGGGATGGGCGAACGCCGCGTTCTCGCCGCCGCCGACGATGCCCTGGTGTACGACCTGACCCGAATCAGCGACTGCAAACCAGGCGACGCCGGGCGAGCTGCCCTGCGCCTGATTGGCGGGCACAGCCCACCACGACAAACCGCCGCGGACCTGGCCGTGTGCGGTGCCGTCGTAGGGGCGAAGCCAGATCGCCGGCTTCTGCGCGGACTTGGGCCACCAGGTTTCCGGCGACCACGCCCAGTCCATGCCCTTGAGCATGGTGATACTCTCGAGCTTGGCAGTTCCTTGGTCCCACTGCGTGCTGTATCGCACGATTGCCGTGCCGGCTCCGGGGTTCCAGGCCAGAAAATCGCCGCGATCTGCCTCACCGGGTGGCACCAGGGCAGGTGCCATGCGCGGATCGGCGTTAGTCGTCCACCCCTTTGGCGGCGCAGAACTTCCAAGCGTCGCAGCATCAAACAGCCACACGACACCCGGGCCGGGGTACTTTGTGGTTTCGCCTGCGTGTAGCAGCAGCGATTTGGCCGTCACCGCTATGCGCGGTCGGTCCACATTGAGAAACTTGTAGGTCTCGACCGGATGCGCAACCCAAGATGCGAGTGGATCGGCCCCCTGCGAGGCCAGCAACCGCAACCGGTACGGGCCACTCATTTCGCCTTGCACCGCAACAGCTGCGATGAAGCGGCCGCGGAACGGGTCGAACACCAAGCTGCAAGCCAGCACCGTCCATGTGTAATCAACACCCGCGAGGTCGCGGACAGCGACCGTGTGCAGCACATCGCCAGACCGCGTCAGCACCCGCAGGTAATCCGTGGTCATCACCACGACGTGAGCAGGCCCCACCGCGCCTTGTACCGAGGGCGCAGAGCCGTAATTGACCAGCGCGACGTAGCTGGCCCACGGCGGCGGCGAATCACCCGGCGCGGCCGGCGCGGCAGGGGGCGGCGTGGCGCTTTCCACCAGCAGCGGGTCGGGCAGGTCGCGCAGTTGCACGACGGTCGCGCCGAGCGGTGCTGCTAGAGCTTGCGACGCAAGCGCGGTTGATGCCACAGCAAGCAGCGCCACGCCGCAGAGCCCCGCGGGCCATGCCTTCCACATGCCAGCGAATTGCGGCATTGCCTCAGCCTCCCGATGCCGGTGTACCGCGGGCCGGCGTCGGTGGCAAGGGCGAAGTTCACCCTGGGCCGCCTCTGCCGCCGGCCTCGACAACCCCCGCGATCCGGCCGAAACTGCCCGCACCACTTGAGCCGGTCGCCATGCAAGCCCAAAACCCGCCACCTGAAGACCATTACGCCGCCGAGCTGGCGTTCCTGCGCCGCTGGGATGTCGGCCCGCGTCCGCCCGGCTGGCGGATGACCCCGCGCGCGGTCGTTGTGTTCATCGTCGGCAGCGGCGGTCAGGCCTTGCCGGTCGCTGCCACGACAGACGGACCGGCGCAGTCGATGGTCATCGCCGAGAAGTTCGTGGGTGACCGCGCCTTGGTCGAGCGGGCTGTCATCACACTGGCGGGCGAGCGCGGCTTGCTGCTGACCGGCGAACCGGGCACCGCCAAGTCGATGCTGTCTGAACTGCTGGCCGCTGCCGTCTGCGGCTCGTCGACGCGCACCGTGCAAGGCACCGCAGGCACCCACGAAGACCACTTGCGCTACGGCTGGAACTACGCGCTGCTGCTCGCGCACGGTCCGCAGCCGCAGGCGCTGGTGCCGTCGCCGGTGCTGTCGGCGATGCGCGCGGGCGCGCTGGTGCGCGTCGAGGAAATCACCCGCTGCCTGCCCGAAGTGCAAGACGCCTTGGTGTCGATTCTGAGCGACCGTCGCATGGCCGTGCCGGAACTGGCGGATCACGCAGACCACCCGGGCTATGAGGCTGCCGCGCCCGGCTTCAACGTCATCGCCACCGCCAACCTGCGCGACAAAGGGGTGTCGGAGATGTCGGCGGCGCTCAAGCGGCGCTTCAATTTCGAGGTGGTGCCGCCGATCGCCGATGTCGGTCGCGAAATCGAGCTGGTGCGCCGCAACGCAGGTGTCCAGCTGCAGGCCGCGGGCGCAACGCTGGCGGTCGACGACGCCGTACTGACGGCGCTGGTGACGGCGTTTCGCGACTTGCGCGGCGGTCGCAGTGCAGAGGGCTGGGCCGTCGAGCGGCCGGGTGCGGTCATGAGTACGGCCGAGGCGGTGGGCGTCGCGGTCGCCCTGGGCCTGCAGTCGGCGTACCTGGGGCACGGCCGCGACCCGCTGTCGCTGGTGGCGGGCTACCTGCTCGGCGTCGTGCAAAAAGACGATGCCAAAGACAAAGCGCGCCTGCTGGCCTACTGGGATGGCGCGGTCAAGCGGCGAGCCGACACCGGCGACCCGGTCTGGCAGACGCTGTACGCGGCGCGGTCGGCGCTGGAAGCGTAGGGGCGCGGGGTGGCCGACGCCGACAACCTCGCCGCTGGTCTGGCGGCGCTGACGGCGCACCCGCGCCGCCTGATGCTGGGCGTGCGCCACCATTCGCCGGCGTGCGCTGCGGCGCTGCCCGCGCTGCTCGACGGTTTTGCGCCCGACGTCGTGCTTTTGGAACTGCCTGCCGACTTCGCGGCCTGGCTGCCTTGGCTTGGCCACGCGCAGACGCGGGCACCGGTCGCGCTGGCAGCCGCGGCGACGGGGCAGGGTGTGCTGGGCTTCCACCCGTTTGCTGACCATTCGCCAGAGCTTGCCGCCGTGCGCTGGGCGGTCGCGCGCGGCGTCCCGGTTGTGCCTTGCGACTTGCCGTTGCTGGCTCGCGAACCAGCGCCACACGCTGACGATGCCGTCGAACTTGAGCTCGGCGTCGTCGCAAGCGAGCCGGGCGAGCGGCCGGACACGGAAACGCTGTGGGATGTCGAAGTCGAGAGTCGTGCCAATCCGGACCAGCCCCAGGCCACGCAGCGCGCCGCGCTGCTCTTTGGCTTGTGGATGCGCCAGCAGGCCGCGCAGGAGCCCGATGACCACGCGGACGACCTGCGTCGCGAGGCCTGGATGCGCCAGATGCTCGCCGACCACGCCGACCGCAAGGTGGCCGTGGTGGTCGGAGCCTTTCATTGCGCCGGGTTGCTTGACGAGGCGACGGACGATCCGCTGCCACGCGTGCCCCCGCCGCCCGCGCCTTCGGCCACGGCTGTCACCTCACTTTTGCCCTACCGCAGCGACCTGTTCGACGCGCGCTCGGGCTACCCGGCGGGAATTCGCGATCCGCTGTGGCAGCAGCGCACCTGGCGGGCTTTGGCGAACGGCACCGACCCAAGGGCCACAGTGGCTGAGGTCGCGGTTGACCTTTGTCGCCATTTGCGCGGGCAACGCCATGTGGCCGGTGTGCCAGACGCCGCCGAAGTCGTGCGCGTGGCCGAGGGCCTCGCCGCACTGCGGGGCTTGCCGCGACCAGGTCGCCGCGAAGCCTTGGAGGCGGTGCAGACCGCGCTGGGTCAGGGCGAGCTGTGGGGGCGCGGTCGCGCGCTAGCCCGGTCGCTGCAAGCGGTGCTGGTCGGCCGCGTGCGCGGCGAGTTGGCGCCCGGAACGCCGCGGTCGGGGCTGCTGCCTGCCGTGGTGGCCGAGCTCGCCGAGCTCAAGTTGCCCGGGCCGGACAGCGATGGCGACGACCCCAAGTATGTGCGCTGGGACCCGTTACGCTCGCCCCTTGACCGTCGCCGCGTGGTGATGGTGCAGCGGCTGGCTGCATGCCATGTCCCCTATGCAGCGCGTCAGGGCGAAGCCACCGTGGGCGGCGTTGAGACGTTGACCGAATCCTGGCAGGCCCAGTGGACCGCCGCGACCGAGGCCGCTTTGATGCTTGCCGCGACCGCAGGCACTACGCTTGCCCAGGCGGCCGCAGGCACCTTGCATGCCAGTTGGCGTCATGCCGGCGACGACGACGAGCGCGACCCCGAATTCGTGCTGGGGTGGCTGGTCCAGGCGGCCGAGGCCGGACTGCATGGCCTGACTCGCGCCGGCCTGGCGCAACTGGTGGGCTCCTTTCTCGAAGACGCGGGGCTCGCGCAGCTCTTGCGGGCTGTGGCCCTGTCCGAGCGCATCACTTGCGGGCACGTTGCTGCGCTGCCCGTCGACAGCGGCGACCGCCATGCTCCTCGCTTCGCGCTGCCGCCGGGGTGGTCGACACAACCGCTGGTGGTCGCGGCGCTGTCGCGGCTCCCCGGTTTGCAGGGGTCGCGCGATGCGGCCGATGTCCAAGCGCTCGCCGAGCTGGTGGCGCTGATCCATCGCGAGGGCACCGAACGCGCGCCGGGACGCCTCCAGCTGGCTCACCATCTGCACAACCTGGTCGCGAACGGCTCGCCGACCATGCAAGGTGCGGCAACCTGGTTGCTGTATGCGACTGACCAAGGCTCGGTCACTGCGCTGTCGACCCTGGTCGGGTCGTGGCTCGACTGCGCGATTGAGGTTGACGCTCTCCGCGAGCTGTCGCAGCGCATCGCGGGCGTGTTTGGCGCCGGTCAGACGGCGCTGTGCGCCCATGCCGCGGCTTGGGCGGGGCTTGCCGAGCAAGTGGCGAAGCAGGCCGACGCCGACTTCTGGCCGCGCGTGCCTGCCCTGCGCAAGGGCTTCGATGTGCTGAGCCCAGCAGCTCGACAGCGTTGGCTCGAACACCTGGGCGACCAGCTTGGCGACGCGGCAGAACTCGACGTGCCGCTGGCTGCCGATGCGGCCACACTGGCGCTGTGGCGTGCAGCCGACGCCGCGGGTTTGCAGGCGCTACGCGACGCCGGGCTGGCAGTGGTCGACAGCGTGGACGGACAGCCAGCTGCGGCGCCCGCTGGCCACGGCGATGCGCGGTCGCTGGACCGCTGGCGCGTGCTGCCGGGCCGCGAGCCGGAGCAGCTCGCCGGGCAGTGCGGTCGTGCAGCTCGGTCGCTCGACGACCTGTACGGTCGCGGCAGTGGCGAAGGCTCGCAGTCGCTGGACGGACCCGGCGGCCTGGGTCTTGGTGGCGGCGACGGCCAGCCGGACTTGCGCGAGCGTCTGAGCGACCCCGACGACTGGGCGGCCGAAATTGAAGCGATATTCGGCAGCACGGCGCGCCTGGAGATCCTGCCCACTGCCGTCGAAAACGGTCGGCTGCAGGCGCTGGACTTGGACCCCGAGACGGTGCCACCGTCCGTCGATCTGCTCAGCGAAGTGCTCGCGCTGCAGGGCGGCTTGCCCGAGGCGCAGGTTGCCCGTTTGCGACCGCTGGTGGCGAGCCTGGTGCGCAAGCTGACCGAGGCCCTGGCGCAGCGGCTGCAACCGGCGTGGTCCGGGCTCTCCGTGGCGCGTTCTACCCGGCGGCGCGGGCCCCGACTGGACTTGCGGCGCACCATCGCTGCCAACCTCAAGCACGCCCAACGCAACCCGACCGGCGGCGTGGACCTGTGGGCCCGCGAGCTGCACTTCGTGGCGCGCGCACGCAAGTCGCTGGACTGGCACCTGTGGTTGCTGGTCGACGTCTCTGGGTCGATGTCGGCGTCGGTCGTGTACAGCGCCATGATGTCCGCTATCTTGAGCGGTCTGCCCGCGCTGTCGGTGCGCTTTGCCGTGTTCAGCACCAAAGTCATCGACCTGTCCGAATCGGCGGCCGACCCGTTGGCGCTCTTGCTCGATATCGAGATTGGCGGCGGCACCCACATCGCCAAGGCCCTGCGCTATGCGCGTGAACGTATCACCCAGCCGCGACGGACGCTGTTGTTGTGCGTCAGCGACTTTGAGGAGGGCGGGCCGGCTGGCCGGATGCTCGGCGAAGTCCGCGCGCTGGTCGAGTCGGGCGTAGCGTGCCTGGGCATTGGCGCGCTGGACGACCGCGGCGCGCCGTACGTGCACCAGGCGTTGGCATCGCAGGTGGCGGCGGCAGGCATGCCGGTGGCGGCGCTGTCGCCGCTCGACCTGGCGCGGTGGGTGGCGGAGCAGATGGCGGCGGCGCGGTAGGCGTGCGCGGTTGACGCGGCATGTTCCGCCCGGATTGACCCAAAAACGCAGCGGGGACCGCCGGCGGCTAGCCAGCGATCCCCACCGAACTATCGCAGCGCGACTACTTCGGCGCTACGCACATGTCTTTGTTGGCGTTGGTGCACCCGGCCAGCTTGGTGTACAGGTCGGCGCCGGCAGCCGAGGCGCCTTTGGCGCAGGCTTCCGCGCACGGCTGATCGTTGCACTGCGCGATGCAGCCGGACAGCTTCAGGCAGTCTTCGCTCTTGTTGCAGGCTTCGATTTCGTTGCCGCACTTGGCGTAGGCGCCGCACTGGGCCTTGCACAGCGTCGAAAGCTGCGGCGTGACCTTGTCGCAGTCCAGGCACTTGCCGATGATGCAGGTGTTGAAATTGGTCAGCTTGCCGGCGGCCAGGTTGCCGCCTTGCAGGAAGCATACGCGGGTGCAGTAGGCCGGCGTGGCCTCGTTGGGCAGTTGCGCAACAGGCGTGCCGTCCTGGGGCGGCATCACTGGCGTGGCGGCCTGGCAGCCACCGACGCACTTGTACAGCTTGTCGCACACCGGGTCGCCGAGGCAGCCCTGGATTTCGGAATTGCAACCCGCTTGCGCGCAGCCCTGCAAGCAGACCTGATCGGTCGCGCCAGTGCAAGTGCCGTACTCGGGCTTGGGCGCGGCGATGTCCTTGGCGACGTCGGCGCCGACGTCTGGCTTGGGCAGCTCAGTCCCGCCGCCGTCAGCCGTTCCGGCCGCGGTATCCGCAGTCGTGCCATCGGCTTTGGCGCCGCCCGTGTCACCAGCGGCATCGTTCGGCGCCGTCGCGGTGTCCACCGTGCCGCCGCCGCCGGTCGTGCCGCTGCTGCTGCTGCAGGCCGCGAAGGCCAGGGCTGCCGTCACCATCGCCGCGCGCGCCGCGGCTGCCAGAACTCGCTTCATGTCCGATGCTCCCTTCCGGTCGCCCGTGGCGATGACGGAATCGTGTCGCGGTGCTTGTGCGTCGCCCCGCTGTTGCCATAGACGTGATCCCGCATCGGGATCCTCTCAGCGCCTAGACCGCGAGACCGGAAGCAAGCCGGTTGTGACGGTCGGGACGCAATTTCCAAAAAGCGCCGTGCTTTTCGTTAGTTGCCCCGTCACGCAAGGTGGCGGGGGCGCGAAAGTATAGGCGCGCGGTTGGGGGTTTGCAACGCCGGTCTGCGATCGACACAGGGCAATCGCAAGATCCAAGATTTTGGGCGCGGATAGGCCTCTGTGCCTGACCGGGCAATGCGCATTCGCTCGACTGAACCGGACAAGGATGGGTACGCATACACCCCCCTTACGCGTCGGCAAAAAGTTGACAGCTGATTATTTCCACCGAACGTGCGCGCTCGTCCGCCTGCTGGCCGGGTGCGACGCGCGTTGTGGAAGAGCCGGTAGCAAAACTGACCGCGCGGAACGTGGCCTTGAAGGCCGAAGTCGCTCGATTGACCAAACGGGTCGAGGAGTTGATGGCCAAGTTGGGCATGGACAGCTTGAACTCATCAAGGCCGTCGTCCGCGGATGCGCCCGGGAACTCAGGCAAGCGGCGCCCGCCATCGAAGCCCTCGGGAAAGCGCCGCGGCGGGCAGCCAGGGCACAAGACCAACAACCGCATCGCGCGAGACCCGGGCACGGTTTGGGACGTGTACGCCGGCAAGTGCGGCGGCTGTGGCGCTGCTCTCGACGTTGCCAGTGCGGTGCCGGACGCGGCTTGGGTGCACCAGTTGGTCAAACTGGTCGGGTCGGCCGAGGTGCGGGACTACCATATGCACGTGCACGGATGTGATTGTGGCCATCGCACGCCGGCCAGGCTGCCGCCTGGTGTACCACCAACGACGACAGGGCCGCGGCTGCAAGCCGCCATCACCACGCTGGTTGCCAAGTTTGGCTTGAGCCGACAGGACGTCCACCAAGCACGCGACGAGGTTTTTGATGTGCAGTTGTCGATTGGCGCCCTCCAGGGCGTGCCGGACCGTGCAGCAGAGGCAACGCGTCCGGCGGTGCAGAACATTGGCGCGCAGTTGCAAGCCGCGCCGGTCAGGCACCGCGACGAGACCGGCTGGTGCCAGGGCGGCAAACGCGCCTGTGTGTGGGTCGTCACCTCTGCGATGGGTGCCTTCTTGCGCGTCGACCCCAACCGCAGTCGGCAGGCCTTTCGCCGTCTGCTGCCTCGACTGCGAGGCCTCATCCACACCGATCGCGGGCGTGCCAACGACATCATCGAGCAGGCGCTGCGCCAGCTCTGAAACGCCCATTTGCGGCGCGACATCCAGGCGCTCATCGATTTGGGCAAGGCGACCGAGGCCATCGGCACGGCTTTGTTCGCGGCGAGCGACGGCATGTTCCACCTGTGGCACCGATACCAGCCCGGCAAGCTCGACGTCGCGAGGCTCACGGCCGAAGTGGTTCCGGTGCAGGACCGCTGGAAGGTGCTTGCCGCCCAGGCGTTGGCGCACGACCACAAGAAGGCGCGCGCGCTGGGGCGCGACCTGCTCAGGCATAGGGTTTCGCTGGGGACGCTCTTGGATCACCCCGGCGCGAAGCCGACCAACAACCATGCACAGCGAGACGTCCGCCCCACGGTCATACAGTGCAAGACCAACGGAGGCACCGGCGGCGCACTCGGCGTAGCGTTCGTTGCCAACTTGCAAAGCGTCATCGTCACCGCCAAGCGCCAGCACAAACGTGTGCTCGATTGGCTGCAGACCGTCTTTGTCGCGCGCTGCTCGGACCCGCCGACGCCGATGCTCCTGCCCATGCCCACCGGGTAGGCCAAGCACTGGCTCACGCAGTCGTTGCGGGGCGTCAAGGATCCAGGAAGCCTCATCAGCTCGCGGGGGGTGCTTGCGTACCCCATCCGTTCCTCGCTCCGTGCCTAGCGGCCAGTTGGCGTCGCGGTGTCGGCAAGCGCCACGGCAACCCCATCGACTTCAAAGACTCGAAATTGCAGCCGCCGATCGTGTGTCCGACACGTCTCGTTCTTCTTCTTGTTCCTGGCTTTGCTCTCCAACGGCTTGGCCAGGTCCCCACACAGGGCGGCCGCGTCGCCCCAAAGCCCGTCGCCGGCAACCGACCCGGCGCGACCTCTTGCGCGACCGGGTGCGCTACCACGACCTCCGCCTGCTTCTGCGACAGCGTCTGGTTGTCGGCTGCCACACGGACGTCGGCGGCGACGGCCGGTGGTGCGTTTTCGTGGCTGCACGCCAAGGCCAGCGCGGCAGCGAGCGCCACTACCCAGAACCGGGCACTTCCGAGCTCGGTCGTCGCCGTGATTTGGGTTAGACGACTTAGTAGTCTATTGAGCTTGGTGTCCCTTGCCCAACAATGGGCAGCGGCCGACCGGCGAGCGAGGCCTGCGCCTCTGCCGTGCCCCAAGCCCCAACGAAGCCGACCGGTGCAAGCTACTGCGCGGCCGTGTTGCGCCCACAGTTTTGCGCGCCGCGCTTTGTCACGGCAGCGTCACCGGGCTGGTTTTGGGCGGATTCTGTATTCAAGCGGTAGCCGGATTGGTATCGTCAACGGCGAATGCGCAGGAATCGACGCTGCGAGACGCACGGCCCGGGCGCTGTGTCGTGCCGCCAACTTGATCATCAGGCGATTTGTTTATCTGTTGAAAGGGGCGGATTCCCGGCGGCCCGGTGACCGTGACCACGCAGTAGCCGGCGGTCCGGCCAACGGTACTTGCCGCCCGCCTTTCCGTTGCGGCGCGGCACCGCGTACACTGGCTGCATGGTTGGTCGCCGAGCCATCTTCGCGTTGACCTTGGCCGCATGGTCGGCGAACGCCTGCGTCAACAACGCGGAGCCAGCTGTCAGTCATGGCTCCACGGGCGGCGCGCCAAGTCAGTTCGGCGATGCGCAGGGCGCCATCGACTGGAAGGCATGCTCCGATATCCCCTCATCCTACAAGGGGTTTGAGCTGACCTGCGGCGAGACCAAGGCGCCGCTGCGCTGGTCGAACCCGGGCGGCGAAGCGATCGACCTGCGCGTGCTGCGCATGACCCCCAAGAGCACCCCCATCACCAGCCAACTGTGGCTGCTGCAAGGCGGTCCAGGGCTGAGCGGCGAAACGCTGGCGGGTCTCGCGCCGCTGTTCGCGCCCAAGATGCCTGGCGTTGAGTTCCTGCTGCCGGATCACCGCGGCGTCGGCGCGTCGAATCGCCTCAGTTGCACGACCGAGGAAGACGATGACAGCGCCAACGGTGCCACGATCACATTTGCCGAATGGCCGCAGTGCCTCGCGGCGGTCCAACAACAGTGGGGGGCTGACCTGGCGGCTGTTGACAGTCGCGGCGCCGCTCTGGATCTGGGCCACTTGATAGCCGCGGCGCGCCAGGACAAACTGCCCGTGCGGCTCTACGGTGTTTCGTACGGCACTTTTTGGGCTTTGCGGTATCTGCAGCAGTTCCCCGACCAGGTCGACCGGGTCGTGCTCGACAGCGCTTGTCCACCGGGCAGCTGCAATCTCTCGCAGTTCTGGAACAACCACGAGGCAGCTGCAAAGTCGCTGCTCGACTTGTGCGCCAAGGATGCGTTCTGCGCTGGGAAAATGGGCAGCAACCCGTGGGGCAAGCTGCAGGCGGTCCTCGCCGACGTCGCCAGCGGCGCTTGTCCGCAACTGACCAAAAAAGGCCTGAGCCATGATAACTTGCGAATGCTGTTTGCGGCGTTGATTCGCGACGAGGGCCTGCGAACCCTCATCGCGCCGTTGGTCTACCGCCTCGGACGGTGCAACGAGCAAGACATCGCGGCGCTGCAATCGCTGGCATCGGCCATGGCGTCTAACAAAGCGATGGACCCAAAGCAGTCGCAAGCGTTGCGCAAGCAATTCGCGCCGGTGCTGCACCACAACGTTGTCGCCAATGAGCTGCTGCAAGGTACGCCGGCGGGCCTGGGTCAGCTGCTTTTCGCCCCGCCTGACGCTATCGAAGACCATCAGGTGTATGCCAAGTGGCCACTGGGGCCGGCAGACCCGCTGCGATTGCAGTTGCCGGATGTCAAAGTGCCGGTGCTGGTCCTGGCCGGCGGGCTTGACCCGCAAACGCCGGCGCTGTGGGGCAAGTTCGTCACAGACAAACTGCCGCAGGTTGCGCGCAAGGTCGAGATTGCCAGGGCGGCGCACGGGCTGGCGGGCGGCGCGGGCGACGTCGGCAAGTGCGCGCGCAGCGTGATGGTCGAGTTCTTGGCCAACCCGAAGGTAGCGCCGTTCGCTACTTGCGCGACGCAGCAGGCGCCGATCGACTTTGAGCACGGCGAGGGGCAGGTTCTGACCTTGTTCAAAGACGGTCTGTGGGAGACCACGGCAGGCACCAAGCGCGGCCCTTTGGCCGAGACCGCAGATGGAGACTCGCTGCGGGCTGCACTGGAGCCGTTGTTTCGCGAAGTGGAGCGCGGCATGTAGGCTGCGGCTCTCGCCCGTCGGTCGGGGCTGGACCTGCGGCACCCATCGCTGCAAGGAAAGCTGCGGGTGCCACTGCCGCACCCGCCATGGAGGACATTGTGAACCTGCACACGTTTGCTCGTGCGGGCCGCTGGCCGGTCCTACCCGCGTCGGCCTTGCTGGCTGGCGCGGTCCTGGCTGCCGCAGCCGAGGATCCAGCGGCCTTGTTCAAGCAGCTGTCGATCACCCGCGACGACGCCCAGGACATGGTGCTGGATACCCTGGGCGACGGCCATCTGCGCCTGCCGGCGGCGCTCAAGGCGATTCCCGCCAGTCAACGTGCCGCAGCCGTGCGAACTGCCGCCCAGTTTGTCGGCACCGTGGTTCGAAGCGACGCCTGTGCGAAGTGGTATGCCGAATACCGCGCTACACAGAGGCCTGAACTGCCAGAAGAAGCCATGCTCGCCGCGGAACTACGGGCACTACGCATTGCGGAAGCCAAAAAAGCCATCGCGCAGGCCGAAAGGGAATGCTCTGCGGCCGCCGCCGAAGTCAAGCAGGCTTGCCAGCAGGCGCTGCCCGCGATGCGCAAGTCGTTGGCGGACGCCGAGAAAGTCGATGCGGCTGCCGACGCCGCACACGATGCCGCGGTGGCAACTGAGCACGCAGAGGCGCGGCGCGCGCACGCGCAGAAGGTAGCCGAATGGGAAGTGGCCCTGCCGGCAGGCAACCCCAAAGCGCTGGTCGATCGGCGGGTCAAGGCCTGGCTGGCAGCAACGCAAGACGTGGACTACGCCGCCGCGGTGGTCAAGGACAAGCAAGGCAAGCTGCGCTTCAAGAAGGCTGAGTATGAGGGCAAGCCGCAGCAGTGGAAGCTGGCGTTTCGGGCGGGCAAGGAGGCGACGACCGCGGCGCGGATTGCGGCCGAGGCGTTGGTGACCGTGACGCCGGCGCGTGCCAATTGAGCGGTGATCCCTCGGCGTCCGCCGATCGGCGCGGTTGTCTTCGTCGCCGACCTTGACAACACCCCGCCCGCGTCGCATAATTTCACTGGCGACTGAAATTTCGAGTCGCCCGCGCGGACCGGCCGCGGCCTTTGCGCCGACCCTTCCGCGCGACGCGGGCACCCTGTTCTAGCTGCCTCGACCCTGGACCCCGAACGTGCGACTGCATGGCAGCTGCGCGGCCGCCAAGGTGTACCCATGAGCGATTTTTCCGCGGACGTCGCCAGCTTTGCCGGCGCGGTCGCCGTCGCCCCGCCTGCCGTGCTGCCGGTGCTCGGCCACCATGCGCGCCAGCAGCGGCTGGATGGCCTAGCGGCACAGCTCGCTGACCTGCAGACCTGGCTCGCCGACGACTTGAACGCCGTCGAGTCGGCATTGCGCACACCGCAGGGCACGACGCTGGCTGAGCGCGCCGGTCGCCACCTGCTGCAGGCCGGCGGCAAGCGCATTCGTCCGCTGTGTACGCTGCTGGCTGGGCGAATCGGCGGCGGAGCCTCACCGCGCAGCGTGCGCGACCTGGCCATTGCCGTCGAGTTGGTTCACAACGCTACGCTACTGCACGACGACGTAGTGGATCTCGCGGATACCCGCCGCGGTCGACCGACTGCGCGGGCGCTGCACGGCAACGAGGTGTCGATCTTCGCCGGCGACTGGGTGCTGGTGGCAGCGCTGCGCCGCATTGTCGGCTCCGGCTTTCCGGCCCTGGTCGACTCGGCGCTCGACACGCTGGACGCCATGATTGCCGCCGAGGTGGAGCAGTCGCAGCGCGCGCGGGTGCTGGCCGCCGATGTCGAGGGGTACTTCCGCGTGGCCGAGGGCAAGACGGCCGCGCTGTTCCGCTGGGCGATGCGGGCCGGTGCCACTGCCGCGGGCTTGTCGGACGATTGCCGCGTCGGCCTGCAGACGTTTGGCGGTGAACTGGGCCTAGCCTTCCAGATCACCGACGACGCCATCGACCTGGACGGCGATCCTGCGGCGACCGGCAAGGCGCTGTTCGCGGATCTGTGCGAGGGCAAGGTGACTCTGCCGCTGGCCCTGGCGCTCAACTTGCGACCGGCGTTGCGCGATCAACTGCTTGAGCTGCGCGCGACTGTCGATGGCGCCACAGCCGGCACGTTTGTGCACAATGATGAAGGGCCTGGAACCGCGGCCCTGTGCGCGGGAATCGCCCGCGCCGTCAGCGACTGTGGTGCACTGGAGGCGGCCCGCGCCGAAGCGCGCGCCCGCTGTGAAAGGGCGCTTGCGGCGTTGCAGGTGGTGCGGCCGTGCCCTGAGCGCGAGGCCCTGCGCGCAGTGGCCGGTGCGCTGGTGCGCAGACGCGCGTAGACTCGGCCGCGGCTGGGCGACGGTGCCTGGTCGGGGGAGCGGATGCGCGCGGACGAACGAACGCCGGAACACCACCGCCCACGGCGAGTGGCCCAAACCTCCGGCGCAGTTGGCGAGGCGACCATGATCGTGATCCTCGAACCCGATGCTGATGTCGCGCACGTGGCCGCGGCCCTGCAAGGCCTGGGCCTGTGGACGCGTCCGATGGCCGGCGGTTCGCCCGCGATGCTGGAAGTTGAGGCCCACAGCGCCAGTGTCGCCGATGCCGCCGTCCTGGCGGTGCCGGGCGTGGCGCAGGTGCGCTCGCGGGTTTCGCCGCACCCCCGCGTCGACGCGATGTCGCGGACGTACAGCCTGGACATTGCTGGCGGCGCGCCGATTGTGCTCGGCAAAGACACGGTGCTGGTTGCGGGCCCGTGCGCTGTCGAGTCGGCCGAATCGATTGCCCAGGCGGCTGCGCTGGTCGCTCAGGCCGGTGGCCGGCTGCTGCGGGGCGGCGCCTTCAAGCCGCGCACGTCGCCCTACGCGTTCGCAGGTTCCGGCGTCCAGGCGCTGCGCTGGCTGGCCGATGCCGCGCGTCAGCAGGGTCTGGGCGTCGTCACCGAAGCCATGAGCGAGCTGCATGTCGACGCCGTCGCCGAGGTGGCCGACCTTGTGCAGATCGGGTCGCGCAACATGCAGAACTTTGCGCTACTGGCCGCTGTCGGCAAGAAGGGCAAGCCGGTGCTGCTCAAGCGCGGCCGCGGCGCCACGGTCGAAGAGTGGCTGATGGCCGGCGAGCATCTGCTGGCCCACGGCGCGGCTTGGGTGCTGTTCTGCGAGCGCGGCGTTGCCGGATTGGTGGGTGAGACCCGCAATACCTTGGACCTGGCGGCCGTCGCCCTGCTGCGCCATGCCTACGAATTGCCGGTGGCAGTGGACCCCTCGCACGGCACCGGTCGGCGCGATCTGGTGGTGCCGATGGCCAAGGCTGGCGTTGCTGCTGGCGCCAGCGTCGTCCTGGTCGAGGTGCACCCGGATCCCGCGCGTGCCAAAAGCGACGGGCCGCAGGCGCTGTTGCCGGCCCAGCTCAAAGAACTGGGTGAGCACTTTGGTTTGCCACCGGTGGTGCCGGCCAACACCGCGCTGCCGCCGCACACCAGTCGCTACCCCGAGTTCTACAAGAAGTCGGTGGCAGAGCGCCGCCGCGCCGTCATCGCCAATCTCGGACTGTCGCACGACGCCCAGGTCTACCTGCGGCACGGTCGTTTGGACTTCGCCATTGCCGACAAGATGAGCGAAAACGTCATCAGCACGTTTGCGTTGCCGCTGGCGCTCGGCCTGAACTTTCGCATCAACGGCCGCGACTACCTGGTGCCGATGGTGGTCGAAGAGCCGAGCGTAGTGGCAGCGGCCAGCAACGCCGCCCGCATGGTGCGCGCTGCTGGCGGATTCCGTGGCGACGCGACCGCCAGCATCATGACGGCGCAGGTGCAGTTTGACCACGTGGTCGATCCGCCGGCGGCAGTTGAAATGATGCGTGAGCGGCGCGACCTGGTGGTGGCGACGGCCAACGCCGCAATCCCACGCATGGTGGCGCGCGGCGGCGGTTGCATGGACATGGACGCCCGCGTGCTCGACGGCCCCGGCGGTCTTGTCGTGCTGCACCTGTACGTCGACGTCGGCGACGCGATGGGCGCCAACGTCGTAGACACGGTGGCCGAGCACGTAGCGCCGTTGGTGCAGTCGTGGATCGGCGGCAAAGTCGGCTTGCGGATTTTGTCGAATCTGCCGATGCGCCGGTTGGTGCACGTGGAGTGTGACGTTTCTGCCGAAATGCTGGGCGGCGCCGATCTGGCCGACGGCATTGCCCGCGCCAGCAATTTCGCCGAGGTGGACCCGTTTCGCGCCGCGACCCACAACAAGGGAATCCTCAATGGAATCGACGCGGTCGCGGTCGCACTTGGCCAGGATTGGCGTGCAGTCGAAGCGGGCGCACACGCTTATGCCGGGCTGGGCAGCGATTATCGGCCGTTGGCGACCTGGGCGCGGACAAGCACCGGACTGCGTGGTACGATGGAATTGCCGCTGGCCATTGGGACAGTAGGCGGCTCGACGCAGGCGCATCCTGGTGTGCGCACTGCCATGGAGATCGTCAAGGTCGAGAGCGCGCGCGAATTGTCGGTGGTGATGGCCGCGGTCGGCCTTGCCAGCAACCTCGCCGCATTGCGCGCCCTGGCCGGCGAGGGCATTCAACACGGCCATATGAGGCTGCACGCACGCAAGTCGGATGTCTTCACCGCGCAGGCAGAACACAAAGAAGTACGGTAACGCGGCGGATTTCGCGACCGCGGCCCTGCCGCCCGCGCCCGTTGCGCCTGCCGACCCGGTGGGGCATGCCCTTGCCGGTGCCAACGTCGTTGGCGGCTCGGGCGCCATGTTCGACGCCATCGCCGAGCGCTACGACCTGCTCAACCGGTTGATGACTTTTGGCATCGACCAGCGCTGGCGGCGGCTGGCGGTCGAGAGTCTGCAGCTGCCGCCGAACGCCAAGGTCTTGGATCTGGCGACGGGCACAGGCGACCTGGCGCTGATGGCCACGCGGTTGCTGCCCACCTGCACCGTGGTTGGCATCGATCCGTCGATGGGGATGCTCGCGGTTGGCCTGACCAAGGTCAAGGCAGCGGGCCTGACCAAGCGCATCGACTTGCGCCATGGCGACGCTTGCCAACTGGATATCCCGGACCAGTTTGTGGACGGCGTGACCATGGGCTTTGGCATTCGCAACGTGCCCAATCGCGCCAAGGCACTGCGCGAGATTGCGCGGGTGCTCAAGCCCGGTGCGCGGGTGTGCATCCTGGAGGCGACGGAGCCGACCGGTGTTTTTGGCGCTGGCGCGCGCTTTCATTTGCGGGTGGTAGTGCCGCGGATCGGCGCCCTGCTGGCACGCGCCCCGCAGTACCGCTACTTGCAACAGTCGGTGGCCGCGTTTCCGGCCCCGCACCGCTTTGGCGAGATCATGGAGTCCAGTGGCTTGAAGGTCCTGGAGATCCGCAAGCTCCTTTTCGGCGTGGCCCACCTGTTCGTCGCGACGCCCATGGGCTTTGATTCCGGCGAAGGCGGGACATGACGGCGCGGTGGGCGGTCAACGAGCCCACCCCTGGTCATCGCATCGGCCCGCGCGGCTGGACGACCGAGGGCTTGCTTGCGCATGTTGCCACGGTTTTTGCGCACGGGCCGGCGCGCGACGCCTGGCGGGCGGTGTTTCGGACCCGGCTCGACTGGTCGGCGAGTGACCTCGCCGCACTGGCGGATCCGTGGTGGTTCGCATTCCGGCCGCCGGGGCAGTCTGTCGCCCGCGCCATCGGTTGCGTCGAGCGCTGCCCGGTGCAGTGGATTGACCTGCTGCCAGCCGATGACCACGGCTGCGCCGCAGCAGGCGAGGGTTTTGCACCGGACCCCACGCAGCTTGCGCAGGCGCGGGCCTGGCTCGCCGGGCTGAATTTGAACACCGACTGTGCGGTCGTCGCCGGTTTTCCGGTGCCGACAGGGCAGGGCGCCCGTGTGCCGCTGTGTTTGTGGCTGCCGCAGCTGTGGCTGACTGATCCAGACCCGGCAGACGACGACGGCATTCAGGTTGCAGCGACGGTGGATCGCACGTTGCCGGCAACGGATATCGCGGCGGCGCTGGCCCGGGCGTTGACGCGCGACCACGCCTGCATCCATCCGGGGCCGCGGGCCGCGCCTGCGGGTGGCGACAGCGTGGACGTCGCCGGTCTGATTACCCGGCTTGCCGCACCAGGCGCGCCGCGCAAGGTGGTCGCCGCGTGGCCGCAGCCAGTCCAGGTGCCGCGGCCCCGGCAGCTGTGGTTGGCTGGCCTCGCGCAAAGCCGACCGAACGCCTGGCTGGCAGACCTGCGCACGCCGTTTGCCGATTTCGCCGCGGCCTCGCCGGAGCTGCTGGTGCGGGTGCACACGGGCACGGTCGAGTCCATGGCGCTCGCCGGCACGCTCGATGACCAGGGCGGCGCCGGTCCTGGGTTGGCAGTCGAACACGGCGAAGTGGCTCGGTACATCGACAATACGCTTTCGGCCTTGGGTATCGTGCCGACCTCAAGTCAGGATTGGCACGCCGACGGCCCGTTGCGCCACCGCGCCACCCGCTTTTTCGGGCAAAAGCCGATAGGCGTAGATGCGTTGACGCTGGCTTTGCACCTGCACCCGACCCCTGCGCTACTGGGTGCGCCGCGGCATACGGCGCTGCAATGGTTGTCCGCGGCCGAATCCACTGCCCGCGGATGCTATGGCGGGTTCGCTGGACGCTTGCGCGCGGATGGATCCGGCGAGGGCGAGTGCGCCGTGCTGTTGCGGGGCATCGAGCGGACGCCAGACGGCGACCGCAGTTGGGCAGGCGCGGGGCTGGTCGCGGCATCGCAACCGTTAGCCGAGTGCGCCGAAATCGCGCGCAAGCACGCCGCAATCTGGCAGGCGTTTGGGGCCGGGGCAGCATGAATGCCATCGACGCGGCCGAACAGGCCGTGATGGTGCGCACCTGGTTTGAGGTGTTGGCCGAGGCGGGCGTCCGCCACCTGTTCGTGGCCCCCGGTTCGCGGTCGACGCCCTTGGTGCAAGCTGCGCACGAGATGGCACAACGCAAGCCGGCACCGTGGCAGGTCTGGCCGGTGCTCGACGAACGCGCAGCTGCATTCGCCGCGCTGGGTGCCAGTCGCGAAGGGCAGCTTGCAGCGGTGATTTGCACTTCGGGGTCGGCCGTCGCCCATCTGCTGCCGGCAACCATCGAGGCCGAGCGCTCGGGGCACTGCATCGTGCTGCTGACCGCAGACCGTCCGCATGGCGCCTGGCAGGTGGGCGCGCCACAAGCCGTCCACCAGGAACCCATCCTCAAGTCGCACGCGAATTTTGCGCTCGTTGGCTTGCAGCCCTCGTTCAACCGGCGGGCGAATGCGGCACGGGCCCTGCGGCAGGCTGTCGCTGAGGGCCGGCCGCTGCACGTCAATTTCCACCTGGACACGCCGCTGGCGCTCGCCGACGCCACGCCCAAGCCAGTCAAAGGCGTCAGCCCTGAGCGACTGCAGGTGCCTGACGAGCAAGCCCTGCCTCCGCCCAAGCGCGGTGAGCGCGCGCTAGTCGTGGTGGGTGCCCTGTCCCAGGACCCGCCGAAGCTGCTGGCGCATACGATGGCGGCGGCCGGCGTGCAGTGGCAGGTGTTGGCGGAGGCGTGCAGCAACCTGCGCGGCTTTCTGCCGGCGACGGCACCGATTCGCTACGAGGCCTGGCTGCGCCAGCCGGCGGTGCGGGCGGCAATTCGACCGGACCGCATCCTGCGTTTTGGCGCATGGCCGGTCTCCAAGGGTCTGCAGTTGCTGCTGGAAGACTGCGCCGCCGCCGATGTGCCGCATACCTACATCGGCGGGGCGCATCCCTCCAACCCACTGGGCCAGTCGAGTCTGCGGTGGCTGCGGTCGTCACCTGCCGCAGCGCTCGCCAACTGGGACGAGACGATCGTCGATACGGAGACTACGGAGTGGCTGCGGCGGATGGCCGCGGAAGACTCCGACGCCAACTGGCGCCTGGATGACCTGTTGGCCAGTCCGGAGGCGACCAGCAACGAGCCCGGCATCGTCCACGCCTTTTTGGCGGCCCTGCCAGCCCACACACCGGTGCAGATTGCCAACTCGATGCCGATTCGCCACCTGGAGGCCTTTTGGCCAGCGCAATGCAGCGCAGTCATGGGGTTTTCGCGCGGCGCCAACGGTATCGACGGCACGCTGGCCACGGCGTGGGGCAGGGCGCTGGCGCTCACTCGGCCATCGTGGGTGGTGCTAGGCGACGCCGCATTGCTGCACGATGCGACCAGTCTGCAGCTGCTGCGTGTGCGCCCCGACCTGCGGGTGCTGTGTTTCGACAATGACGGCGGGGCTATTTTTGACTGGCTGCCGGCGGCGAAAGTGGTCGGACCGGCGGTGCACCGGGACTACTTTACCCAGCCGAATGGCTTGGATTTGGTCGCGGTGGCGCGGGCGTTTGGGTTGACGGCGGAGGTGGTGCACGGCTTGAAAGCTGCGGCCACCATTGCCGCATGGGCGCGCGATGGTTCTGGGCCGCAAGTGGTGGTGGCCAAGACCGATGCTGTGGCGGCGCGGGCGGTGTGGCGGGATTGGACGG
>SXRM01000334.1 GCA_005792545.1 Pseudomonadota bacterium | reverse complement strand
TCACCAAGGCGTCGCTGTCGACCGAGAGCTTCATTTCGGCCTCGTCGTTCCAGGAGACCACCAAGGTGCTGACCGAGGCCAGCCTGTCGGGCAAGCGCGACTACCTGCACGGCCTCAAAGAGAACGTGATCATGGGTCGGCTCATCCCCGCCGGTACGGGCCTGTCGGCTTACACGGCGATGGAGATCGAGGTCGGCAATCCCGAGTCGCGCGGCTTGGAGAGCATTGGCTACGCGTAAGGGATAGTGGGCGGTTGCGGCGGGTGGCGAATTGGCCCTCGCCGCCGCCGGACCATGAACTGACCAGCAAAGGCGTCAATAGCGTTGGCTTGGCGGGGCTTGACACCCCGCAGGCCAACCGTATCTTGCCGCCCATGACCTAGCCCCACCCTGGCACCGACCCGGACCCGCAGACACCCCGTCTGCGCATGGCACGCTCTTGCCTACCGGGTCCTTTCAGCTAGCCGTGTGGGGCGCGCCAACCCACAGACATGATTGATCTTAGTCGCGTCGGCTTCGCGCTGGCGCGTTCGTTCGCGCCGCCGCGCCGCCCCGGCCCGTCGTCCCGCCGCGCCTGTGTGGTTGCGGTCGTTCTTTGACAATCCGCTGCCGCGACCTTGTACCGCCCCGACCCGCGCATTCGCCCGGCGCCGACCCGACCTGACCGGCAAAAGCTTCCACAACCCCAGGCCCTTGCGCCTGACCAGGGAGGCCCGAAGAACAGCTTTGACAACGACGAGTTCCTCTACGAACAAGAAGCCTTGCAATGGCTTTGGGAGCGCGGCAGCGCCTGTGACCCCGACGGCGCGCTGGTGGCCTTTCTCGACCGTTGCCGCCAACGCGAACAGGCCCGCGCCCAACGCCGTGCGCTGGCTCAGAACTGGCCAGATGGCCTGCGGCCCTGGTTTGGCAGCGGTCCGCGCCACGGCATCCACTGTATGACTGACGACGCATGCCAGGCCTGCGGCGCGCCAGACACCTGGTACTCGACCTACGCTGACGCGGGCGACATCGTCGGCTTCGACGCCCGCTTCTGCTCGCGCTGCGACAACTGGCTCGAGCGAGACTGGGGCTGGTCCGTTGCCAGCGAGCCGCGTCCCGCGCGGCCGAGCGAGGCGCCGTTCGATGACCAGGTGCTGGACCTGATCGCGGACATTTTGCACTGGTAGAGCACCGCAAGGCCTTGACTCCCGACGACTGCGTGATTACCGTAATCACGTCGTCCGCGGAGGTCTCCGTGCCCACCCCTACCAGCATTGCCCGAACCTTGGACAGAACCCGCACTGTTCCGCTCGCCCGCATCGGCAACTCTCGTGGCGTGCGGTTGCCCAAGGAGGTGCTGGCCCGTTACGGCATAACCGACTCGGTGGTGCTGGAATTGGTGTCCGAGGGCGTGCTCATTCGGCCGATCGTTGACCCTCGCGCTACGTGGGACGAGACCTTCGTCGAGATGGCCGCCGAGCGCGAAGATTGGAGTGACCTTGAAGCGGTCGCGGGCGACGGGCTGGAGAAGCTGCTATGGTAGCGGTCATCCCCGAGCGCTACGGCGTATACTTCGCCAACCTCGATCCGGTGGTCGGCAGCGAAATGGCCAAGACCCGACCAGTGGTCGTCATCAGCCCCGACGCCATGAACCGTCACCTCGACACCGTCGTTGTGTGCCCGCTGACTAGTCGCTTGCATCCGCGGTGGCGCAGTCGGGTGCAGACGGTGTGCGACGGTAGGCAGGCTGAAGTGGCGGTGGATCAGATCCGAACGGTGAGCAAATTTCGGTTGGGCCCACGCATCGACCGCCTGCCCGACGAGGCGATCGCCCGCCTGCGCGGCGTTGTGGTCGAGATGTACGCAGTTTGACAGCGTTGCCGTGCTACGCGACGTCACCCCCGCCGCGGCCGACTCCCCCACAGCGCCAAGGCAATGCCGGCGCTCAGAATCAGCGCCCCGCCGCCTATACCGCGCAAGCCGGGCCACTCGCCAAACAGCATCCCGCCCAGCAGCGTGGCAAACAGCGGCGTCAGGAACCCGAAGACGCTGCCCTCGCTGGCGTCAAGCAACCGATAGCCGCTGGTCGTGACCAGTTGTGCCGCGGCCGCGGTCACACCCGTGCCGACGAGCAGGCCAGCCGCCTGCGGACTGGGCACCAACCAGCTGCCGTCCGCCATGGCCAGCGACCCCACGGTGCAGGTCGCGGCCAGTGCCCACACAATCAGCAGCGACCGGTTGGCCTTGCTAGCCTTCTTGAGCGAAATCAGCGCCCACGCCGAAGCCACCGCCGACGCCATGCCGAGCAGCGCGCCGCGGCCCTGTAGCGAGTCCAGCGAACGCCCGCCGACCAGCAACCACATGCCGAACGCCGAAACGGCAGTCGCGCTGGCGCGAAACCAGGTCATCCGTTCGCCCAGGAACCACACCGCAAGTAGCGCAGTCAGCACCGGCGACAAGTTGTTGAGCAGAACCGCCTCGCCGAGCGGAATGTATCGCAAGGCATCGAAATAGCAGGCGATAGCCACAAATCCGCCGATGCTGCGGCTAGCCACATGGCCCCACTGGTCGAACTGCAGCGGCACCTGCATCCGGCGGCGCAAGATCTCGATGACGACCAGCGTGACGGCGCTGCGGGCGGCGACCAGCTCAAAGGTCGGGATGTTGGGACTGGCCGCCTTGGCCTGGGCGCCCATCAGCGCATACAGGCCTGCTCCAGCGACCATGAGCGCAATGCCGCGGCGCCGGTCGGGCAACGGCGCCAGCTGCGAGACTTCAAGGCCCGCGTCAGGCATGGGTGGCGCCTGCGGCTACGCGCCAAACGCCATGCCGCCATCGCAGCGCAGCGTCTGACCCGTCACAGCGCGGCTGGCCGGGTGCACCAGAAAGGCCGCGAGCTCAGCCACGTCTTCTGGCAGGCCCGGCTGCAAAAGCGCCGTCAGCTGCTTGGCCATCTCGCGATTGAAAATCGGTACCTGCGCGGTCATGTCGGTGACAATGAAGCCCGGTGCGATGGCGTTGCAGCGTACCCCGCGGCTGGCCAGTTGCTTGGACCACAGGCGGACCAGGGCGAGCACGCCGGCCTTGCTGGTGGTGTAGTTGCACTGGCCAAAGTTGCCGGCGATGCCCATGACGCTGCTCAGCATCGCAATGCCGGCCCCCGGCTGCAGATAGGGATCCACCGCAGTCTGTACTCGCTCCATCGCGTGCAGGTTGACGGCCATCACCTGACGCCATTGGTCGCCGGTCATCCTGCGCACCGTGCGGTCGCGGGTGATGCCCGCGTTGTGCACAGCTGCATCTAGGCGTCCATGGGCCTGCACGGCTGCCGCAATGGCCGCAGCCCCAGCCGCCGAGCTACAGTCGGCGCCAACAAACTGCGCCGCGCCGCCGCTACTTGCAATGCTATGGACCGTGGCCTCGGCCGCCGCCTGCGCCTGCGGTATGTCGTTGACGAGCACCCGCCAGCCGGCCGATGCCAACCGTCGGGCAATCGCCGCGCCGATGCCGCGCGCCGCACCAGTCACCAGCGCCACTCGGCCGTCTGCTTGCACGCGCGGGCCGATGTCAGCGCCAAGGCGCAGGTCCAGGCCGGTTAGGAACGCCGAAGCCGGCGACAACAGGAACCCGGCGACGTCGGCGACCGCCAGCGGGTCGGCGCCGTCCAGCCGCAGCAGGTGGCACGTCGATCCGGTCGGGCCTGTCTCTTTGTGCAGCGACCGCAACAGCCCTGCCGCGGCGGCGGCGAGCATGGCCTGGTGGGGGGTGGCGTCCGCGGGCTCATCGACGATGGCCACAAGCCGACTGTGTCGCGGTGCCACCGCCACCGCCTGCGCGATCCCCAGCAATGCGCCGCCCGCCGCGCCATCCACAAGGTCACCGGTCAGGTCGCCGCCGCGCGCCGCGTCCAGGCGAGCCATCAACAACAACGGCCGGCGGTCGCCCTGGGCCGATGCCGCGGCAATCGTCGCCGGCAAGTCGCCGCCCTGCGCGCCAAACCTTGCGCCCAGCGCCTCAAATCGCGTGCGCAGCTCGGCCTTGGCGTTGGCGTCGAGCACCAGCAGCGATGCGCCCTGCAACAACACCCGTTCGGCCAGCGCCACATCCGTTGCGTCGCGCAGGCGCAACAGCACGGCACGCCGGTCGTGCAGGTCGTGGCCGCCGCGCAGTAGCGGTGTCGGCAGCTTGATGGGCAGGGGCAGGCCTGCCACCCACTTGCGCACGCGCGGGTCGAGGCTCCAGTCGGGGGCGGCGGTCATCGCTTGTGTCCTGGGGCGCAATCGCCCCGCGTTGTTGCGCTCAAACGACCAAGTAGGCGCCCGAAAGGCCGTCGGCCTGCGGCAGGTGCGCGCGCGCGTGCTGCCAGCCGTAGTACTTGACCGCGTAGTCGAGCACCATGCGGCGAGCGCTGAACTTGGGCGCAATGGCGACAGCGCCCATCTGGATGCGCCGGAAGCGGGCGCGGTCGCCGTAGTAGCAGGCAATCACGCGCTTTTCCAGGGTCTCGTACAGTGCGCTGGCGTCGCGGTCGTCGTCGCGGGTCTCCCAGTCCTGGCCGATGGCCCAGCCGTTGTGGCCGTCGATGCAGCCCTCGGCCCACCAGCCGTCCAGGATCGAGCAGTTGGGCACGCCGTTGAGCGCCGCTTTCATGCCGCTGGTGCCGCAGGCCTCCAGCGGACGCACTGGGTTGTTGAGCCACACGTCGACGCCGCCGGCCAGCATGTGGCCCAGCCACATGTTGTAGTTGGGCAAGAAGCCGATGCGCAGCTCGCCGCGCAGTTGGTGCGACAGCGTCAGCAGTTCGTGCACCAGTGCCTTGCCTTCGGTGTCCTTCTCGTGGGCTTTGCCGGCAAACAGGATCTGCACCCGACCGCGGCCGATGCTCAATAGTCGCTCCAGGTCACGAAAGATCAGCGTGGCCCGCTTGTAGGCCGCCATGCGCCGCGCAAACCCAAACGTCAGCACTTCTGGGTCAAAGCCCAGTTGGGTTACGCCATTGGCGTACTCGAGCAGCTCGCGCTTGGCGCGGCGGCGGGCGCGGTCGAACGCCTCGGGATCGACGCTGGTGATGTTGTCCAGCAGCGTCGGGTCATCGCGCCAGCCGAACAGGTGCTGGTCGTACAATGCACCCATCTGCGGCGACACCCAGGTATCAAAGTGGACGCCGTTGGTGACCGCCTCGACTTTGAGCTTGTCAAAGTGCTTGGCCGAAAACAGCGGTTGCGCCACGCGGGCATTGATTTCGGAGACGCCGTTGACGTGGCCGGCCAGCGACGCGGCCAGCCAAGCCATGTTTAGCGTCTCGCTGCCGCCGAGCTGCGCGATCTTGGGGTCCAGCAGGTCACCCAGGACCCGCTGCACGTCCTTGTGTTCAAAGCGGTCAAAGCCCGCCGGCACCGGCGTGTGGGTAGTGAAATGCACGCGCTTTTTGGTCTCGGCGAGGCTGCCGAGGTCGGCGTACATCGCGGCGGCGAACAGCGCCGTGTGGCCTTCGTTCAGGTGCGCAAACAGGTCGGCGCCGTAGCCGCAGGCCTTGACCGCCGCGTAACCGCCGATGCCGAGCACGGACTCTTGACGCAGGCGGTTGAGATTGTCGCCGCCGTAGAGCAGGTTCGACACCGGTCGCCACACCGTGCTATTGCCGTCGATGTCGGTGTCCAGGAACAGCACTGGGCAGCCGTGGCCGCGGCGCCCGCGGATCCACTTGCGCCACACTTTGATGCGGACGACCTCGCCCTCAAGCTTGCATTGCAGAATGTGGCCGGTGTCTTCGAGCACGTCGCCCGGGTCGCACAGCGGAAACTGCAGTTTCTGCTGGTCCTCGCTGTCGACCGACTGGATGCCGTAGCCTTTCTTGTAGAACAGCGTCACGCCGACGAGCGGCAAGCCCAGGTCGGCAGCCGCCTTGACGTGGTCGCCAGCGAGCACTCCGAGGCCGCCTGAGTAGGTGGGAATCGCAGTCGACAGCCCGATTTCGGCGGTCACATAGGCCAGGTGTTTCACGGTGAGTTCCCGATAAGGATTTGTCCGAAAATAACTTGGTCGCTTTGCAAACCAGTGGAGCGGCGAGTCGGCTTGTAAAGACGCGAGCTTGCGACCCACCCAGCTGGCAAACGGAACCAGTCCCACAATGACTTATTCTGGGACAGTTCCTAAGATTAGAAGTCATCCAGACTGCCGATGATGCGCGGCCGCGGCGGCGCGACCACCGACGGCGCGGCGGGTTTGGCTTGCGGCGGTTCGGCCTTGAGCATGGCCTCGGCGGCGGGCGCCATCTGCGCCCACTCCCACATCATGTCGTTGTACAGGCCAGCAAGGTCCGCGGGCTCGACAGCGCCCGCCGGCATGCGCCGGCACAGCACCAGCGCCAGTTCGTCAGCGTTGATCGGCAGCACGCCGAGCGCGCAAGTCATCAGCTGGGTGTTGAGCGTCATCAGGCCCAAAAGCGCCTGCGGCGACCCAATTTCGGCGATGTCGAACACCACCACTGCGGCCATGAGCGCGAGGCCGCCGGCACGCGGGTCCGGCTCCAGCACGGCGATGCACATCGCTTTGTGGGCCGGGTGCTCAAAGGTCAGCGCCGCCGCGTCGCCGCCGTCGTCGATCTCGATCTCGCTGCCTGGCAACTGGGCCTGCAGCGCGAACTTGAGCGTTTCCGCCAGTTTCTGGATCGCTTCCACGGTCCCGCCGACGGGCGCACCCTCAGCGCCCAAACGGGCGCGCCAGGGCGCCCAAACCCGCACAGTAGTCGCAAACCTGCCCGATTGGCAATGGCGTCCTGGCCAGCTCGGTGTCGCGGCCGTGATGGACTTTCGGTTTGAATCGACAGCAGTTGCGCGCGGTTCGCGCTACGCCCGCCGGTAAAGCCAGGTCACGCCGGCTTCGACTGCGTCTGCTGGAACGGCGTAAAGCGTGACCGGCAGGCCGACCAGCAGATCCAGCGCGCGCATCAGCTCGTCCTGCGCTGCGTCGTCTTTGCAAGTGGCGAACGACAGGCCGTCGGCGCTCCAGGCGATGGGCGCAAACTGGCCGCGGCGACACATGTCTTCAGTAAACAGCGCCCGCGGGTCGCCGGCCGAGAACAGGTCTGGCCACGCCTGCTGGTCGCGCATGCGAAACAGGTCGCCCAGGCTGATGTCGTTCAACTTCTGGTCGTCGCCATAGGCCAACTCGAAGAACTCGGGTAGCGACATCGCCAGCGCGGCCGGCGACAGCAGCGCGTCACGGTGGAAGGCCTCGGACGGGATGCGGCCGCTCTGGCGCACGCTGTCGCGGCTGCGGATGCGGTCCAGGCTCAGGCCGCCATAGCCCCCAGCGCTACTGGTTGTTGCCTGGGTCTGCTGCGGTCGCTCCGCCACAGGTACGGGTTTCTCCGCGGCTGGCTGCGCGGCCTCGGTCGGCTCTTCGTGGTTGCGGCGCTTGGGCCGGCTGGCGGGGCCAGTTGGGATTGCCATCGCTGCCTCCGGGGATGCGGTCGGACCGCAGTGCGAGCGGCAAGGTTAACCCGGGTCGCGGTACGGCGCCAGCGGCAAGCTGCGGCCGCCCAGGGCTGTCATGAGATCCAGGCTTTCGGGTGCGGACAGGCCTCTGTGCCTGTCCGGGCAATGCGCAAACGCTCCACTAAACCGGACAGGGATTTAACCCTGTCCGCACCCAACTCCGAGAATTGCGACTTTGCGATAGGCCTGCTGGCCCCGTCCGCCGCGCTTGCCAGCCGTCCCTATCGCGCCTACCGTTGCCGGCCCGCCGGCCCCCAAACGCCGGCTGCGAGGTCGCGATGTGCGGTGTGGTAGGTCTGGTCTACGAGCGGCCGCGGGCAGATATGGGCCAGATTGCTGGCGAACTGCTGCGAACCCTGGAGTACCGCGGCTACGATTCGACCGGCGCCGCAATTCAAAACCAGGGTATTGACGTCGACTTGCGCAAGGACGTGGGGGCGCCGAGTGCGCTGGTGCAGCGATTGGGGATCACCGACCTGCCTGGCCAGATCCTGTGCGGCCAGGTGCGCTGGGCGACCTTTGGCGCGGTCGACAAGACCAATGCTCAGCCGCACGTGGTGCGCTGCAAGACCTATTTGTACGGCGCCCACAACGGCAATGTCACCAATTGCGACCCGCTCAAGGCCTGGCTGTGCGAAAAAGGCCACGCGGTGCAAAGCGACAACGACGGCGAGATGGTGGTGCATACCGTGGAGCACGCGTTTGCCGAGCGCCTGCAAGCGCTGCCCGCCGCCGACCAGCAGGACGGTGACTGCCGCCGAAAAGCGATGCGCTCTGCCGTTTTGCACGCGTGCGGCATGCTGCACGGGTCATTCGCTGCGGTCATCGTCGATCCCGTCAGTCGGACGCTGTGGGCCATCAAACAGGGCTCCAGCCTGTATTTTGGTGCCGGCGCGGACTCGACGGGGGGTGCGTTTCGGGTGGCGTCGTCGGACCTGTCCAGTGTCCTCAAGCTGACGCGCACGCTGTTGCCGCTGTCCGAGGGCGAGTTCGTCGAGTTCACCGCGACCGGCCACCAGGTCTATCGCTGCGCGCCGCAGCCGGACGACGCCGAGCAGCCGCTGCCGCTGCAGCGCAAGACCGTGCGCAGTCTGCTGCGCACCGCCGACACCGGACTGGTGGCGCCCTACACCACCTTCATGCAGCAAGAGATCTTTGCCGAGGAAGACACCTGCCGGGGCGTCGTGCGGCTGTTTCAGGGCGGCAGCGAGCTGGGCCAGCGGGTCGGCGCTGCGCTACAGCGGCTGGGCGAGCCCGCAACACTGGCGTTGCACCAGGCCGCCATCGGCATGTTTGAGGCGACCAGCGACGTCTCCCTGCGCGCTGAGCTGGAGCGCCTGCACCTGCTGCCGGCGACGACCGCGTTGCTCAGCGAACTCGGCGCTGCAGTTGCCGAGTTGGACCGGGCCGACGCGCCGCTGTGCTCGGCCGAGCAGGGGCTGTTCGCGGACTTGCTGGGGCTGTCGGCCAGCGCCAGTCAGCGTCAGGCCGTGCGGTTGCTCGACGCCGCCTTGGAGATCCGCGAAGCGCAGGACTACCGCGCCGCCGTGCAGACGCTGACCGAGCGCTGCGCCGCGGCAGTGCGCGACCACCGGCGGATCTTCGTGCTGTGCTGCGGCACCAGCTTTCACGCTGCCAAGACCGCGGCACTGTTCTACAACGAAATCGCTGGCTGCGAAGTGACGCCGCTACTGCCCGGTGAGTTTCGCGCCCAGGCCAGCCGGGCCCTGCGCGACGGCGATGTGCTGATTGCCGTGAGCCAGTCTGGCGAGACCAAGGACCTCATCGACGTACTGAACGACGTCGGCCGCGGCGGCAAGCGGGTGTTTCGGGTAGCGCTCGTCAACAACGTCAATTCGACGCTGGCCCAAGAAAAGGCCGATCTGGTCTTGCCGCTGCGCTGTGGGCCTGAGATTGCAGTCGCCGCGACCAAGAGCTTCACCAATCAACTTGCTGTGTTCTACTGCCTGGCGATCGAGCTGGCGCTGACCCTGGACGCGCAAGACACTCAAGCCCAAGCGCGCCGTCAGGCCTTATCCAGTCTGCCGGACCTCATCGCGCAGACGCTGGGCGCCACCGACGCGGCGCTCGACGAGGCGGCCGACCTGCTGCACCTCGCGCCCAGCCTGCATATCCTGGCGACCCGGTTGATTGCGGTGGCCAAAGAGGGCGCGCTCAAGGTCCGCGAGGTCGTGCTCAACCACACCGAGGGCTTTGAGGCCAGCGAGTTCAAGCACGGCCCCAACACCATCTTGGGCGTCAACACGGTGTACGGCATTGGTCAGGTCGCCGCGGCGCTGGCTGCCGTGCGTTCGAATCCCGACAACGGCACGCTCGATCCGGCGCAGCCGCACCACGCGGGCAACGCTGCGGTCCTGCGGGCGCTCTACGCCGACTATCCACTGCTATTTGTGACCGGCCCCGACCGCCGCGACGTAGACCTGACCATCTCGCAAATCAACACCCACAAGATTCGCGGCGCCACGGTGGTGGTGATTGCCGAGGCGGACGAGCGGTTGCGCGGCGCGGCCGAAAAGGCTCCCGCCGACAACCCGGGCTATCGAGCCCTTTTTGTGGCGCTGCCGACGACCCGCGACACGCTGATGGTGGCGTTTTCGGCCAGCGTTGCGCTGCAGCACCTGGCGCTCAAGATGAGCCTGCGCAAGGCCGCGCACTTGGATGCTCTGGGCATGCGCGAACATGGCGTGCATCCCGACGTGCCCAAGAACGTCAGCAAGTCGATCACCGTCGACTGAATGGGTCACAGCGAGGTCGGACGGCGGTTTGGGCGCAGCGCGGTTTCGCGTAGGCACCGCCAAGTGTTTCTGTTAGCCTGCCTCGGCTTGGGGGCTCCACTTGCGCCCGAGCGATGGCGGCCGCCGGGTCGCTGGCGAGGCGTGCGATGACCCCTTGGCGAAACAGTCTCAATTTGGCGTGGGTTGTGGCCGTCGCGGTCTCAGCGGGTTGTATTCAATCGAGTCAACCAGCGCCCGCCGGTGGTGGGGGCCTGCCAGGCGGCGGCGATCCGGAACTTGATATCGTCATCGCCCCCAAAGATGTTGCCGCCGACGCGCAAGGCGCCGATGCCCTGCAAGGCGCCGATGGCGAGAGCGACGCCGACCCCGCGGCCGACGCCGAACCGGACCCCGCCGACGGCTACACCGGTCCCGCATGCACCACGTCCGCCGCATGCAAGAACGAGGTCGGCAAGCCCTATTGCGCGATCTCGCTCAAGCAATGCGTGCAGTGCCTGTTCGACAGCCACTGCACCGACACCGGCCACTGCGAAAAGAACCTGTGCACCACCTTTGCCTGTAAGCCCGGCGAGACCAGCTGCGACGGCTTGTTCCTGGTCACCTGCAACGCCGACGGCAAGTCGACCACCACCGACAAGTGTCCGGACGATAAGCCGATTTGCGCCAGTGGTGGCTGCAAGGTCTGCGAGCCCAACGCCACCTACTGCGAGCCCGGTCAAGGCGGGCTGCCAAGCAAGAACCTGCGCAAGTGCGATGCCACCGGCGACAGCTCGACCATCGTCCAGGCATGCGATGGCGACGCGGTTTGCCAGGGCAAGAAGTGCCTGGTGTGCGTGCCGGGCACCAAGCAGTGCAACGGCGACGTGGCGATGGCGTGCAACAACGACGGCAGCGCCATGCAAGTCGACGAAGACTGCAGCAAGAAGGGCCTGACGTGTCTGGGCGGCCTGTGCGTCAACGCCTGCTCGGGCGACGTCAAGTCCAACACTTACGTCGGCTGCGACTTCTGGGCCGTGGACCTGGACAACGCGATCGAGGGCAGCTACGACGCCCAGAACAAGCAGTTTGCGGTGGTGGTATCGAACACCGCCGACAATCCGGCGACGGTCACGGTGTCGCTCGGCAAGGTCGGGACGGCGGGTTACAAGAAGAAGGACTTCACGGTTGCCGGCAAGGCCCTGCAGGTCATCAACTTGCCGGACAAGAGCTGGGGCGTGCCCAACCAGAACCAGGACGGCACCAACATCAACGACAAGGTGTACCGGCTGGTGGCGACCCAGCCGATTGTCGCTTACCAGTTCAACCCGCTCGACAACTTTGGCGTGTTCAGCAACGACGCCAGCTTGCTGCTGCCGACGACGACGCTCGGTGAGGCTTACTACGTCCTGACCCGCAAGCAGCTGGCCAACAAGTATCGCAGCTACATCAACGTCATCGCCACCCAGCCCGGCGAAACCAAGGTCAAGGTTACGGCTGCTTGCAAGACCCTGGCCGGGCCAGGCGTGCCGTCGATGGCGGCCAAGTCCACAGCGACTTACACGTTGCAGCAAGGCCAGTCGCTGAACTTGGAGAGCGACGACGCGGTCAACGGCGACCTGTCCGGATCGCTCGTCGAGGCCGACCGCCCCGTTGCGGTGTTTGGCGGCAGCGAGGCCAGCAACTCGCCGGATACCGGCAGCTGCGTGCAATACGCCAAGGGCGGCAAGATCTGCGCCAGCTCGTCGGTCGCGATGCCGCAGTCTTGCGCGGCGGACGGCGGCTGCCAGTCCGCGTGCTGTGCCGACCACCTGGAAGAGCAGATGTTCCCCATCAACACGCTCGGCACCTCGTACGTCGCTACTCGCCTGTCGCCGCGCGGCAAGGAGCAGGACGCCTGGCGGGTGCTGGCCGTGCAGGACGGCACCACCTTCACCACCAACCCGTACATTGCAGCGATGCCGACGCTCAACAAGGGCCAGTGGCATGAATTCCAGACCACCAAGGACTTTATCCTGACGGCAAGCAAGCCCGTGATGGTCGGTCAGTATATGGCGTCGAGCTACGCGACCGTGGTCACTGAGGGCGGCACCTGCACGGCCGCCGACCAGTGCCAGAGCAAGTACGGCTTTATCGGCAACTGCATGCCGGCCGGCATCAGCAACCTGTGCGCGCCGATTGGCGACCCGTCGCTGATTCTGGCCGTCGCCACCACCCAATTCTTGGACGACTACATCTTCCTGGTGCCCGACAAGTACAAGCTCAACTACGTCAACATCGTCATGCCGGTCGGCGCCCTGGCGATGATCGACGGCAAGGGTGTGACCGCAGGGAGCTTTGCGCCAATCATGAACACCGGCTGGCAGGTGGCGCGGTTGGCCATCGCCGCCGGGCCGCACCGTCTGCAGTTGACCAAGAAGGGTAGCCTGGTTGTCTACGGCTACGACAAAGACGTCAGCTACGGCTACGCTGGCGGCGCCGGGCTAGCCGTCGGCAACTGAACCACCACACAGGTACAGCGATGGCAACAAGTGACAGCGACGCGCTGTTTGGCGAAGCGTCGGCGTTTTTTGAGGCGTTGCAGGGCGACATTGTCGATGCCCTGGAGCGACTGGATGGCCGCGCCACTTTTCGCCGCGACGACTGGACCCGCGATGACCCCGGCAATGACCGCGGTCTGCCGGCGCTGCGCGGTCGCGGTCGCACCTGCGTCATCGAGGGCGGTCGGGTCTTAGAGCGCGGTGGCGTCGCATTCTCCGATATTCGCGGCCGCTTTGGCAGCGAAGAATTCGCGCGGTCTATGCCAGGCGACGGTTTGGACTTTGCTGCCACCGGCATCTCGCTGGTGCTGCACCCGCACAGTCCGCACATCCCGACCGTGCACATGAACTACCGGCGGCTGTCGCGCGGCGGTACGGGCTGGTTTGGTGGGGGTGCGGATCTCACGCCCAACTATCTCGACCGCCAAGATATCGGCCACTTTCGCCGCACATTGCGCCAGGCTTGCTTGGATCACCCCGACGTCGTGGACGCCGCCGAGTTGGAGCGAGCTTGCGACAAGTACTTCTACCTGGGCCACCGCGGCGAGACCCGCGGCGTGGGCGGTATCTTCTTTGACCACCGCACCGACCGACCCGACCAGACCTGGGCGTTCGTGCAGGACGCCGGCCGGGCCTTCTTGCCGGCGTGGCTGCCGATTGCCGAGCGCCACCAAGAGCGACCCTGGACCGAAGCGGAGCGGCAGTGGCAGCTTTTGCGGCGGGGTCGCTACGTGGAGTTCAACTTGGTGTGGGACCGCGGCAC
>SXRM01000333.1 GCA_005792545.1 Pseudomonadota bacterium | reverse complement strand
GGCTGCGTTGTGCATGGGCGTCGGATACCTGGGATGAAAGTTTCCGCCAGGCGGTCGATGCGCCGCCAAGGCCGCTAGCCAATGGCTTGAAATTACAAACCTAAAAAAGAATGGGCGCTCGGGTTTGGATTTGCGCCCTGACGGGGCGTCGCCGGTTTCGCCCCTGCCCGTTGCAACAAGCCCGTGGTATTCTGCGCGCCCAGCCGGCGCCCCTGCGCCCGCCTACGTGCCGGAGCCCCGATGAGCGCCACCCAATCCGACATCATCTACGACTGGAACGAGCTGAACCGCGACGCGCCGCCCATCCGATCCGGCTTCGCGCTGGTCGACGAGACCTTGCGCGACGGCATCCAGTCGCCGTCGATCACCAACCCGCGCATCGACCAGAAGCTTGAAATCCTGCACTGCATGGAGGACCTGTCGATCGATGTGCTCGACGTAGGTCTGCCCGGCGCGGGCGCGCTGGCGGTGGCGGACGTGACCCGCTTGGTCGAAGAGATCCGCGATTGCAAGATGCGGATCAAGCCCAACTGTGCGGCGCGCACGCACCCCAACGACATCACGGCAGTCGCGGAAATTTCGCAGAAGACCGGTGTAGAAATCGAGGTCTGCGCATTCCTAGGCAGCTCGCCGGTGCGGCAGTTGGTGGAGAACTGGGACATCGCGCACATGACCAAGCTGGTGGTCGACTCGGCCGACCTGGCGGTGCGCAACCAGCTGCCGTTCAGCTTTGTGACCGAAGACACCACGCGGGCGCACCCGGAGACGCTGCGGACGCTGTTCAAGGCCGCGATCGAGCAGGGGGCGTCGCGCCTGATCCTGTGCGACACGGTGGGCCATGCCACGCCCGATGGCCTCGCCAACCTACTGGCGTTTGCCCGCGGTGTCGTCGCGGAGACCGGGGCCAAAGTCGAGCTGGACTGGCACGGCCACAACGACCGCGGGCTGGCGGTGCCGCTGTGCCTGACTGCGCTTGAGCTGGGCTTCGACCGCGTCCACGGCACCTGCCTGGGCGTCGGCGAGCGCGTCGGCAACGCTTCGATTGATCAGATTCTACTCAACCTGCGCTTGCTCAAGGTGTGGAACCACTCGCTGGCTGGTCTGCGCAAGTACGTCGAGCTGGTGTCGCAGTACTATGGCGTGGCGATTCCGTATAACTATCCAGCGTTTGGGTCGGATGCTTTCCGAACCGCAACCGGTGTGCATGCCGCGGCCATTGCCAAGGCGATCAAGCTCGGCCGGCGCGACCTCGCCGACGCCGTGTACAGCTCGGTGCCGGCGCGCGACGTCGGCTGCCGCCAGCGCATCGACATCGGCTTTTACAGCGGCAAGGCCAACGTCGAGGTGTGGCTCATCGAGCACGATCTGGAGCCGACCGATGTGCGCATCCAGGCCGTACTCGGTCGCGCCAAGGTCGCCGATGCGACGCTGACCGAGGCGCAGATTCTCGAAGCGCTCGACCGCGCCGGGGCCCTGCCCGCGGCTCGCGCCCAACAGGCGTAGGGCAGCGCCGCCGTGCCTGAATCCGCCAATCAAGCCCGCCGGCCTGCCGAGGGCAACCCGATCCTGGTCGTGGGCATTGGCCACGTCGGCGTGGCCGTCGTCCACCGCCTGCACGCGCTGGGCGTACCGGTGCGGGCGCTGCTGACGCCGGTTGAGCAGGCCCGCCAGGGCGCAGAGCTGCAGCGCCTGGGCGTGGAGACCGTCAACGCGAGCACGGCCTGGGAGCAAGACCTCGCTCGCCAGGAGTTCTCGGAGCTTGGCGCGGTGGTACTGGCCGCCGACAACGACTCCGGCAACGTCGACGCCTGCCTGTTGGTGCGCCGCCACAGCGCCGATGTGCCGATGCTGGTGCGGGTGTCGGACCCGACGCTGGTGCGGTTCTTGCGAGTCAGCGTACCGCACGTCGAGCCGTACTCGATGGGCTCGGTCACGGCGCCGGTAGCAGCCGAGCTGGCGCTGCAGCTGCTCAGTCGCGGCGGTAAGGGGCCACAGGTCAAGCGACCGACGCCCCGTTCGGTGCGCGTGCGGACAGCGCTGTGGACGATGCTGGTGGTGTCGGTGCTGACCACGGCTGCGGGCACGGCGGCGCTCGCCAGCCACCTCAAGCTGCCTGGCCTGGAGGCGCTCGCCGCGGCCGCAGGCTGGGTGCTGACCGGCGCGGCGCCCGATGGCCTCAAGCTCAGCTCGACAGCTCACTGGCTCGCAGTCGGGCTCGCCATTGCCGATCGGGTGGCGCTGGTCGCCGGGGCGCTGCTGGTCTTCGACTGGCTGCTGCAGCGCCGCCTTGCGGGCGTGGTGCAGCCAGCGCCGGTCAACCTGCATGACCACGTGGTGGTGTTGGGCGCCGGCAACGTCGGCGCACGCGTGGCCGAGATCCTGCATCAGCGCCGGGTGCCAGTGGTGCTGGTCGAGCGCGACGGCGGCCTGCGCAACGTGCAGCGGCTGCGGTCCGCGGGCATTCCGGTCGTGGTCGGCGATGCCACGGTCGACGAGACGCTCGATCTGGCCGGCGCGTGGCAAGCCGCTGTGGTGTTGGCGCTGACCAGCCTGGACGCCGTCAACCTGCACGTTGGCCTTCTTCTTGCTGACCGCAAGTCGACCATCCCGACGGTGGTGCGCCTGCTGTCGCCCGAACTGAGCGACCACGCCAGCCGCACTGCCGACGTATCGCCGCTGTCGCCGGTGGCCGAGACGGCCAACTACGTGTGCCGCACGGTCGAGCGTCTGCGCAAAGAGCGCGGCAAGCGCAAGGATCAGATTCCGGGTAGCCCAACCCCGGATCCGGCGCGGCCGACCGGGCGCTATGCAGGCCCCGAATTCGAGGCGCCAGCGCGCAACACCGATCAGCACCAGAAACTGGCGCGCGCAGCGGCGCTGGCCGTGGAGCGCGCAGCCCTGACGGACGACGGGGCGGGCGCTAGAGCAGACGACGGCGACAACCCACCCACCGGGGGTTCTGGTGCGCCATCCACGTGACAAGACGTTGCCGTTGGCGCTGGTCACGGCGGGGATGTCCGCGATCCTGGCGTCGCCAGCGCTGGCTGCGGACAAGTCGCCGTTGCCCGACGACGTGACCAGCACCAACCTGCCCAGCGACACCGAACTGGCAGATTCGTGGGCGCGCGTCGCCCTGCGCGCCAATCCAGGGCCGTTCCAATACCTGGCCTATGAAGTCACGGTGCGCGGTCAGGCCGGCGTAGTGTCGCACGTGCGCGGCTTCATGGGTCGCGGCGATGTGGTCAGCAAGACCGATCTGCTGCGCAAACACGATGTGCGACGGTTGTTCGGCTGGCTGCGCGACCAGGGCGTGCTGGACATGCCCTACCCTGCGACAGCGAGCGCCGACGCGGGCAAGAACGGCAAAGCCGCGCAGCCTGCGCCGCTGTTCGACCCCAACAACCCGCACCTGGGGCCAGCGACGTCGGCGCTGCCGGTTTTCGACTTGTCGTTTCGGTTGGGTGGGCGCGAGCGGACGGTGCTCATCGCTGACCCGCTGAGCTTGGCCGATCGGCGCTATGCCAAGCTGATTGCGGCGCTGCGACAGGTGGCGCTGGCGGTGACCGGCGAGATCGCCTACCAGCCGCCGACCGGCGTGATGGGCACCCAGGGCTACTTGTTCATCGACAGCGTGCCGAGCGCAGAGGTCAGCATCGACGGCGTGCCCATCGGCGAGTCGACACCGGTGTTGACCTGGACCGTCGCGCCGGGCTCGCACACGATCACGCTCGAAAACAAGCGCTTGGGCCTCAAGCGAGAGACGCGCGTCAAGGTTCAGCCGGGTATCACCACGTCCGTGGAGCTGACGCTGCCGTGACGGCAACGGGTGGTGGCGCCGATGATGCCGCGACTTGTGCGGCTGACCAGACCGACGGACCGGCCGGTGGTGCGGAGTTGGCCGCCGTTGCCGTGACCGCTGGCGAGCCGCCGCCGCAGGCCGACGCGGTCCTGCTAGCAGAGCCCTACGACCCTCAGGTGCAGGCGCAAGCGCGTCTGAAGCTGCTGGACGCGACGCTGTCGGCGACGCTCGATGCCGGCCTGCGCCTGCGCCGGGTTGCGCAATTCATACGCGAGACGGAACCCGCAGTTTTGGCTTGTGTTTTTGAGTCCGCCGCGCGGGGCAGCATCGATGGCGGTTGGCGACAGGCGTGGGTCGCGCTCACCCACTGGATTCTGCACGCTCGACCGCGGCCGCGCTTTCCGGTGGGCCACTGGCCGGTGCCGGACGACGAACTGGCGCCGGGCGGTACGCACATCGCCGAGACCATCGAGGCAGCGGTGGTGCTGGAACTGCCATGGAGCAGGTTGGTGTTGCGCGACGCGTTTGCGCGCATCGCCCCCAACGAAGGCCGGCTTTTGCAACTGCACCCCAGCGTCGACAAGTGGTCGCTCGGCTGGCGGCGCGAGCGGGCGCGGATGGCCGAGACCAGTTACCAGGCGTTCTTGCTGCTCGATTCCACGCCCGCGGTGGTGCAGATCATCGCCGAAAACCCCAAGACGCTCGAACCCCACGCCGTACAGATGGCGAGCATGCGCCCGCAGCATCCGTGGGCGCTGCAAGCACTGTTGCTGCAACCGCGCTGGCTGGGCAACGACCGCGTCTGCGAGGCGGTGGCGCGCAACAACTCGACGCCCGGGTGGCTGGTGCTGCTGTTGGCGCCGCTGCTGCCGCGCAAAGTGCAGATGGCGCTGGTGCACCTGGCCTGGATCGACCGCGATGTCCGCGCCATCTTGGGCCGCTGGCACGGCGTTGAGATGGTGCGGGTGGCGCAGATGGCCCCAGGCGACGCCGTCCACGTGGCCGAATTGCCCGACATGGACGCGGACCTGGCCGCATTGATGCAGAAAATCGCGGACGAAATCTGAGTCTTACGGCGTGAGCGCGTGCCACTTCTGCGCCTGGTTGTGCCAGTGGTGCAGCACGCCGTCTTTAGCCAGGCCAAGCAGGTCTTCGCCGATGAGCCAGATACCGACCAGATCGCCCTCGCGGTCGATGTAGTTGCCGAGCGACCCCGAATACACGCCACCGTTGCGGTCCAGGCCGTACCAGGTGGCGCCGTGCGCGCGAACCTCGCGCACGCCTTTGGCAATCGGCTCGCCCTCTTTGTCCCACTTGCCTGCGCGCCAGCGAAACAAGGCGCCCTCGCGGTGGTCGAGGACATAGAGCGTGCCGCGCGTCGCCAGCAGCGACCCCTGCACGGGCTTTTGCGACAGCGGCGCCTTCTTATTGCCCTGCACGGCATGGACGATGCCGGCCTTGTCGAGCACGTACAGCACGCCTTCGCTGGCCTCGATGTCGCGCGCGCCACCGATGCCAGTCTGCTGCCAGCCGCCGCTTTTCTTGTCGTAGGCGACGACGTTGCCCTCCTGGTCGGTGGCGTAGATCTGGCCGTTGCTGTCGTCGACGTCCATCGCGACCGCCGGGCCGACGTCAAAGTACTTGGTGCCGCTGCGCAGCCACAGCCGGCCGGTCGAGGAGATGGCCAAAAGCGGCAGGTTCTGTTCGACGTACTGGGCGGCCTTGGCCCGCTCGGCCTTGGGCACGCTGTCGAGCGCGGCGGCCAGCGAATCGTTGAGCCACGCCACATCGCCGACGCCGCTGACCAGCGTGCGACCACCATAGGTCATTGCCGAAAACAGTGAGCACAGCACCCGCTTGCCCGCCTCGCCCGGAAACCGCTTCTCAATGTCCAAGAAAAGGCGCTTGACCAGCACCGACATATGCGCACCAGAAGGCAGTGGCACCGGCGACTCGGCTTTGCCGCCCGGTTGCACACCGGCTAGGGCATGACCCAGATCGCCCTTTTGCTCCACGAAGCCGCGCACCAGATTGACCGGCCGCGCGAAGGCCAGCGATTGCGCGTGCTTGCGAATGTAGGTGTTGATGCCGATGAGCCGGCCGTCCATGTCGAGCAGCGGGCCGCCCGAGTTGCCGGGGTTGATCGCCGTCTCGGTTTGCAGGGCATTCTTGCGAATCGCCGAGATCGACCCCGAAGTCAGCGTCCAGGCGAGGCCCTGCGGGTTGCCGATGGCGATGACATCCTGGCCGACCTTGACCGCGTCGCTGTCGCCGAACGCCACCGACGGGTAACCGCCTTTGCGCTCCGGCAGTTGCAAGAGCGCCAGGTCGTTTTCGGGGTCGACCCGCACGATCTTGGGCTGCAGCGCCTTGGCCTCATGAGATTTCAGGTAGTCGCGCAGATCCTCTTCGACAATGCGTTCTTTCGGATCGAACAGGAACGCGGCGAACAGCCGAGCCCGCGGCGCATCGGCGACCACGTGGTAGTTGGTGATGACGAGGCCTTTGGGGTCGACCAGGATTCCGGAGCCGACTTCACTGCCCTGCGGCGTCGCCAAGACCAGCAGCAAGGTCGCCGGCGCGCACTTGTCGAAGACCTCGGTCTTGGTCAGCGCCGAGGCGGCGGCACTCCACAGCGTCAGCGCCGCGAAGGCGAGCGTAAGCGCAAAGCGGGTCAAGCGGGTCGGCGGGATGAACTGGTGCATGGCGAGGGCCTCCAAGGCCGCAGACGCGCACGCAGGGTCTGCGATTCGGGGAAGGTAGGGCGGCGGCGTGGGGGCGTCAAATGCCGGATGCGGCGGACGCGCCTGGAGCGGAACCGGATCCACGGTCAGTCCCCCGGTCAGGCTCCGGTTCAGGAACAGGAACAGGCTCAGGCTCAGGCACTGGGGCTGACGCGCGGCCAGATGGCGGTCCGGGCGCGGCCTTTGCACCGCCGCCCCCCTGGACTACCCTCGCCCCAATGACCGCGCCAGAGCCCGAGTCAAAGCCCGCAGACACAGCCGCCGCTGAAGGGCACACCACGCCCGACGCGCCTGTCGCCCGCCTTCAAGCCGCCCGCCCCTGGCGTCTCGCCCTTTTCGCCGTCCCCGCACTCGTCGCCGCCTGGGTCGGCCGTACCACGCTGCACTTTGGCCTGGTCGCCGACGCGCGCTTCCTCATCGCCGAAAACGCGCAACTGCGCGCCTGGTCGGACCTGTGGCCGAACCTGGTGCACGACTACTTCTGGTCCAGCTCAGGCAACACGATTGGCTACTGGCGGCCGCTGACAAAGGCGTCGTGGCTGGCCGAGACGATCCTGGGCAATGGCGCCACCTGGCCCTTCCATGCAGTGCAAGTCGCGTGGTTTGCGCTCGCGTGCTCCGCTGTCGCGCTGCTGGCCCACGCGCTAGGTGCCTGGCCAATCTGGGCCCTACTGGCCGGCGTGCTGGCGGCACTGCATCCCGCGGTCGCAGAGCCGCTGGGCCTGGTCATGGCCCGCTCGGACCTGGTGGCGGTCGCGGCCTCGCTGTGGTCGGTGTACGCGTTCGTTCGGCACCTGCAAACGCCGTCGCGCAGGTGGCTCGCGCTGCACCTTGGTGCGTTGCTTGTGGCGCTCGGCAGCAAAGAAGGCGCCGTGGTGCTGCCCGGCGTGCTGCTGGCGGCGCGGTGGGCGCTGCCGCCGAAAACCACGGACTGGAAAGCGCTTGTCCGCCCGCTGCTGCCCGCCCTGATGGCGGTCGCGGTGTATCTGCTGCTGCGGCGCCTCGTGCTGGGCGACCGGTCGGGTGGCGGTGTGGCCATCGATCCGCTGCGCTGGTTGGTCGGTGGGGGCCAGTACCTGCTTGGGCTGCTGCCTGGCCGCCTGGACACCGGCATCGCCAACCTGCCGCGCACGCAGGCGGCGCAATGGACGGCTTGGCTGCCCGCTGTGCTGGCTATTGTCGCGGCGCTGGCAGCCGGCGCGTGGTCCATTCGCAAGCGTGCGCCAGAACTGTTGCCGCTGACCTGGATCGCGCTGTCGCTCGCACCGGTGCTGCTGGTTGCCGATCTCAGCGTGCCGGGCGTCGCGGGCAAGATTGCGCTGGCCGATCGCTGGATGCTGCCGGCCGCGATGGCGGCGCAGGTGGCGCTGGCCCTGGCGGTGTCGCGGCTGCGCAAGCGCTGGCTGCTGCATGCAACGTTCGCGGCGACGCTGGCATGGTGTGTGGTGCGCTTGTTCACGGCAGACGCAGGCCTTGCCGCCTACGCCGACGACACGGCGCTGGTGGCCTTGGAGGATCGCCAGTTCGCGGCGACGCCCGTCGAGCACCGCACGCTGCAAGACCGCTGCCGGTTTGCGACACGGCAGCTGATTCGGCTGGGTCAGGCCAGCGACTATGCGGGGGTCTTGCGCGCAGCGGCCGGCGCCGATGCGGCTTGCCAGACCGACCCGGAGTTTCGCTTCAACCGCTTTGTGGCGCGGGTGCAGGCAGGCGAGCACGCGACCGCCATCGTGGAAGGTAAGGCGCTGCTGGCCAAGCCCCCGGCCGACCGGCGCTATACGGCACCCCTGCGCCTGCTCTATGGCAAAGCGCTGGTGCTGGGCGGCCAGCCGGCCGACGCGACACCGCACCTGCGCGCCGCCTTGCAGATGGGCATGCACACCTGCGAGGCCGCGGAGCTGCTCGCCCGCAGTCTGGAGGCGCAGGGGACGACGGCGGCGCCGGAGGCCGCCAAGTGGTTTGAGCGCGCGGCAATCTGCCTGGGCAAACAGGGGCAGATCGCGAGCGGGGCCTGGCTGGCGGCAGCCCGGGTGTGGCAGGCCGTCGGCCAGCGCGACAAGGCGCTGCGGGCCGTCGAACGTGCGGGTGCAGGGGCGACGCTGCCAGGTGCGGCTACGCCGGTGGGGCGGTGATGGTGTGCCCCGGCGGCTGAAGCCGCAGGCTGCCACTGCGAAGCCCCGCCAGCGCGGGGCTCAATCCGTCGTATTTGCTAGGTTCGTGTTACCGTACGATTTCGCTTCGACCCCTGGCACACTCGTCACCCAGCCCGGCGCAGGCCGGGCTTTGTTAAGTAAGCCTGCAGCTTTAGCTGCCGGGCCTTCCTCCGCGGGCGCTTGTGCGCCGCGCGGCTGTCGCGGCGTCAAACGGCACGCTTGCGGCCTTCCTCCGCGGGCGCTTGTGCGCCGCGCGGCTGTCGCGGCGTCAAACGGCACGCTGGCGGCCTTCCTCCGCCGGCGCTTGCGCGCCGCCCTACTTCGGCGTGGTCAACACATCCAAGTCTTCGCGGCTCTTGCGCAGCGCGGCGGCGTCCTTGCCGAACTTGAAGCCGACCGCCAGGCCGAATTGCATGGCCATCACGCTATAGTTGGTGATCTTGCCCTGCGAGCCGACGTCACCGGACCACCAGTCGGCCTCGTAGAACACCCGTGCCACCCAGTCGTCGTTGCGCCAGTCGGCCGACAGACCGCCGCCCCAGGTCGCACCATCGCTGCCGACCAGCCAGCGCAGGTTGTCGATCTGCTCGACCGCGACGTTGGGATCGACGCCGGCCGGCTTGACCCAGCGATAGCCCGCGTGGCCGCCGAGCGTCACACCCCAGTTCTCGGTGAAGTCGTAGGTGGCGCGCACCGGCACCAAAGCGCGGCCGCCGCCCGTTTCGCCCGCTTGCGCGCTGCCGACGATTGCGCCAGCAGACAGGTGCAGGTCGCCTGGCCCCAAGCGCATGCGCAAAAAGCGATACTGGGCATCGACTTCGGCAAGACCGGCGCCGCCGGCCAGCCGCAAGCCAGCTTCGAGATTTTCCATCAGGCCGTAGTGGTAGACGAACTCGGGCATGCCGCTGAACTTGCCGATGGACGCCGGGTCTTTGACCGAATCGGTCGACGTGCCGTTGTACCACTGCACTTTGCCAGCGCTGAGCGCCGCGCCGGACAGCACGATGCCGGCTTCGTGCTCGCCAGCCGCTAGCAGCCGTGCAGGCCGAACGTGGACCGGACTGAAGCAACCGACCGTCGCTGCCGCCAAGGTGCAAATTGCGATGCGCGAAATCATGGGGTCCTCCAAAGGCTGCCGTTCGACTCAGTCGGCCTTGCCGCTCTGCAGTTGCTTGACGCGGTCGCGGATGCGCCGGCTGTCTTCGCCCAAGCGCTGCGGGTTCTTCAAGAACAGCAAGTAAGTGGCCAGCGCGTCTTTCTTGTTGCCGGCGGCGTCATACAGCTCACCCAGCGCCAGCTGCACGCCGGGATGGTCCGGGCGCAGTTCGGTCGCCTTCTTGAGCTGGTCGATGCCCTCATCGACTTTGCGCTGGTGAACCAGCACCCGCGCGTAGGCCAGGTGGACCTCGGCTTCGGGCTGACCCAGCGTGTCAATTGCTGCTTGCGCGGCCGCCTCCGCGCCCTGCAGGTCGCCCAGGCCGTGCAGGCACACGACTTTGGCCGCCCAGGCCTGGCCAAAGTAGGGCCGAACGGTCAGCGCCTGCTCCAGCAAGTCCAACGCCTGCTGCCACTGCTGCCGCTGCATCCAGATGAGCGCGGTGTCGTACAACAGCGAACCGTGCGACGGGGCGATCTTGTTGGCGGCCTGATAGGCCTCCAGCGCCTCCGACCACAAGCCGCGCCGTGCTCGTGCCGCACCCAAGTTGGCCAGAACCCGCACATCGTCTGGCGCCAAGGCAAAGGCCTTTTCGAGCGCGCGGAGCGCCGCGACGTCTTCGCCGTGACTCAGGTACAGGGCGCCCAGGTGGCAATGCGCGGCGTGCAGCTTGGGGTCGAATTCCACTGCGCGCTCAAACCAGTTCTGCGCGACCGCGCGCTTATCGACCGCCAGTGCCCACAGGCCCAAGTGATAGGCGGCCATCGCGGAATTGGGGTGCTTGTCGAGCCAGCGCTCGAGCGCAGCATTGGCATCATCCAATTCGCCGTCGCGCAGCGCCCGCACACCGTCGGCCAGGTCACCGGTCAGCGACTCGGTCTTGTGGCCCTCGGGCACCAAGGTCTCGACCAGCGCGCGGTCGCGGTCGATGATGTCTTTCTTGGCCCCGCACGCCATCGCTACGAGGCACACGACCAGCGTGTTGACTGCGGTCGCAACTGCCGCTCTATTGCCACCCATGCATTCCCTTGTCGCCGCGCCGACAAGCCTAACGGCGGCGGTGCGGTCGGCGGCGGATTCTAGCGCCCGCCAACTTGCACGGCTACCGCAGTTGCCCCAGAATCGGCCGATGGACCTCGCGCTTCAAGCCCAGATTCCGGTCAACCGCTATCGGCCGAGCTCGCCGCTGCGCGTCACGCTGCAGTCCATCGAGCAGCTGACCACGCCGGGCGGCCCCAACGACGTTCGCCACCTGGTGCTGCGCTGGCAGCCCGGCGAGTTTGATTGGCGCGAAGGCCAGTCGGTCGGCATCGTTGCACCCGGACTCAACGCCAAGGGTCGGCCGCATCCGGTGCGGCTGTTCTCGATCGCCTCGGCCCGCGATGGCGAGGATGGCGATGGCACCTCGCTGGCGCTGACCGTCAAGCGCTTCTATTGGACCAACCCCGACACCGGCGAGGTCATCCCCGGCCTGTGCAGCAACTACCTGTGCGACGCCCAGGCCGGCGACCAGATGTGGATGACGGGGCCGGTCGGCCGCGAGATGGTGCCGCTCGACTGGGCAGCGCCGATGCTGCTGATAGCCACGGGGACCGGCATCGCGCCCTTTCGCGCCTTCTTGCAGCAGCGCGCGCGGCTGTCGCCGGCGGAGCGCGGCCAGTGCCTGTTGGTTTTTGGCGCCCAGACGGCCGACGACCTGAGCTACCGCGCGTGGATGGACGACCTGTGCGCAACCGACCCGCAGTTGCAGGTCGTCTACGCCCGTTCGCGCGAAGAGAAGACGGCCGACGGCCGGCGCATGTACGTGCAGGACCGCCTGCGCGACCACGGAGCCTCGGCCTGGTCCTTGCTGCAAGACCCACGCGCCGAGGTGTACCTGTGCGGGCTCAAGGGCATGGAAGACGGCATTGATGCCGCGCTGGCCGACATTGCCGCGCAGCAAAGCGGCGACTGGCCGGAACTGCGACAGCGACTGCGCGACGAGCACCGCCTGCGCATCGAAGTCTACTGATCGTCGGTCGGCCGCGATCAACACCGTGCCCAAATTGCCACCAATTTCAAGCGTCTGAACAATGGGGGGGTCTGTGTTTGTGACCGGGGCGCGATCGCGGGTTTTCCAGAATCATCCTTTCGTTCAACGGCTTGAACAAAGTCGGGGAAGTTCCCTGGCTGTCGTCGCCTTGGCCCTGGCCGTGATGGGCTGCGTTGGACCGAGTGGCGCAAACGGAAGCGGCAGTGGCTTTGCGGGTGGCGACGGCACTGCCCGCGGCGGCGACGTGGCTGCGGGTGGGCAAGACGCAGCCTCCTCCGCGGACGGCGGCCAGGACGCAGCGGCTGCGGCGGACAGCGGCCAGGCGGGCGCGGACGCGACCAAGTCGGACAGCGGCCAACCGCCTCCGGGGGGCGCGCACACCGTCGCGTCCTGCCCGGATGGCGCCTTTCCCGAGCCGAACCCCGCCAATCCCAAGGCTAGCCTGGCATCGATCACCGCCGGCTTCCAAGCCGCGCAGGCCATCGCTTTTGTGGAGGCTGCACTTGAGCTGCGCTATCCGGTCGGCAAGACCTTGCTGGCCGAAGGCAAGAAAGTCCCCATGGGCGGCGGTAAGAACTGCGTCGACGCCTTCTTCCAAGCTTCCAAAGCCAACTCGCCGTCCGCCGCGCTCGGTCAGGCTTCGACCTTGGTGCACGAGTGCGGCCACCTGTACGACATGGGCCAGTCGGGCTTTAGCGGCCACATGTACTTTCTCAACGAGGTCTCCAAGTTCAGTTGCGCTGGCCTGTCGTACCAGGGCAGCAACAAGGGCTTTGCGCGCAGCGCCATCAAAGGCGACGGCTACGACGCCACCTGGACGCCGTGCGCCAGCTTTGGCATGTCGGGCTGCGACGGCTACGCGCCCATCTACCTCAACGGCGACCCCAAAGACGCCAAGTTCGAGAGCGGCGACCAGGGCTACGACATGCTGCTCGAAGAGGTCGCGCAGTACGTCAACTCGCTGGCCGTGGACTACGCGTTCGCCGATCAGAGCCAGTTCAGCACCAGCGCCGAAGACGGCATCCTGACCTTTTTGTGGTACATGACCCGCTACATCCACCTGGCCCGCACCCAGCATCCAGCCGTGTACAAGTATCTGAGCGAGAACCAGTGCTGGCGGCACGCGACGCTCAGCATCTGGGGTCGGGCGTGGTTCTACCTCGACAAGACCAAGGGCAACACCAAGCTCAACCTCAAGGGCGCGATGCTGCGGCAGCTGGTCGATCACCCCGACCTTTTGGACGAAATCCAGCGCTTGCGGCAGATTGACGGCTGCCTGTAGCCCAATGTCCGTGGGGGAACCGTGAGCCTGACCGACAACCCGCGCGCCCGCGTGGCGCTGACTGTGCTCGTGTCCGCGCTCGGCTATTTCGTCGACATCTACGATCTGATTCTGTTTGCAGTCGTGCGCAAACCGAGCTTGCAGGCCATCGGCATCCCGGCGACTGAAATGGAGTCTGCGGGCGGCATGCTCATCTCGCTGCAGATGGCCGGCATGCTGACCGGCGGCATCATCTGGGGCGTGATGGGCGACCGCCTAGGCCGCAAAAGCACGCTGTTTGGTAGCATCCTGGTGTATTCGCTCGCCAACCTCGCCAACGCCTACGTGACCACGCTCGACCAGTACGCAGTGCTGCGGTTCGTGGCCGGTCTGGGCCTCGCCGGTGAACTGGGCGCCGCGGTGACGCTGGTCAGCGAGTCGATGTCGGCACAGCACCGCGGTATCGGCACCACCATCGTCGCGGCGGTCGGCGTGTGCGGCGCGCTGCTGGCGGCCTGGGTCGGCAAGAACTTTGCGTGGACGACCGCCTACGTGACCGGCGGCGTGCTCGGTCTGCTACTGCTGGTGCTGCGGTTTGGCACATTTGAATCGGGCCTTTTTGACGCCGCGAAGCAGACCAACCGGCCGCGCGGCGACCTGCGGATGCTGCTGTGGCCGCCCAAGCGCCTGGGGCGCTACCTGACCGTGATTGCGACAGGCGTGCCAATCTGGTTCTCGATCGGCATCTTGGTGGTGTTTGCTGCCGAATTCGCCAAGGAGCTGCGCATTCAAGGCGAAGTCACCGGGGCGACCGCGGTGTTCTGGGCCTACCTGGGTCTGGGGGTCGGCGACTTATCCGCCGGCTTGATTTCACAGTGGTTGCGGTCGCGGCGCAAGGCGCTGATGCTGTTTTTGGGCTTGGACGTGGTGGCGCTGGTGGTCTACTGCAACGCCCACGACAGCACGGTGCAGACCTTTGCGTGGGTGCTGTTCCTGGTCGGGACCGCCAATGGTTATTGGGCGGTCTTCGCGACCACGGCCGCCGAGCAGTTCGGCACCAATCTGCGTGCGACGGTGGCCACCACGGCGCCCAATTTCGTGCGCGGCTCGTTGGTGGTGGTGGAGTGGGCGTGGAAGACGCTCAAGCCCGACCTCGGCCGCGTGGGGGCTGCGGCTTGGGTCGGCGGTGCTTGTCTGCTGCTGGCGGTCGTCGCGGTGTGGGCGATGCGCGAGAGCTTTGACGACCACCTGGACTTCTACGAAGAATAGCGCCCGTTGCCGCGGCGCCGAACGAGCACGGCAAGCCCGAACGTGGCTAGAGAGGCCAACAGCGCCCCCGCCGCCGAGCCACCAGATGCTCCTCGCGAACCGGAACAACTCAACGGCGACGACGACCCGGGCGTAGTACCCGCCGAACCGGATGTTCCTGCGGCATCCGCGCCAACGAGTCGCCGCGCTCCGTCCTCGACAGGGGCTTCGCCATCGGCGCCCGTTGCGCCCGCATCCGATTCGGTGGCCGTTTCGGTCGACCCGGCATCGCCGCCTGCGACCGCATCGACCCCACCCGTTGCCGTGTCGGTCGATCCGGCATCGGCGGTCGCAGTCGGTGGTGCTTTCGTGCAAACGCCGACATCGCCGGTGGCGCCAGCGCACTGCTGACCCAGGCCGCACTTGTTGGGTCCGAACGGGCTGCACGGCACGCCGCAGGCTCCAGCGTGACAGAAGCCCGTGGCACACTCGGGGTCTTTGGCGCAGGGCGCGCCCGCGGCCACCGATCCGGCCTTGGCGCACACGCCGTCGGCGCCGCCCGGCTGCAAGCGCAGGCACTTCTGGCCGGTCGGGCAGCCGTTGGCCGCGTAGATTGAGCACACCTCGGCGCAGACCTTGCCGACGCAGGCGCCGGTCGCGCACTCACTGGACGCCGCGCAAGCGGAACCGGCCGGCACGCACGCCACTTTGGGGCCAGTGGCGCAGACCTTGCCGCCGGTGACAGCCACGCAGCTCATGCCGCAGGGGCACTCGGGATCGGCCGCGCAAGCCTTGGTGCAGTACTTCTGGTTGCCGTCGATGAGGCACTTGGCGCTCTGGCAGTCCATGGTGTCGGTGCACTTGTCGCCCACTTGCGCGGGGCCGAGCTGAAAGCACGCCGACTTGCCACCCTGCAGTTTCTGGCAGGAAAAGCCGGCGAGGCAGTTGCCCGAAGCCGTGCAGTCGTCCAGGCAGATGCCGCTGGTCGGTGTGTCGGCGATGCACAGGCTGCTCTGGCAATCGCCGCCGGTCTGGCACGGCTGGCCCGCGGGCTTCTTGGTCGCCGCCTTGAGGCAAGCGCCACCGCCACCCTGCAAGGGCACGCAGTCGTAGCCGCTCGCGCAAGGCTTGTTGGCAGAGCACGCGGCCACGCACAAGGCGCTGGTGGCGTTGCCGACGCACAGGTTGGACGCGCAGTCGCTGCTGGCCTTGCATGCGCCACCGTCGGGCACTTTTTTGGGTGCCGCGGTGCACGCGCCGCCGCCGCCGGTAATCCCGGTGCAGACCTGGTCCGCGGCACACTGGCTATTGGCGGTACACGGCTTGGCGCACACCGGTCCGGCGCCGAGGTTGACGCACAAACCCGAGCCGCAGTCCAGGCTTGCCGCGCACGGCGCGCCGTTGGCTTTGCTGCCGAGCGGTGCGCAAGTGCCTGGACCGGTGGTCGGCTTCTGGCAGCCCTGGCCGCTCGGACAATCGGCGTTGACGTTGCAGGTCGCGGCGCACTTGCCGGCAGTGCACACACCGCTCTGACACTGGGTCGCCGCGGTGCACGCCTCGCCGGCCGCCTTCTTGGCGTCGACGCAGGCCCCGTAGTTGGCGCCCGGAATGGACGCACAAGTCTTGCCCGCGGGGCAAGGCTTGCTGGCGGTGCAGGGTGTTTTGCAGACGGCGGCTCCGTCTTCGATGATGCACAAGCCGCTTGCGCATTCCTTGCCCGAAGCGCACGCGGCGCCCTCGGCCTTGGTTCCGGGCGCCTGCCCGGCGATGCACACGCCATTTTGGGCGTCGCCCTGGTACGGCGTGCATACAAAGCCGGTGGGGCACGCGCCACTGGTGTTGGGCTTGCAGTTCTGGGCGCACACGCCCTTGCCGCTCGACATCGGCTGGCAGAACAGCGGATCCACGCAGTCGAACGAAGCCGCGCAGGCCGCGCCGAGCTTGCCGGTGCCCTTGGGCACGTTGGGGTCAAAACCGCCACACTTGCCGCCCGAGCACGCCAGCTGGCCCGCGTAGTACTCGCCGTCCGGGCCGTCGGCGACGACCAACGGACAGTCCTTGTTGCTTTGGCAAGCGCTGGCGACTTTGGGGTAGAGAAAACAAATGCCCGCGAAGTCGTCGGCTTCGGGCGTCTGCGATTTCATGGTCGGGTCAGCGGTCGGCGCCATCGTCGGCGGGTTGTCGGGGTCGTAGCCGCCGAGCGTGTGCTGCATGCCAAAATAGTGGCCGATTTCGTGGACGGCGACGTTGCGCACGTCGGTCGAGTTGATCTTGCCCGACATCGACCAGGACTGCAGATAGCCGTTCATGGCGATGTCGGCTTCGATGATGGTGCCGTCCTGGTAGAACACCGGCGAGGTGACGCCCAGCACGTACTTGCCCATGTCCCAACTGCCGTCCTCGATCCACGCCACCTGGTTCTTGCCGTCGGTGTTAAAGCCCATGGCGGTCAGCTTCTTGCTGTCCGAAAAGCCCTGCTCGGTGAAGGTGGCGGACGTGCAGGCGGTATTCCACGCCAGAAAGCTCTTGCGCACCTCGTCCAGGCAGGCGGCGGTCGGCAGGTCGGTCGAGCACGCCGGGTGCAGCCAGTAGGTCATGGCCGGCGTCTTCCAGCGCACCACGTTGCCGGTGGTCTCTTTGGTCAGCGACACGCCAAAGCCGAGCGCAACCGCTGGCGCCAGCAAGACTGCCGCCATGGTCACGACGACTACCCGCAGTCGTTTGAAAATCGGTGGAATCACAGCGCCCTACGCAACGGCCGCGCGGCGCGGCGGGGGGCGGAAGGGTAGCCGAGCCCTACCCGCCAGGCAAACGAAAATCGGCACGGTACTCGCCAAGTTTCACGGTTGTTGCACGGGCGCCTGCGACATCCAGCATCCCGCCTTGCCGGGTGACGGCGTCGCAAACCCGAGCTGTGGCTTGACGCGCACGATCGGACGGTCCAGGGGCCGTGTGCTAGGGACGCTCGGTCGCCTCACCAGCGTCGGGCGGCGGCTCAGGCGTTGCGCCCAAATGGCGGTCGTTGTGCTTGGCAAGTTCTTCCGCAGACAACGGAAACGCCAGCGAGGCCCCGATGCCGGCACCCAGGATGAGCGCGATGATGCCGAGCGACACGCCGGGCGCGATGTGCACCTGGTGCGACGCCAGCATCTTGACGCCGATAAACGCCATCAGCACCACCAGCGAGTGCTTGAGGTGGTGGAAGCGGCCGAGCATACCGGCCAGCGCAAAGTACAGCGACCGCAAGCCCATGATGGCAAAGATATTCGACGTGAACACCAGGAACGGATCGGTGGTCACCGCAAACACCGCGGGTATCGAGTCCACCGCAAACAGCACGTCGGTCGACTCGATGAGCAGTAGCACCAGGAACAGCGGCGTCATCGCCCGCCGGCCGTCGTCGAGTTGCACGAAGAACCGCGAACCGTCCATCTTGGGCGCGACAGGGTAGAAGCGCTTGGCCCAGCGCACGATGCGGCTGTCGTTGGGGTCGAACGACTCGTCGTCCTTGGACAGCGCCATCTTGACGGCGCTGAGGATCAGGATGCCGCCAAACACGTAGATCATCCATGTGAATTGGCGAATCAGCGCGGTGCCAGCGCCGATCATCACGCCGCGCAGCACCAAAGCTCCCAGGATGCCCCAGAACAGCAAGCGGTGCTGGTACAGCCGGGGCACGCGAAACGCGGCGATAATCAAGGCAATTACGAAGATGTTGTCGACCGACAGCGAGTACTCGACGAGGTAGCCGGTCAGGTACAGCACCGCCGCGCTGCCGCCGTCCAAGGGTTCGGGGCCGAGCCCCAAGCCACCGACATGGTTGCCATACAAAAAGTACACGGCGACCATGAACAGCATCGACACGGTCACCCACACGCCGGTCCAGCGCAGAGCCTCGCGAAAGCCAATGACGTGGTCATTCTTGTTCAGGACGCCGAGGTCCAGGGCCAAGATGCCGCACACGAGCAGCAAGAAGCCGGACCAGATGAGAATTTCCATTGCCTGTACCTGTCGGTGCCCGGTGGCCGGCTGTCCACGCGTGGGTGTTCGCGGCGTGGCGGCCCGGCCGATCGGGGGCGCGCGCAAGGGGCCGGAAAGGTAGGCTACGCCACCACAATGTCAAATCGCGCCGCAGGGCGTCGGATTGGCCGTTGAGCTACGCCCGCACCACTACCCAACCGCGAATCGGCACAACCCGCACGTCCGGAGCATCGGGGCACGCTGCGACCTCGCGCAAGAACCCCGCGAGATCGTTGCTGGGGATCTGGCGCGGCAGGCCATCGATCGGTGTCCAGAACGGATCCCAGTGGCACGGAACCACCACTTTGGGGCGCAGCGCTGCGACGGCTCGACGGGTGAAGTCGCGCACCGACTGCCGGCCGATGGTGCAACACAGCAGCACGTCGGCTTGAATCCCAGCGAGTTCTGCCTCGACGAGGTTCGACGAGCCCAGGTGGTAGACGCTGCCAGCGGTGCACTGCAAGTGCAGGCCAAACGTCAGACCGACCCGCCACCGCGTATAGTGGGCGGGTCCCTGCAGCAACTGGTCGATGCGCCCGGGCAGCGGCACCCGCCCGGCGAATAGTGGGCTGTGTGCGCTCTTGAAGGCACGCAGCGCGAACGGACCTTCGCCGAACGACTCGCCGTTGCCGTGTAGCTCGGTCAGTTGCGTCTCTGGCACGCCGTAGCCCCGGCACCAGTTCAACGTGTCGCTGGAGCCATACACGCGGGCGCCGTGCAAGCGGGCCACGGCCGGAGCGTCGAGCGCGTGGTCAAAGTGCGAGTGACCGACTGCGACGGCATGGGCCACGTCGACGTCGGCTTGGATGCGGTCCAAGCGCGGTTCGATTTTGGACAACGCCAGCTCGCCGAGCGAATGGCGCGACAGATGCGGGTCGAGCCAGACGTGATGACCGCCGGACAGCACCCGAAAGCCAGCGGTGCCGAGCCACTGCACGGCAAGCCCCACGTCGTCCGCGGGTCGCGGATCGGCGCGAAACCACGTGGGATCGACGTGGGTGGTCCAGCGGCTCATCGTGGCACCTTGGTCAGCTAGCGGGTCTGCGCGTACTTGTACTTGACTGCGGCGTCGATGACGACCGCCGGCTCGGCCGGGTTGGGCTGCACCTCGGCCTGCGCTGCGCCCTTAAGGATGTAGGTGATGGGGTGCATCACCGCGCCGACTGCCTTGCGGGCAGCCCACGGCAGGTCAGCCAAATCGTCGTCACGGCCGACCTGCTTTTCGCCGGTGAGCTTGATCGCAGCGCGGGCGTTGCCGCGCTTGGCCAGGACACCGACGCTGTACGGAATCCGGTAGTCGGTGGCGGGGTCGATCTTCTCCATTTCCCGTGTCTCCTTCTGGACTTCGGCTGCAACGGTCTTGCCCTTGCCGGACGCGACCAGAAAGCCGAGCGGCCGACCACCGCGGTCCTTGGGCAACACGATGTAGTCGATGACCAGGTGCGGCGAACCAAAGTGGAAAAGCTGCACGCTGCGATCGTAGATCTGGTGCGCGGTGGTGGTCGAGGCCTCGTGCACGGCGTAGGCGGTAGCGGTGCCTTCCCAGGTTTTGCCGTTGGCCTGCGCGCAGTTGACCGCGACTTTGCCCATCGGCACCATCAGCTCGCGCCAGGTGTAGCCGCTGCTGTTCTTGTCGGTGACCGAGAACGGCGACAGGCCACTGGACAACACCACGGTACCGGTGGTGGAGCCAAAATCGAAGGTCGCGGTCAACTGGCCGCCGGCCGAGGCCAACGTGTGCTTGCCCGCGCGCAGCCCCAGCTTGCCGGTGTCCAACGTATAGTTGCCTTTTTGGAAGGTCTCCTTGCCGTAGAACGTGCCCTGCGGCGACTCTTGCCGGAAGGTGACCTCCAACGCGCTTTTGCGAAACCCGGCGTTGGCGATGGCAAAGCGCACGAACGTCTCGTGGCCGGCAGCGGTGCGCGCGCGCATGGTCACGTGCTCAACGGCCTGGCCGTTATCGGCAAATTCGGCCTTGGCGAACTGCCAGGGTGTGGTCGCCACGGCCGCATGCGACAGCGCGGGCACCAGCGACAAGGCCAGCAACAGCAGGGTTCGAAGGGGCGACATGAGGTGCATGGTCATCACGGTGAGGTACACGAGCCGTCCGGGGCGGCGGCTGCGGCACAACGCCGACCGCGGCGCGAACATTCAGCCAACGACGGTGGCCGCAAGCTGGCCGCAAGCCCCGCCAATCTCGCGGCCGTGCGGGTGGCGAACCATCGCGCGAATGCCCGCTGCGAGCAAGCGCGCATGCAGCGCGCGCACCCGTTCCATTGTCGGCGTGCGTAGTTGCGGATCCGGCCCCGGGTTGGCGACGATGAGGTTCAAGCGCACCGGCAGGCCATCCAGCCAAGCCAGCAGCAGTTCGGCGTCGGCATCGCTGTCGTTCTGGCCGTCGAACACGATGTACTCGACCAGCACGTCGCGACCGGGCGGCAGCGACGTTTGCAGCGCCTGTTTGAGCGAAGCTAGATCGCAGCGGCTGTTGACCGGCATCCAACGTGCGCGGCGAGCGTCGTCGGGGGCGTTGAGGCTCACGGCGAGATTGGCGCGGACTTTGGCGAAGAACTCCGGCAGCTTCCAGGCGACACCGACCGTGCTGACGGTGATGCGGCGCCACGACAAGCCGCCGGCAATCGGGTCTGCCATTACCGCAGCCGCAGCTGCAACTGCGTCGAGATTGTCGAGCGGTTCGCCCATACCCATGAACACGACGTTGCGGATCGGCGGCAGCGCCCCGCGCACGGGCTCCCAGACGCCGCGGGCCGCCAGTAGCTGGCCGGCGATCTCGTCCGCAGACAGATTGCGCAGCAGGCCCAGGCGGCCCGTCTCGCAAAACGTGCAGCGGCGGCCACAGCCTACCTGGCTCGACACGCACAGCGTGGTGCGATCGCCGTCGGTCGCGGGAATCACCACGCTCTCGACCACCGCGCCATCGGCCAGTTCGATGAGCAGCTTGCGGGTGCCGTCGCTGGCACACGCGACCTGGCGCACGGTCAATGGCGCCGGTGCCTCCAACGTGGCCTCAGCAGCCGCGCGCGCTTGACGTCCGAGGCCCTCAAGGGCTGGCGTCCAGCTATGGCCATCGCGCCACATGGCAGTGGTCAGCGCGTGTACGGCCTGCCGGGCCTGCTGCGGTCGCAACCCCTGACTTTGCAGAAATGCGCGCAGCCGCGCGGGCGGCGTCCCGACGACAGACAACATGATCTAGCGAAGTTCAGCGAGGTCGGCGCGCACCAGGGCGTCTTGGACAGAATACGGCGTCGCATCGGCGGGCGGCCGGGCGTAGGTGCCGTCGCCCTGCAGCAGCCACGCGCCCATGGTGTCGTGCAGCGGCGCGTCGAGACACTGTGCCTTGATTTTGCGGCATAATTCCGGGTCGTCCAGCGGAAACGCGACCTCGACGCGGCGGTGCAGGTTGCGCTCCATCCAGTCGGCACTGCTGCAGTACAACTCCTGGCGGCTCTCGAACCACCAGCAGCGCGCGTGCTCAAGAAAGCGGCCGACCAGACCGCGCACCGCGATGTTGTCCGACAGGCCTGGCACGCCGGGTCGCAGGCAGCAGATGCCACGCACGATGAGGTCGACCCGCACACCGGCCTGGCTGGCGCGGTACAGCGCGGCGATGACCTGGGGCTCGGTCAGCGCGTTCATCTTGGCAACGATGCCGGCGGGTTGACCGCCCTGGGCTGCTGCGGCCTCCTGGTCAATGCGAGCAATGAGCGCGGGTTGCAGCGTGAACGGGCTCTGCAGCAAGCGCTTGAGCGGTCGAACGCCACCCAGCCCCGTTAGCGTCAAGAACACCTGGTGCACGTCTTCGGTCAGCTGCGGGTCGCAGGTCAGCAGGCTGACGTCGGTGTATAGCCGCGCCGTCACCGGGTGGTAGTTGCCAGTGCCCAGGTGGACGTAGCGACGCAGTCGCTGGGCCTCGCGACGCACGACCAGCATCATCTGGGCGTGGGTCTTGTGGCCCACCACGCCGTACACGACGTTGGCACCCGCGTTTTGCAGCTCGGTCGCCAGGTCGATGTTGGCGGCCTCGTCGAAGCGGGCACGCAGTTCGACCACTGCCGTCACGTCTTTGCCTGCGCGGGCGGCGTCGATGAGCGCGCGCGCAAACGGCGAGCTCGGCCCGGTGCGGTACAGCGTCATCTTGATGGCTAGGACATCGGGGTCGGCCGCGGCCTGCCGCGCGAATTCGAGCACCGGCGCGGCGGAGTCGTAGGGGTGATGCAGCACAACCGGCGTATCGCGCAGCACCCGGAACATGCCGCCCTTGCCGTCCATAGCTTTACCCTGCAAAAGCACTGGGATGCGCGGCACGTGCGGCGGCCAGCGCAGGTCGGGCCGGTCGGCGAGATCGATGAGCGCGGCGAGGCGATGCAGGTTGACCGGCCCCGGCACGCGATACAGCTCCGCCTCGGTCAGTTCGAATTGCGCCAACAGAAAGCGCGCCATCTCCGGCGTGCACTGCTCGCCCACCTCAAGACGCACCGCGTCGCCGTCGTTGCGCCGGTTCAACTCGCCCTTGAGCGCCTCGAGCAAGTCGTCCGTCTCTTCTTCGGCCACGAACAGGTCCGAGTCGCGGGTGATGCGGAACGGCGCACAGCCGGCCACCGACATGCCAGGAAAAAGGTCGCCGATAAAGGTCTGCACCACAGTCGACAACAGCGCAAAATCGCGCGTCGCGCCGTCCGCGCCCGCCGGTAGCCGCAGCACGCGTGGCAGTGAGCGCGGCACCTGCACCACCGCGATGCCCGACCGCCGTCCAAAGGCGTCGGCGCCGTCGAGCGACACGATGAGCACGAAGTTCTTGTTCTGGACGTGCGGAAACGGGTGAACCGGGTCCAGGCCGATGGGCGTCAGCACCGGCAGCACGTCGCTGGTGAAGTAGTCGCGCAGCCACTGGCGCTGGGCCGGCGTCCAGGCGTCTTCGCGCTGCAACCGCAGGCCAGCGGTTTGGAGTGCGGGCAGCAATTCGTCTTGCAGCACACGGTATTGCTCGGCGACCAGGCGGTGGGTCTCGTCGGCCACCAGATCAAGAATTTCTTGAGCAGACCGACCGTCCGGGCTCTTCGCGGCCAGACCGTAGACCACCTGCTGCTGCAGGCGGGAGACGCGAATCTCGAAGAATTCGTCGAGGTTCGAGGACGAGATGGTCAAGAACCGCAGGCGCTCCAAGAGCGGCACCGCGGGATCGCGCGCCTGGGCGAGCACACGGGTGTTGAAGGCCAGCCGGCTGAGCTCGCGGTTGAGGAACTGCTGCGGGCCTGGCATGTCGTCGCGGCCGAGCCAGTTGACGGCAATAAACTGACCCGAGGGCGAGTGGGTGACGGCAGCGCGCTCACCAGATCCGAACGAGTCAAAGGCCGCGGCGCCGCCATTGCGGTCGAAGTGGTCGGGGTCGACGATCATACAGTCGGCACGGGCAGGTTGCTGGGCCCGATCGAGCAGTATGCCACAGGACAGAGGCAAAAGCCCGAATTTCGAGCGATCGTGATACGCAAGATTGGTCGGGCAGGTCGCAGTCGCTAGCCAGGGTGACGGAGCACTGCTGCGCGGCAGCGCTGTGCGAAGGCTGGCCAACTCGGCCGGCGTGCTGAAATCATGCCAGGGCTATCGCTAGGTCGCCGCGCGGCAGCAGCGCAGCACCGATCAACTTGTGAGAGGTCTGGGCGCGTCCCGGCAGGGCCGGGACCGAGCCCTAGTCCGGCCGCGCTGCCGACGCGGCCGGACCGGAGCCCCGTTT
>SXRM01000332.1 GCA_005792545.1 Pseudomonadota bacterium | reverse complement strand
CTTGTATAGTTCACTGATTAGTTCGCCAGGTGTCACGGCGGGCCGCCGCAGATCACAGGTCTGCGGCAAACCAGTTGATCGCGGTAGGCATTATCTGTCAACTGTTTCGGAGGTTAGCGATCTAGCGATCGCCCTGGGGCGTCCGTGGCGACCCATTGTCCCCTTGGCGAAAAACACCGAAAATCGCGGCGTACCCGCTGTCGCGGGCGGTACGAGGAGCTAACCATGTCCGCAGTACGCCGTTGGGCGCTCGTTACCGGCGCGTCATCGGGCCTGGGCACCGACTATGCCCGTCAGTTGGCCGAACGTGGCTGGAATCTGGTGCTCACCGCTCGGCGTCGCGACCGCCTCGAGGCGCTCGCCGCTGAGTTGCAAAGTGCGCATAGCGCCGAAGTGCTGGTGGTGGATGGCGATCTCGGCGACGAAGGGTTTCGCGACCGCCTGGTGGCCGAGGCGACCAACGGCCGCAAGCTGCACATGGTCATCAACAACGCGGGCTTTGGCTGGCAGGGCGACTTCCTCGACACTGCGTGGTCGCGCTGGTCGACGATGCTGAGCCTGAACATCGTGGCGCTGACCGATCTCGCTTGGCGGTTCGGCCGGCACATGCGCGACCACGGCGAGTCGGCGCACCTGGTCAATGTGGCCAGCATTGGGGCGTGGCAGCCGGTGCCGACGTTTGCCGTGTATGCGGCGACCAAGTCGTACGTGCGCGATTTTTCGGAGGCCATCGCGTTCGAACTGGCCAGCCCCGCGTTGCGCGTGACTTGCGTCTGTCCGGGCGGCACCAAGACCGAGTTCATGGACGCAGCCGGCATGAAGCTGAGCAAGCTCTCTGAGTTGGGTTTGCAGACCAGCCCCGCTGTGGTTCGCGAGTCGCTGGACGCCGTGCTAGGCGGCCGTCGCCTGATCGTCACCGGGTGGTTGAACAAGCTGATGACGTTTGGCACGCGGTTTGCGCCGCGGTGGTTGGCAGCACGGCTGGCGGCGCTGTCGATGAAGCCGGCGGCGTGATGGCGCGCGGAGGGTTAATTGCGTTCCAGGGGTCTCCCGGCGGCTAAAGCCGCAGGCACAAACGTACAAAGCCCGCCCTGCGCCGGGCTGGGCAGCGGAATTTGCTGGGCTGGTGCCTGGGTCGTATGCGTTTGGTTCGTGTGCAGCGCGGCGGGAGCAACAGCCGCGGAGCGCGTTCCACAGGTCGCGCTGCAGGCAATCTCAGGCATCGCCGACGACGCACCGCCGGAGGTCCTCCGCAACGTCGACCAGAAATCGGTGGGCGAGCACTACCTGTGGAGCAATGAGCGGAATCTGCACCTGTTTGAGCCCACGGTGCGCGACCGCCGCGGCGTGCTGATCGGCGTGGGTACGGACCAGATGTACACGCTGGCCGGCTGGCAGGATCCAGACTTGCTGCTGTTGACCGATTATGACCCGTGGGTCAAACACATCCACCGCGCGTATTTCGCGCTGCTGGCGCCGAGTGCGACGCCCAAGGCGTTCATCGCGCGCTGGTCGCCAGCCCAACGCAAGGACTCGACCGAGTTGTTGCGGACCGCGGGCGCCGACGCGTCGGGCCTACGGTTGTTCGCCCAGGCCGGCGGACGCATTCACTGGCAGTTCGTGCGGATCCAGGCCGAGATGCGCAAGGCCAAAGTTGCGTGCTGGCTGACCGATCAGACCCAGTACGACCGCGTGCGCGCTCTAGTGGTCGAGGGCCGCGCAAAGGCACTGCAAGCGGACTGGACCAAGTCGGGAGCGATGCCGGCATTGCTCGAGGCCTTGCGCAAGCATGGCCTGGTGGTGCAGATCGCCTACTTGTCCAATGCCGAAGACTACTTGCAGCCGTATCCACCGGTGTTTCGGCAAATCGTGCGCGCGATCCCTGCCAGCGACGATAGTTGGTGGCTGCGCACGCAGGCGACGGGGCGATCGAGCATCGACTTGCGCTACAACATCCAGCGTATCAAGCACTTTGCCAACTGGCTCGGTCACCCGCAGGTGCGGTCCAATCGCCAGATTGCGGCGCGGCCGCCCGGGGCGACCTACGACACCGTGCAGTTCACTGAGACCAAGGTTGCGGAGCCACCCGCGTGGTTGCTGAAACTGCCGGCCCCAAAAGGCAAAGGCCGAACGACGCCAGCGGCGCCTGCGCGGTGAGAGGGTGAACGACCGTGGGCCTTGGGCAGTTCTGGCGCTGAACGTGGCGCTTGTCGTTGCTGAGGGTTGGTGGCTGGCGACGCCAGGCTCACTTTTGCCCGCACAACTGCTGGTCGGACACGCTGCGCTGGCGTTGTGGACGGCGATGGCCTGGACTGCCAAGCAGCCGCTTTTGCGGACGGCAGCGCTGGTGGCGTTGGCGACGTCGATCAGCTTGAAGTCGCCGCGCATCGACGCCCTGGCCCTGGGGGCGCTGGTTGTGGCGCTGGCTGTGAATCGTTTGGCGCAGGTCCGCACCATGCCGACACTGGTCGAACCGGCACTGCCGAATGGCCGGTGGCTGGGTTGGGTGGCTGCGATGGCGATGACGGCCGTTGCTGCGCTGGCCAGCCAACTGCTGTTCGAGGCCTCGCCGCACGTCGCCGACTCGGCGGCCCAGTGGTTCCATGCGCGGATCCTGGCCGGTGGGGCAATGTCAGCGCCGCTGCCACCCCTCGCTGATGCGTTTGCGCAGCAGTACGTCATCGCTGACATCGGGGCGAATCGTTGGTACTCGCTTTACCCGCCCGGGCACATTGCGTCGCTAGCAGTTGGGATGCGATTGGGAGTGCCGTGGCTGGTCAACCCGGTGCTCTGCGGCGTTGCGGTGTTGGTTTTCGACCGCGTAGCGCGGCAATATCTGGGCGAAAAGGCTTGGGCCACCGGGGCAACGCTGGCGCTGGCGGTATCGCCGTTCGTGCTTTTCATGTCCGCCGAGGCGATGAACCACAGTAGTTCGCTTTTGGCCACTTGTGCCCTGCTCTGCGCTTGTTGGCGGCTGCACCAGACGCCGCAGGCCGTGGGTTGGTGGTACGCGGCTGGCGCGGCGGTGGCCTGGTGCGGGCTGGTCCGGCCGGTGACAGCGGTGGCCTTGGCGCTGCCGCTGGTGGGCGGCGCGCTTTGGCGTGGGCGGGGAACGCCTGGCATTTTGCGCTGCTCGCTGCGCTTGGCCTTGCCGGCGGTCGCGGGCGTGAGCTTGCTGCTTTTCTGGCACATGGGGACGACCGGTGATCCCTGGGTGTCGGGCTACGCGCGTTTTTTTGCGGGGGCCGGTCCCGCAGTTGCCGAGACGGGTTGGCGCGCTGCCTTGACTCGCTTTGCGCAGACTACCGACAACGCGGCGGCGTTCAATGTGTGGGCGCTCGGCTGGCCGGCCCCGGCGCTACTGTTGGCGTGGGTGGGCGCGCGGCGGCCGGATGCCACGGCGTTTGACCGGACGCTTGGCCTTGCGGTGGTTTCGCTGGCCGCCGTACACGCGCCGTATTTCTATCAGGACCTGTGCTTTGGCCCGCGGTTCTGGTTCGAGGCCACGCCGGCGGTCGCGTTGCTGGCGGTTGCGGGCCTGCGGCACCTGGCGGGTCAGTGGCGGCCTGCGGTTGCACGGTGGGCGTTGCCGATGATGTTGGCGTGTGCCCTGGCGGTCGATGGTGTGCTGGCAGTGACCGTGTATGCGCGGCCGGATTTTTGGGGGCCGTGGTCGAGCGCGGCAGCCAAGGCGGTGCAAGGGCCAGGGTTTGAGCGAACGGTGGTGCTGGTGCGCGATGAGGCGCAGTGGCGCGGGGTCGCTTGGCGCAACGACCCCTGGTTGCGGGTAGGGCCGGTGTTTGTGCGGGAAAGCGAGGGCGTGCAGCGACGTGGCGTGCCGCCGCTAGACAGTGTCGGCTGGAATGTCATCAGGGCGCCGCCAAGCAGCGGCGCTGACCGGCTTGCGCCGCCTTGACGGGAGGTGCACCCGCTGGGCAGACTCGCCACGGCGTCCCGCCGCGCGGCGCGGGCCGCGTTGGGCCAGAGCCGCGTCCATCCAAGGGGCCCATGCAGCCATTGCCACCTGAGCCAGCCAACCAACCTCAGCCAGCGTCGGCGACACGCAGGCAGTTTCTGCAAGGTGCCGCGACCGTCGTTGGTGCCGGGGCCGCGCTCGGTGCCTGGGTCGCTGGATGCACGACCGGCCAGCCAGCCTCTGGGTGTGGACCGGCGGCCGGCGCAGATGCTGCGGCAACAGGCCGCCCGGTTGATGCCAGCGTGCAACTCGACACCGCAGGGGGCGGCCCGGGTCCGGCGTTGGAGGTCGATGCCACCCTCCCATATCGCCAGCACGATCCCAAATGGGGCAAGGACTTGATGTGGAACCGGTCGCTGGTCATCAAAGCCGCAACGCAACTAAATGGCGAGACCAAGGCCGACGCCGAATCACTGCTGCGCGAATTCGACGACGGCAACAACATTGCCAACGAGGGCTGCATGCTGGCGTGCATGGCCATGGTGCTGCGCCTGCTGGCGCCGACGCCAAAGCTGTGGACGCCCAAGAACCTCAATGCCATCGCCCAACAGGCCTACTACTACACGCCATGTGGGCTATCGATGACGACGCTCTACGCCGACCTGGTCAGCGAAGTCAGCGAGGGACAGGTGCAGCTGTGTCTCAAAGCAGAGTACTTGCCCGGTGTTACCGGCTGGCCCAAGCTTCGCGCGCGCGACTCAGCGCTGGTGCGCGCCTACCGCAGCCTGACCCCAAGCCAACGGGCGCCGCTGGTCGTGATGCTTAAGACCGGCACATATGACGATACCGTGGCCTCTCACTACGTGCTGCTGCACCCGGACGACAGCGGCGCACTGGATGAAGACAACTTGCGGATCCTCGATCCTGCACAGCCGCTCGGCGACAGCAAGCCGTGGCGGTTGACCGACTCTGCGGCCACCATCCTGGAAGACCCGGACATCGCCGCGCAGTGGCAGGACCAGGGCATCGATGCGACGCAGCTGGGCGGCGTGTGGATGTTCGCAAGGTGGTCCGCCGATCGGCGAGGCCCACAAATCGGGGCGTTAGCGGCCGCCTGGGCCAAGGAATTGGCGAATGGCGCCGGCTGACGCAGCGATCGCGAGCGCCTCTTTTTCTCCTTGGTTTTCAGGCGTCTGAACAAAGCCCTCCTTCGTTCAGGTCTGCTCGCACGCTGGCCGCTGCCACCTCGACTGGCGCGCGGCAAAGGCACCCGGGGTGCAGTTTTGCAATGACCATCACCCGCAGGCGGCGACGGCGATTGTCCATGCGCGGGACCGGCACCTGGGTCTGCGGGATGTCGTGTTTCAGGTGCTCGCTGGTGGTGGCGCGGGTCTTTGGCAGCGATGGCTGGGTAAAGCGGGCTGGTTGTGTGTGCAGCAGGTGACTTTGCCCGGTGCTGGCGTGGGTGAAGTGTTGGTCCATACAGCGATGAGCGACGACGGCGAAGGGATTGCGGAGTTGCAACGCCAGGTGCGGCAAGTGCAGACGCTGGACGAGAAGCTGGCACTGCGGCGGCAGGAGCGGGACCTCGACCGCGAGCGAACGAACAGGCGGCGGGCGCTGTATGACCAGCAGGACCGGGTGGATGCGGAGCGCGACCGGTTGCTGGATGGCTTGGAGGCGGCGGTGCAGGCGGAAGTGGGTGTGCGCGAGGTGTTGCGGCCGCGGTGGCGGGTGGTGGGCGGCCATGGTGGCACCAAACTGGGCTTTGCAGGGCCGAGGCGATTCGCGCAGGCAAATCGACCGAAATGACCACGTTTTTATTCGGCCAGAGCGAAATGCGAGCGAAATGTGGGCTGTTCGCCTGTTGCCAGCGCACTCGCCTCCAGTCGTCCTATTTCGGGCTGCAATCGCGCGTCGAATCCCGTTGTTGCTGTCGGACGCAATCATCGCAGAGTACGACGACGTCTAGCTCCGGCCGGAAATGGCGGCGCTGCACGGCATGGGTCACCTCGAAGTTGCCGCGGTCCTGGTGCGAATGCAGGCATGCGGCACGACCGTGGTGCCGCCTCGCGCACGCCTGGTCCCTGCCGACCCCAACGACCAGCATGTGGTTGACCTCGCGAGTATCGGCGCAGATGGACTGCTCGTCACCGGTGACAAGGGGCTGCTCATCCTGGCAAGTCAGGGCTTGAATGTGGTGACCGCACGCGACGCCGTCGGCCGATTGCACCTGGGCGATGCTGGTCAGGCTTGAGCAATCGCGCTCGGAGAACCTGCCAGCCGCCACCGACTCGCCCGCAACCGCCGCCACCCCCGCAGGGTTCCCGCGCCAGCACCTTCCACACGGCGCGACCTCACGGCGGGAGCAAGAAAAATCCGACGCTGCCTCTGCGGCGGCCCAAGCGGTCGAGCCAGCGCTTCGGCGATCGCGAACGCCCCAATTTATCCTGCACTTTCACGCGTCTAAACAAAGCCGGGTGCGGTTGCTCAAGTGGGGCCGACCCGCGGGCTGGTAAATGCGCAGTGGTCGCAAATACTGCCGGCGGCTGAAGCCGCGGCCTTAGGGTGCAAAGCCTTGCCTCCGCAAGGCTACGCAATCACGAGGGACAGCCCAGCCCGGCGCAGGCCGGGCTTGGTATAGCTAGCCTGCGGTTTCAGCCGCCGGGTCCAACCTGAACGCCATGCGTATTCAACGGTTCCGCGCGCCTCGCCGTAGACCCCAAGGCGCGATCCGCACCCAACAAAGCCCCCCTCCGTTCTGCCCGCCCACCAACCATGCTAGAATGCCGTTCCCGCGCCCGCCGGCGCCCGAAACGCCACCATGCCCAAGCCCCACTATCTGCCTGCCACCTGCGTCGCACTCGCGCTCCACGCCTGCGCCGACCCGGCAACCACAGCCACGGACACCAGCAGTAGCGCCGACGTCGCCGGAAGCGACGCCACCGCCGCCGCAGACATCGCGACCACGGGCGACACCAGCCCACCCGACACCACGCCTACCGAAACCGTCCAACCGCAATGCAAATCCGCCGGCGACTGCCCCTTGGCAAGCCCGTGCCAGGTCGCCAGCTGCAGCCCCGCTGGCACCTGCGCCTACGCGCCCAAGGCCGACGCCAGCCCCTGCGACGACGGCAACGCCTGTACCACCGGCGACCTCTGCGCCGCAGGCAGCTGCGCCGGCCCCGGCAAACTGGATTGCGACGACGCCAACCCGTGCACGGTGCAGACCTGCAACCCTTACAGCGGCTGCGTATTTCTCGCGGTCGCGGCCAGCACGGCGTGCGACGACAACGACCCATGCACCGCCGGGGACAGTTGTCAGTCCGGCAAGTGCGAGGCGGGCGTCAACACCTGCCAGTGCGCCAGCAACAGCGACTGCGGCAAGTTCGAAGACGGCAACCTGTGCAACGGCAGCTTGTATTGCGACAAGGGCGCCGGACTGCCGTTCACTTGCAAACTCAACCCGGCGACATTGGTGGTGTGTTCGACGACCAGTGACTCTGGGTGCCAGAAAAACCTGTGCGTGCCGTCCACTGGCCAGTGCAAGCTGCAACTGTCGCCGGCCAACACGCCCTGTGACGACGGGTTGCCGTGCACGACCGGTGACTTCTGCGACGCTGGCTTGTGCATCGGCGGCGCCAACACCTGTTTTTGCAAACAAGACAGCGACTGCGCGGCGTCCGAAGACGGCAACCTGTGCAATGGCACGCTGTTCTGCAACAAGGCGACAGCCCAGTGCCAGGTCAACCCGGTGACGGTGGTCCAATGCCAGACGGTCGACGACACCGCGTGCACCAAGAACCAGTGCAACCCCAAGCAGGGCAAGTGCTACTTGCTGCCAGTGGTCGACGGAAAGCCCTGCGACGACGGCAACGCCTGCACACCCAACGAAGCCTGCGCCGCTGGCAAGTGCGCGAGCGCCGTCAACACCTGCGAGTGCGAAAAGGACGCCGACTGCGCCAAAAAGGACGACGGCAACGTCTGCAACGGCACCCTGTACTGCGACGTCGTCGCCAAGACATGCGCGACCAACCTCGCAAGCGTTGTGCAGTGCAACACCGACGACGATCCGGCCTGCCTTGCCGACACCTGTGACCCCAAGACCGGCAAGTGCGCGCTGCAAGCGCTGCCCAAAGACGGCACCGCCTGCGACGACGGCAACGCGTGTACCGCGCAAAGCCTGTGCAGTGGCGGCAAGTGTCAGGGCGGCGCCAACCTGTGCGAGTGCCAGAAGGACGCCGACTGCGGCATCAAGGAAGACGGGAGCGTTTGTAACGGCACGCTCTACTGCAACCCCGTCAGCCAGAAGTGCGAGGTCAATCCGGCGACGGTGGTGCAATGCAGCGCCAGCTTTGACGAGCCATGCCTGACCAACCAGTGCGACCCCAAGACCGGCAGCTGCGGCATGAAACCGGCGCACCAGGGCAACCAGTGTGACGACGGCAGCGTGTGCTCTGGGGGCGGTTGGTGCGCGCTCGGCGTGTGTGCGGTGACAACCAAGACGGCATGCGAGTGCGTGCAAGACAGCGACTGCGGCAAGCTCGACGACGGCGACCTGTGCAACGGCACTTTGTATTGCGACAAATCGGCCAAGCAGCCGGTGTGCAAGCTCAACCCCAACACGGTGGTGGTGTGCAAGACCGTGGACGACACCGCGTGCAGCAAGGCCATGTGCCAACCCAAAACCGGCGCTTGCGCCCCGCAAGCCGTCAGCGGCCCATGCGACGACGGCAAGGTCTGCACTGCGCCCGATGCGTGCAGCAACGGCAGCTGCGCCGGCCTGGCCAAGGTCTGCGACGACGGTGTCGCCTGTACCAGCGACACTTGCCAGGAGCCGTTTGGCTGCGTGGCCTTGCCCGGTGCGGCGAGCAGCTGCGACGACGCCAATCCGTGTACGCAAGACCAGTGCACGACCAAGGGGTGCGGCCACGCGGCGATCCCCGGCAGCTGCGACGACGGCAACGCCTGCACCAGCCAAGACAGCTGCGGAAGCGGCAAGTGCTTGGGCAGCGCCACCGGCTGCGACGACGGCAACGCGTGCACGGTCGACGTGTGCGACGCCACCAAGGGCTGCCAGAGCGCGCCGACGACCGCACCGTGCAGCGACGGCAACGCCTGCACCAAGGCCGACGCGTGCGACAAGGGCAAATGCGCAGGCGCAGCGCAAACCTGCGACGACGGCAACCCCTGCACCGACGACGGCTGCGAACCCAAGACCGGCTGCACGGCCACGCCCAACACGGCCGCCTGCAACGACAACAACGACTGCACCGCCAAAGATGTCTGCAAGGCCGGAAGTTGTGGCGGCGGCCAGAGCGCCTGCGACGACGGCAATCCCTGCACCGACGACGCCTGCGCGGCCGGCAAGTGTGCTCATCCCAACAACCAGGTGCCGTGTAGCGACGGCAATGCCTGCACACTGGGCGACGTCTGCGCTTTGGGTGCATGTTCGGCAGGCAAGAAACTCGACTGCAACGACGGCAACGTGTGCACAGCCGACAACTGCGACGCCAAAAGCGGGTGCGTTCAAGCCGCTGGCGCGGGCAGTTGCGACGACAGCAACGCCTGTACCGTCAACGACGCCTGCGCCAACGGTTCGTGCGTGGGTGCCAAGAAGCTCTGCGACGACAGCAACCCTTGCACGACCGACAGCTGCGACGCCAAGGCCGGCTGCGGGTTTGCGGCCAACTCAGCGCCGTGCAGCGACGACAACCCCTGCACGCTCGGTGACGCCTGCACTGCCAGCAGCTGCGGCCCGGGTAAAGCCAAGGACTGCGGCGACAACAACGCCTGTACCACCGACAGCTGCCTGCCGAGCACCGGCCAGTGTCAGAACCTGGACCAGAGCGCCAAGCTCTGCGACGACAGCAACCCCTGTACGGACGACCCCTGCCATGTGCTCTTGGGCTGCGGCCACGTCAACAACGCCACAGCGTGCAGCGACGGCAACCCGTGCAGCACCGGCGACGGCTGCCTGGGCGGCAAGTGCGCGAGCAGCGGCACGCTGTCGTGCAGCGACGGCAACGCCTGCACCGACGACAGCTGCGACGCCAAGGCCGGCGGCTGTGTGTTTGCGCCGAACAATAAGCCGTGCGACGACCAGCTCGGGTGCAGCAAGAACGACGCTTGCAGTGGCGGCAAGTGCGTCGGCACCTTGGATTGCGACGACAAGAATGCCTGTACCGACGACAGTTGCGACTTCAAGGTCGCCAAATGCGTCCACAGCGACAACAACGGCGCCTGCGACGACGGCAATCCGTGTTCGACCGGCGACGGCTGCAAGGCGGGCGCCTGTACACCGACCGGGCTCAAGACCTGCGATGACGGCAACGTATGCACCGATGACGCCTGCGACAGCAAGACAGGCTGCTTTGCCTACCCCAACAAAGCGCCGTGCAGCACCGGCGGCTGCAAAGTGGACGACACTTGCGCCGACAAGGTGTGCAAAGCCGGCGCGACCGACCGGCTGGGCGAGTGGCGCATCGGCACGCCGTTCAGTGGCTACGCGCACTTTGAGGCGCGCGGCGTGCTGCCAGTGGGTGATGACTGGATTGTGTACGGCTCTGCCTCAGCGAGCACCATGGCTGGCGTGCCGACCAACGGTTTTGGCTGGATCGCGAGGACCACCCAGGCGGGCAAAGTGGTGTGGCAAATGGCTGGCAACCTGGCTGGTGGCAGCGGCCAGGGCACCATCGGCCGGGTGCTTGTGAACGCCAACGGCGAGTTGCTGGTGTTCGGTGCCCATTTGGGCGGGGCGGCTTTCACGGCTCGGGTCACCGTCGACGGCAAAGGGCTTGATACTGCGCAGTTTGCCCTGTCCAACGTGGTGATGAGCTATGGCGACACGGCAGCGCGGCCGGCAATGGGTGACTTGCTGACCGCCTGTGGCGACGGCAACGGTGGTGGGCTGATTCGCCACGATGGGCTGACGGGCAAGAAACTGGACACCACCTTTTACGATGCCAAGGGCATGCCAGCACGCTTCATCGGCCTCGCAGTCGCCGCAGATGGCAAGACCGTCGGCATCGTCGGGTGGTCCAAAGAGGCCGGGACGCTGGGCGGCACCGACGCGATGCTGGCCATCTACGGTGCCGACCTTACCCAACCCCCGACCAAAATCGCGCGCATGGGCACCACCGGCGATGACGAATTCCGCACCGTCACTGCGACGCAAGACGGCGGCTGGTTGGCCGCTGGCTTTCGGCAGAGTTCGGGTGCGAACGGCCGCGACATCTACTGGGTGCGCTTTCGCGGCGACCTGACGGTGGTCCACCAAAAGGACTACAACACCTACGCCAACGACATTGGCCTGGGCGTTGCGATGCAGGCCGATGGTTCGGCGTTGTTGGTCGGCGCTGTTGGCAGCAGCAACTACCCAGGCAACGAGGCGATGCTGACGCGGCTGGACCTGCTGGGCGCCGCCAGCAACGCGGTGTTCTTCGGCGGCGCCAAGGAAGACGAGTACCTCAACCGCGTCATCACCTTGCCCAATGGTGACTTGCTGGCTGCCGGTCGCGCGTTGGCGACGTCTGGCACGGGGCAAGTGGCGTTTCTGGTGCGGTCGACGGCCTACCTGCACCTGGGCTGCAACCAGGCCGGCGTATGCGCCAACAAGCCGATGGCTGCGTGCGCCAAGGCACCTGTTGGGTGCTCCATGGCGTTCTGCCTGCAATCGACCCCGCCCTGTCAGTACAGCAACGTGTGGGACGTGCCCTGCAACGACGGCGACGCCTGCACGCTGACCGACAAGTGCGAAGTCAACACCAACCTGTGCAAAGGCACCGCGCCGCCACAACTGTGCGACGACAAGAACGCGTGCACGTTCGACACCTGCGACAGCGTCAAGGGCTGCCAGAACGCCAATGTCAGCGATGGCGTGGTTTGCGGTACCGGCAAGGCGTGCAAGGCAGGGGTTTGCCAGTAGGGCGCGGGCTACGGCGCAATGACCACCGGTGCTTGGGTCCACTGCCAGTAGCCTTGCCCCAACTGCACCACCACCTGACCGTCGGCACGCACATGACACACCGGCCCCGCGCTCGCTGGTCCTTTGCCCGCCGTCCATTTGCCGCTGGCGGTGTCGATGCGAAATACCTCGTCGCTCAAGCGGTAGAAAGTCTCGCCACCGGCCAAAAGCAGCCCCTTGGCCGTCTGGGTCAGGCACCCGCGCAAAAGCGGCAGCGGTGGCGCTGGCAGTAGCGACAGCTCTTTGGCCTGCACCGCATCGCCGACCACCGTGATGTGCCACAGGTCGCTGTACACGTCCCAATAGCCCTGGCCGCCGTAGATCCACGCGCCACCGGTGCCGTCAGCGACAACCGCAGGTGCCTTGCGCGGTTTGGGGCCATTGGCTGGCGCGGCCAGCTGCTTCCACGCTTTGGTGGCCGGGTTGATCGCCCACCAGTCTTCGGGCAGTTGGTAGTAGCCTTCGCCCAGGCCGACGACGATGCGCGACGAGCTTGCGTGCCAGAAGGCTGCGGCGTGCATGCGCTCGGCCGGCGCGGCATTGCTAGGCTTGACCTCTTGCCCAGGCAGGCGCGCCCGTTGCAGCCGGGACCAGCCGCCACACGTCGTTGAAAACAGCCCAGTAGCCCTCGCCGCCAAACAGGTAGAGGTGCCCGGATTTGGGGTCGCGCACCAGACTTGACCGCGCGCGTGCTGCTGGGCCGGCGACGGTGAAGGGCGTGAACGCGGGCCCCTTGCCGTCTTCGGCGTAGCGAACGACCGCCTCGTTGAGCTGATAACCAAGCTCGCCGCCGACGATCCAGCCGACGCCGCTGCCGGGGTCGAATGCCATCGCCGCGTCGATGAGGCCGCCCAGCGGTGGGGTTTCGGACAGGCACGCCGCCGAGCAGCCGTCGCCGTCTTTGGGGTTGCCGTCGTCGCAGGTTTCGCCAGGCTCGACCAGTTTGTTGCCGCATACTGCTGGGGCTTTCTGGCATGCACCCGCTTTGCAGGTGGCGCTGGTGCCGCACTCGCTGTCTGCCTTGCACGGCACACAGGTCGCATTGGCGACGTCGCAGACCGGGAACTTGGGGTTGCCGGCGCAGTCTGCGCTCTTGTCGCAGAAACCGCCGCCCAAGCACGCGCCTGCCACGCACGCGCCGCCGCCGCACTGGTCAGGGTCGGTGCACTGGACGCATACGCCTGAATTGCAAATGGGCTTGCCGGCGACGGCCGTGCAGTCGTCGTCACCCAGGCAGCCGGTGGGCGCGATGTCGGGGGCGATGTCTGGGCCCGTGTCGGAGTCTGGCTCTGTGCCTGTGTCTTGCGTCGTCTCAGGGTCAGGG
>SXRM01000331.1 GCA_005792545.1 Pseudomonadota bacterium | reverse complement strand
GACGAGCGCGGCATTCGCTGGCCGGTCGCCCTGGCGCCCTACGAAGTTGCGGTTTTGCCGATGTCTGGTGACGGGGCTCAAGCGCAGGTTGCTGAGGACCTGTACACGGCGCTGCGGCAAGCCGGCGTGCAGGCCGTGCTGGACGACCGCAACGAGCGGCCGGGCATCAAGTTCGCTGACGCCGACCTCGTCGGCTATCCGCTACAGCTCATCGCCGGCAAGCGCGCGGCAGACGGTGTCGTCGAGGTCAAGCTGCGGCACAGTGGTGCGCGTGGGGACGTGCCGGTCGCCGGCCTGGTTGCCCGCGTTGCCGCTGCGCTGTCTGCCGCGCGGGCGGGCGGGCAGCTGACGCTCACGGACCTTGCAGGATGAGCGGGCCTGCCCTGCCGCGCCTGGCGGTGGCGCTCGACGCGCCGAGCCTGGAGCCGCTGGAGCCGATCATCGATGCGCTGGCCGGCTTGCCAGTGCTCGCCAAAGTAGGGCTGTCGCTGTTTTGCAGTGTCGGTCCTGCGGTGGTCCACCACATGCACCAGGCCGGGTTGCCGGTGTTCTTGGACTTGAAGCTCCACGACATTCCGCATCAGGTTGGGCTGGCGGTCCGTGCGGTCGAGCGGCTGGACGTGGCACTGCTAACCGTGCACGCCGCGGGCGGTGGCGACATGCTGCGGGCGGCAGCCGACGCAGCGCGCGGGCGTACCCGTCTGCTGGCGGTGTCGGTCTTGACCAGCTTGGGGCAGGCCGACCTCGACGCGGACGGGAACGGAGCGCCGCTAGCTGATGTGGTGGCGCGCAGGTGTGCGCTGGCGCATGCCTGTGGCCTGCAAGGTGCCGTCTTGTCGCCGCGCGAACTGTCTTGCGTGCAAGCGCTGCCGGCATCGTTTCTACGCGTGACGCCCGGCATCCGCGCCTGCGGTCTCGGGCCGAGCGACGACCAGCGCCGGACCCTGTCGGCCGCCGAGGCGATCGCCGCCGGTGCCAGCCTGTTGGTGGTCGGCAGGCCGATCCTCGCGGCAGCCGATCCGCGGGCGGCGGCGTTGTCGCTGCTGGCGGAGATCGAGCGAGCCATGCCTACACCATTGGGAGGTGCAGATGCCGCAACCACCTGACGAGCGGCGCGCGAGCCGCTTTGACCGACCGGCGCAGCGCCCTGGCCGGTCGGCCGACCGGGCGGACCGAACCAAAAATCGCGACGCCGACGCGGGCGTTGGCGGCCGCGACCGACCGCGGCCACCCCTTCCCGGCGGTGGCCGACCCGACGGCGGGCGCGATCGCGACGATCGCGGTTCCCGGCCTACGTATGCACCGCGCGATCGCACGCGGGCCGGACCCCACCTGTCCGGCGTCGACGCCCGCGACCGGTTGCCACGCCATGAAAGCGGGGCGCCGCCCCAGGATTGGGTGACTGGCGTGCACGCCGTGTTGGCGCTGCTTGAACGCGCGCCGCGCCGCGTCGTGCAGGTACTGCTGTGGTCCAACGACGGCCGCATCGAAGCGCAAGTCCAGGCGGCGGCGCAGGCTGCGCGTGTGGGCGTCGTGCGCCGCGATCCGCCCGCGTTTGACGATCCCGCCAATCCGCAGGGGGTAGCGGTCCAAGTTACCGAATTCCAATACGCCGATCTCGACGCCGTCGTGCCACCGCAGGGTTGCGCCGACGGCGCGATCTACCTCGTGCTCGACTCGATCACCGACCCGCGCAACCTGGGCGCGATCCTGCGGTCTGCGGCGTTTTTTGGCGTGCAAGCCGTGATCATTCCACAGGATCGTGCGGCGGGCGTGACTCCGGTCGTCGAGCGGATCGCGCGTGGCGCAACGGCGATCGTGCCGGTCGTGCGCGTGGTCAACCTCGCGCGAACGCTAGAGATCTTGCAGCAGCGGGGCGTATTCGTAGTGGGGACCGGCCTCGAGCCATCCAGCGTTGAGCTTGGCGGCTACACCTTCACGCCGATCACGGCGCTGGTGCTGGGGGCCGAGGGCGGTGGTCTGCGGCCGCTGGTACGGCGAAAATGTGATGAAATCGTACGGCTGTCAGGCAGTTCGGACATGCAGTCTCTGAACGTGTCTGCCTTTGCGACCCTGGCCCTGCACTTGGTTCGCGCCCAGCATCCGAGCCTGGCGGCGCGCCGGTCGGACGAATGACGTTGACCGACTCCTTGTGTTGCTGTAAAATCCGCGGCCCCGAACCGGCCCGCTGCGCGCGGAGCGCCGGATTCGAGCAGCGCCAGGCATCGCAACCACGCAGGATTGCAATAAAGTGTCTGTAAGGGTCGTCCGCTGCGAGGCGCGACGTGCAATTGCCGGCATGCCCGTTCAATGCGCTGACCTACCGGTCGGCCGCGTGGCGGGCCTCGTTCGACGCGCTGGCGTAGCTCAACTGGCAGAGCAGCTGATTTGTACTCAGCAGGGTGCGGGTTCAAGTCCCGCCGCCAGCTCCGCGCCGTGGACGCAGCGACATTGCCTGGAGGGTTGCCGGAGTGGTCAATCGGAGCAGACTGTAAATCTGCCGCCTTAGGGCTTCGTAAGTTCAAATCTTACTCTTCCCACCACCTTTTTACTCGTCTTTTGTTTTCCCCATTTT
>SXRM01000330.1 GCA_005792545.1 Pseudomonadota bacterium | reverse complement strand
GGCGCAGCAGCTGCCGGCGGTGTGACGGCTGCGGCCGGCGGTGGCGCGACTACGGCTGCCGCTGGGGCGCGCGTTGCCGCGGTCGACGGCGGCAAGGTGGGCTCGGGTTCGGGTCGCGCGGCCACCAACGACAGCGCCATCGCCAACGCAATGCCCAAGCCGATCATCCCACCGATAAGCCAGCGGTTGGCCTTCGCTGGGGCAGCAGGTGCGGGCAACTGCGCGGGCGCCACCTGCGTGGGATGGGCCAGAGTCGCGGGCGTCAACGCCACGGTATGCGCCCCCGGATCGGCGACCGCGGCAATCTCGGTCACCGGTTCGGCAGGGCGCAGGGAGACACCTACGGGCGTACCGGTGCCGCCGGCCGCTGCCTCAAGGGCGCGGCGCATAGCTCGGCTGTCGTCCCAGCGCTCGTCCGGCAACTTGGCCAGGGCGCGCTCGATGGCACTGACGAAAGCGTCGCCGACGGCCGTCTGCGCCGCTGTCCGCAGGTCTGGCGGCGGATCGTGCATGTGTGCGTTCAACAAGGCGAACATGTCGCCGTTGAACGGCAGCGTCCCCGTCACGCAGCGGTACAGGATGACGCCCAGCGAGTACAGGTCGGACCGGGCATCCAGGTCGGTCGCGCCGTAGCACTGCTCTGGGCTCATGTACATCGGCGTGCCCATCAGCCGCGCGCCTTGGGTCATACCCGAGTCACGCTGGCGGGCGATACCAAAGTCGAGCACCTTGACCACCGGCTCATCTTCGCCGACATCGTGCAGGATCAGGTTATCGGGCTTGAGATCGCGGTGGACCAGCCCGGCGCCGTGCGCCTCTTGCAGCGACTTGAGGACCTGGACGCCGAGCAGCGCCGCCTGAGCCTCGGTCATGACCTGACCCGCTTTGCGCAGGGTCTTAAGGTGCTTCTCCAACGTTGGGCCGCGCAGCACCTCCATGGCCATGTACAGCACACCGTCGTCGTCCTGGCCGAAGTCATAGAGGCGCACCGTATTTGGGTGCCGTAACCCCGCGGTGACGCGTGCCTCTTGAAAGAACCGAAAGTAGGTCTCTTCGCCGGCGTCTTCGGGGTCGAGCGCCAAGAGCTTGAGTGCCACTTGCTGGCCGCTGGCGGTGTGGCGGGCCTCGTACACCGCGCCAAATCCGCCCTTGCCCAGCCGGCTTTCGATGCGATACCGGCCCGCGATGACGGTACCCGCGGTCAGCTGGGTCGCCCGCGCGACATCGACGCCGCGCAGCTCGAAGGTCGTGGTGCCGTCAACGGGGCACAGCCGCTCGGTTGTCGGTGCGCGACATTGGGGACAATGGCGCAGCCCGGACAGCGGGCCCGCGCTGGCCAACGCCATCGTCGGCGAGTCGCTGTCGTCGGGGGCGGCAGGTGCCGTTTCGTCCGCCACTTGGGGCACCTACGCACTGCGCCGCCGGCCGTGGCGGTTCGCCAGGCAATCTTGGACTTGCGTTGCCGACCGGTCAAGCCGCGACGGCGCCGTGTGGCCACCAATTGCGGTTGACCCGGCGGCCGCGCCGCACCACACTGGGCAGGTCCGCGGCCCCGCGTTCCAGACGTCGGCAGGCGCGCACCACTTTCACCCCCGCCCGAGGCAACATGCGCTTCAACCTGAATTTCCCGTTGGCAGCCGCCGGACTGGCTGCCGCCGTGCTCGCGGCGCCCGCCCATGCCGCTGTGCCGTCGTTTGCACAAGTCGATGGCGTGCTGCTGTCGGCCGGTGGCGGTCCCGCCGCAGACGGCAGCTACAATGCGGCGTTTTCGCTGTATGCCCAGCAAACGGGCGGCAGCGCGCTGTGGACCGAGGCAGGCTCGGTGACGGTCAAAGCCGGGCAGTTCGGCTACCAACTGGGCGGCAAGACGCCGCTGTCGGCGGCCGCGATCAATGGGGTGACGTTGTGGCTGGGCGTTGCCGTGGCGGCCGACCCCGAATTGCCGCGCCAGCCCGTCGGCGCAACCCTGTTTGCGCAGCGCGCTGCGGTCGCTGACGGTGTCGACTGCAGCGGCTGCATCAAAAGCGGAGCGTTGGACGCGGCCGTGCTTCAGCCCTACGCCAAGTCGAGCGACTTGACCGTGTATGCCAAGTCCGCGGACCTGGGGAACTACGCCAAGACCAGCGAGCTGAGCGATTTCGTCAAGGCGGCCTCACTTGCCGCTGTGGCCGCCAGCGGTAGCTACAACGACCTCAAGGACAAGCCGCAGTTGGCCGACGTAGCCAAGACGGGCAATTACGGCGACCTCGGCGGCAAACCCGTCCTGGCCAAGGTAGGTGCCAGCTGTGGCACTGGGCTGGTGCTCAAGGGCTTCAAGGCCGACGGGTCGCTGGACTGCGGCAAGCTGGAGATCCCGCCGGACTTCATCGACGAAGTCAGCAATGGCCTTATCAACAACCAGTTCACTGACAAATATGCGGGCGGCGTCCAAGTGCCGATTCCCGACGGCAACGGCGCTGGCACCACCGACACCATCACGTTTCCCGATGTGGGCATCGCGCAGGCCGTGTGGATCGAGGTGGAAGTGTTCAACTCGGACCTGAGCAAGGTCAAGATCGAGCTGTTCGGCCCCGGCATGTCGACGCCGTATGTGCTCTACGACGCCGCCAAGAGTGGCCAGACGCTCAAGGCCTTGTTCAACAAGGACACAGCGATCGCAAAGGGCGACCTCGACGGCGACTGGTTGGGCAAGAACATCACGGGCAACTGGTCGATCATCGTCAAAGACCCGCTCAAGAACCAGAACAGCGGCAGCACCGACGGCTACTTCTCGTGGGCGATGTACGTCAAGACCATGTCCAACAAGAAGATCCTGGTCAAAGGCGACCTCATCGTCGAGGGCAGCATCACCGGTCAGGCGGCTAGCAAGGGCACGCTCGGGTCGCGCATCGTGCACAAGTCTGGGAAATTTTTCGGCTACGATGACCTGACCGACGTCTGGAAGACAGTGCCGGGCATGGTGCTGCCCTTCCACGCCACCGGTGGCGCGGTGCAGATCTCATTTAGTTCACCGATGCACGCCGGTTCGCACCGCACCTGCCGGTCTCTCATCGATGGCCTGCCTGCGGGCCTGTACTCGGTGTCCGACACCACCTACAAGTGGCAGGATGGCTTGACCTACACCTACCAGAACGGCTCCATCTGGCGCATGTGGAATCCGACGCGCGTCTACGACGGCATTGCCCCGGGCAACCACCTGCTGTCCTTCGAGTGCCTGAACGACTCCGCGGGTCAGGGCGGCGGCTCGCGCATTGGCCACGAGGAGATGATTACCACCGGCCACGTGATCCCCTACGACGACAACGCCTCGGGCGAGGTCAAGGTGTACCAGGTGGCCTCCATCCCCAATCAGACCTTGGGCAGCACCAACCAGTTCGCCAACGTCACCGGGTTGTCGCTCAAGTTCGTGGCGCAAGGCGGCCCCGTGCGCATTGCGCTGTCCATCCCTATGACCGGCGGCTCGCACTCAAGCTGCCGGCCGCTCATCGACGGCGTGCCGGCCGGCAAGGACGACATCGACGTCCTGACGTACACGTGGCAAGAGGGCCTGCAATACCTGGCCAGCTGGTGGAACGTGTGGAACCGCACCCGCGTGTATACCAAGGTGCCGGCTGGGCCGCACACCCTGACCGTGCAGTGCGTGACCGACTCCGCGCCGTCCAATGTCACCAACAGCCGTGTTTCGGCACACGCGGCGGTGTGGGCCTACAAGCCGGCCAGCGACGGCAACGCCACTGTCAAGGTCTACTCCGGGTCCGAGCGCAAAAGCTACGGCATCGGCGCCAGCTCGGCCTGGACCGCGCTCAACAGCAGCCCCGCGGGCACGGGCTTGAACAAGATCGAGTTCGTGGCGACCGGCGGGGCGGTGGAGTTGGGCGCCTCAATCCCGCTCAACAACGGCTCGCACTCTGCTTGTCGGTTCTTGGTCGACGACAAGCCGATATCGACAGGCGAGCCAGACAACGTCGGCTACCACTGGCAGGAAGGCATCGTGTACGTCGCCGGACAGTGGCAGATGTGGGATCGCGTGCGTGTCTACCGCACCATCCCCGCCGGCAAGCACACGCTGGGCATCGCCTGCCACGGCGACGGCGGCAGTCCGACTGCAGGCCACCCCGACATAGTGTCGCACTTGTTCGCGGTCGCGTACGCACCCTAACGGCAATCAGCTGGCAGTCGCGGGCGGTCCTCGTCTCGGTGCCCGCGGCAGTTCCGCGCTCAAATCTCGCGAAAAGCGCAGCCGCGACCGCTCCTTGGCGCGCTCCGCCTCGGTCTGACGGTCGCGCGGTGGCGCCGTGGTGGTCAGACCGCCAATGAGCCGCAGGGCCGCCTGCGCCACCTCGTCAACCGCAGTGTCGAAGGCAGCGACGTTGTGGCGCGCCGGGCGCGTGGTGCCACTCAACTTGCGCACAAACTGCAAAGCGGCCGCCCGCACTTCGTCTTCGGTCGCAGGCGGATCGAAGTTGAACAACATCTTGATGTTCCGGCACATCGCAGCCCCACGCGGTCGAAGCGCCGCGGCGGTCCACAGCGTGCCATGCCTCGGCCGCGCGCGCGACCCGCGATCAACGCCGCGCCCGTTTCGTTCATTGTATCAACGGCCTGAACAAAGGGGGGGGCTGATCTTGTCGAACGCCCGCGTTCGGGAGTAGCGTTCGCCCGCCGCGCCTGCGGCGTTTGCATGACATGCCCGAGCCCGCATCCGCCCATCGTCCGCTTGTCATCGGTATCGCCGGCGGCACCGGCGCGGGCAAAACCACCATCGCTCGGACGGTGGTAGCCGAGTTGGCCGGCGAGTCCGTGGCGCTCATCGAGCATGACCACTACTACCGCGATCGGCCGGACCTCGAATTCGAAGCCCGCGCCCAGCTGAACTACGATCACCCGGACAGCCTGGAGAGCGAACTCTTGGCCGAGCACCTCGACGCCTTGTGCCGCGGCGAGTCGGTCCAGCGCCCCAACTACGACTTTACCCTGCACCGCCGCACCGACCACACCACGCGGGTCGACTCGGCGGCAGTGGTGGTGGTCGAGGGCATCCTGATTTTCGCAGAGCCGGCGCTGCGCGAGCGCTTTGACGTCAAGGTCTTCGTGGACACGCCAGCGGACATCCGCGTGCTGCGCCGGATTCGCCGCGACATGGAGCGCCGCGGTCGCCTGTTTGACGACATTCGCCGGCAGTACTTGAAGACCGTGCGACCGATGCACGAGGCGTTCGTCGAGCCGTCGCGGCGCCACGCCGACGTCATCATCCCCGAAGGCGGCAACAACAAGGTCGCAGTCGAGATGGTGGTCGAGCGACTGCGCAAGGCCTTGCGCGGCTGACGCCTTAGCCGAAAAGGCTTGATCGACGCCAAAACCAGCGTAGAATTGCGGTCCTTTTCCGGCCACCGCGCCAAGGACCCACCATGCAGACCCACAATCCACCGGTGCAGCAGCCCAATCTGGGCTATGGCCCACGCAGCTACGCATTCGCTGAGTACATACCCGCGCTGAACTGGATCGGCGGCACGTTTCGAGCCGGCGCGATCGGCAAGTCGCTGGCCGTGGACAATCCGCGTTACGGCAAAACGATGGGCCAGGTGACGCTCTCGGACGCGCGCGACATGCAGGCAGCGGTCGAGGCGGCCCAGGCCGCGCTGCCCGGCTGGCGCACCACGCCCATCAAAGAGCGCGCACAGGTGCTGTACCGCCTCAAAGCGCTGCTCGAGCGCGACATCGACGAGTTGTGCTGGCTGCTGAGCGCCGAGAACGGCAAGACCTACGCCGAAGCCAAGGGCGACATCGAAAAAGGCATCGAGTGCATTGAGTTCGCTTGTTCGCTGCCCAACCTCGCGGCCGGCGGCCAGATGGATGTCAGCCGCGGCGTCAACTGTGAGGTCACCTTCGAGCCGCTCGGCATCGTCGGCGGCGTGGTGCCGTTCAACTTTCCAGTGATGGTGCCGCTTTGGATGATTCCCAACGCGCTCGTCGGCGGCAACTGTTTCATCCTCAAGCCTAGCGAAGTGGTGCCCTACGGCGCCGTGCGGCTGGCAAAGTACTTGCAGGAAGCGGGCTTGCCGGATGGCGTGTTCCAGACGGTCAACGGCCAGCAGGCGGCGGTCGAGGCGCTGGTCGATCACCCTGCCGTGCAAGCCGTCGGCTTCGTCGGCTCGACCAAGGTGGCCAAGCTCCTGTACGCGCGCGGCTCGGCGCTCGGCAAGCGCATGCTGTGCCTGGGCGGCGCCAAGAACCATGTGCTGGTGGTACCCGATGCCGACGTCGACTTGTCGGCGGCCAACATCGTCGCCAGCTCGTTTGGCTGCGCCGGTCAACGCTGCATGGCCAGCTCGCTGATGGTCGCGGTCGGACCCACGCAGCGCATCATCGACGCGATGGTCGCGGTGGCCAAGAAGATCCGGCTCGGCGAAGACATGGGCGCGGTCATCTCGCCTGCGGCCAAAGCACGAATCGAAGGCTACATCGCCGGCGCCGAAGCCGCCGGAGCCAAAGTGCTGGTCGACGGCCGCGGCGCCACGGTCGCTGGCTGCGAGGGCGGCAACTGGGTCGGCCCGACCATTCTGGATTACGTGCGCCCCGACATGCCGGCGGCCTGCGATGAGATTTTCGGCCCGGTGCTGTCGATCGTGCGCACGCAGACGCTGGACGAAGCCATCCGCGTCGAAAACGCCAACGCTTACGGCAACGGCGCGGCGATCTTCACCACCAGCGGCGCGGTGGCACGCTACGCGGTCGAGCGCCTGGAAGCCGGCATGGTCGGCGTCAACATCGGCGTGCCGGTGCCGCGTGAACCCTTCAGCTTTGGTGGCTTTGCCGACAGCAAGTTCGGCCACGGCGACCTGACCGGCATGGACGGCTACCGCTTTTGGACCCGGCCCAAGAAGGTCACCAGCAAGTGGGCGCTCCAGGCCGACCAGAACTGGATGAATTAGTTGTACTTCAGTGTCGCGACAGCGCCTGTAATGCCCGGACGGCCTCGACCGCCACCTTGCCAGTCAAGGCCTTTTCGTCCCACTCGATGACGGCGCCCGCCAGCAGCTTTTCGCGGTAGTCCTGCCGTTCGCGCTTGGCCACGTCGCGACACAGCTCTGCGCGCAGTTGGCGCTGGGCCTCCACGACCTGCGGGTCGACACTGGCAGACGCATCGCGTGGCAGACCGAGCGCCAGCGGCTGGCGCGCAACAACGGTCAGGACCGCGATCTCGTTATCGGTGTCGACCGGCCCTAGCACCTGGCCGAGCTTGGCCGCCACCACTGCCCTTTCGACGGCCGGATCCGCGCGGCGAAAGGCTGCCTTCTCAAAGCCAGCGACCCCGGTCTGCCAGAAGCTGTAGCGCAGTAGCTGGAGCTTGCCGCCCGCAGTTTGGGCGTCGGCAATCGCCTCTTCGAAAGCCGGCACGTGGCGGTCCCGCAGCGGCGAGTCGGCGAGCCTGACCTCGGTGGCATCCGCGGCCGGCCCCAGCGCGGGCATAGCCTTGAATTGATTCCGTAATCTCTCGGACAGCGCGGTCATGACCGGTCGAGCCGCGCCAAGGCAGGCCTCCTTGTCCGCAATCGCGCACGGCGGCTCTGGGCAGCAGCGGGTCTGCGCCTGCCACACCGTCCAGCCGGGCGGATGCTTGTAGCGGGCAAGGTTCTGCAAATAGGCCAGCCGTAGTTCGTCGTTGGTCAGCGCACAGCCGCGGTTGTCGTGCCAGACGGCAGCCAGGAAGCGATCCGCGGCCTGTGCCGTGGTCTCCGTCGCGGCCTGAGCCTGCCCGACGACCTGCATTTCGCGTACCACCAGCACGTCTGAGGCGGCCAGGGCCATGGCGCGGACTTCCGCTTGCTCTTGTCCGCGCAGTTCGGCCAGCCGCGGTGCCAGCTGCGACCAGCGCAGCACGCCGAGATCGACCTTGGCAACGACGGGATCCACCGCGGCCGCGGGGGCAACTGCCGGGGCAACGGATGGAGCAGGCGCGCGACCGCATGCTGCAGCGAGCAGGGCCAGGGCCGCCAGCCAGACGCGCATCGGCTAGCGACCACCCATGAGCTTGACCATCAACGCCTTTTGCACATGCAGCCGGTTCTCAGCCTGGTCAAAGATGATCGACTGCGGGCCGTCGCAGACCTCGGCGCTGACTTCTTC
>SXRM01000329.1 GCA_005792545.1 Pseudomonadota bacterium | reverse complement strand
GCGCTCGCCGGATCGAACCCCGCGCGGTGCAACAGCAAAGGCAGCATCGACCCTGCCAACGTGCCGAACAACACCACCCCGACGAGCGAAATTCCGACGGCCAAGCCAACCCGCACGGCATGATCGCCGTAACTGCCAAACAGCGCATCGGCCAAAACCACCCGCAACAATCCCATCACCGCCAGCACGCCGCCGAGCGCCAGACCCGACGCAAACTCGCGCCGCGCCACGCGAAAGGCATCGCGCATCCGCAACTGCCCCAGCGCCATCGCGCGAATCACCAGCGTCGAGGCCTGCGAGCCGGAGTTGCCGCCAGAGCTGATGATGAGCGGCACAAAAAGCGTCAGCACCACTGCCTTGGCGATCTCCTGCTCGTAGTGCGCCATCGCGCTCGCGGTCAGCATCTCGCCCAGAAACAGTACGCATAGCCAGCCCGCGCGCTTCTTGAACATCTCGAAAAAGCCAGCGTCGAGGTACGGCGCGTCGAGCGCCTCCATACCGCCGAACTTCTGGGCGTCTTCGGTGGCTTCCTCGTCCACCACGTCCACGATGTCGTCGTGGGTCACGATGCCTTTCATGCGGCCAAAGGCGTCGACAACCGGCAGGGCAAAGTAGGTGTGCTGCTTGTACTTGCGGCTCAGCGCCTCCTGGTCCATGTCATCGCGGACGGCGGCCACTTCCTTGGTCATCACGTCGGCGACGGTCGCACCCGCCGCGGCCTGGAACAGCTGGCGCAGCGAGACCACGCCCAGCAAATGCTGCTCGTTGTCGAGGACATACACGTAGTACATGGTCTCGAGGTTGTCGCGGGCCTGGCGGCGCAGGTACAGCAGCGCTTCGTCTACGCGCAAGTCTGGTCGCAAGCGCGCAAACCGAGTCGACATCAGGCCGCCGGCATCGTCTTCGGCGTAGGCCAGCAACACGGCGACTTCTTTTCTGTTCACTTCGTCGAGCAGCCCGAGCAGGGCAACCCGATCTGCGGACGATACCTCTTGGAGCAAGTCCACGGCGTCGTCTGGCGGCAGCATCCGCATCCAGGTCTTGCGCTCGAGCGTCGGCAGCTCAAGCAAGAATTCCGCCGAGTCGCGTGACGGCAAGGCCGTAAAGAACTCCTCGGCGTCTTCCCGACTGAGCGCATGAAAGCCTGCCAGCCGCTGCTCGCGGTTGTAGTCAGGCCAGGCTTCGGTGATCTCGCTGACCTGCACGCTGCCTCGATCGCGGTGCATGTGCCTGAGCGGTTGGACGCTCGGGCCGGGGCGGCGGCATACCATCAACGCGCGCGGCCGTCACCCGCACCACGTCAGTTGCTGGTTTTATGAAACAATTCCATGAGTATCAAGCAGGATTGCGGCCATCTCGCACCATCCCTGTGCGGCCTGACCCACGATGTAAGTCGGCCGATGGCGCAGCCGTTGCCAGCAGTGCGTCACGTCTGCCGTGCCGACCGCGAAGCCAAAGCGCCCGGACTGCCACAGCCCCTCGTCGTTGGGCGCGTCACCAATCGCCAGCGCCGCAAGGGGGTCCACGCCGGTCTGTGCGAGCACCCGCAAGGCTCCGGCGCCTTTGTCAGGCGGCTCCAGCGTTAGGTGAATGTGCACGCTCGACCAGGTCAGGCACAAGCCCATCGCGGCCGCGGCGTCGCGCGCGGCGTCGAGTTCGGCATCGGAGCGACCGTCGCGTTCAAAGGCCTGATCGGTCAGGCGAAAGGCCGAGCACGGCGCCAACCGCCAGCTACCACCGCCCAGCGACTGGGCTGCCCGAGCCATCTGCGCGGCATCCACGGTCGGCCGCAAGAACACGATCGCTTGATCAGGGACGACGAGAACCCCGCCGTTTTCGGCAATTGCCTGTCGAAACGAGGGGATATAGCGCGCCAGACCCAGCGCTTCGCCAGCGGAGCGACCCGTGACCGGAAAAACATCGACGCCTGCCGCGGCAAGTTGCCCCGCGGCTGCGATCACCTCGGCGGGGATGCGACCGGCCCGCGTCATGGTGCCGTCGATGTCGGTCAACACAACGCGAACGCCGCGCAGCGCGGTGGCAGCGGCCGTGCGCAGGTGCGGCCCGGGACTTGAGCCATGATCCAGCAAGCCATCCATGTCGACCTCGCGCGACGGGCATCGCCGACCGGCGGCGGAACGTGGCAAAATTTGTCCGCGGTCGCAACCTGGCGGCCCGCAGGGAAGCCCATGGCCGCGCCGACCCTTCGCCCCTACCAACGTGCCGCGATTGACGCTGTGGTTGCCGGCCGCAAGCAAGGCCTGCGTCGCATGATCGTGGTGTTGCCCACAGGTGCCGGCAAGACCGTGGTGTTCGCGCAGTTGGCGACGATGGCGCACAAGCCCGTGCTGGTGATCGCCCACCGCGACGAACTGGTGCGCCAGGCGCGCGACAAGCTGACGGCCGCGCTGGGCGACCCGGCCTGGGTGGCGATCGAGCAGGCGGGGCTGGTGGCGCCGGTCGGCTGCAAGGCTGTGGTGGCCAGCGTGCGGTCGCTGCACGAGGCGCGGCTCGACAAGGTGCTCGCCAAGCGCCAGTTTGGCCTGGTCATCTACGACGAGTGCCACCATGCGACGGCCGACGACAACCTGCGGGTGCTGACAAGGCTCGGTGCGTTCGACCCCGACTGGACTGGGACGCTGCTCGGTGTGACGGCGACGACGGCGCGGGCCGATGGTCAGGGCCTGGACCGGGTGTTCGAGCGCATCGTCTACACGCGGACGCTGCTCGACATGATTGGCGAAGGCTACCTGGTACCGATGCGCGGCTTTCGCATCGAGACTGCGGCGGACCTGACCGACGTCCGCCCCGAGTACGACGGCGACCTGCAGCTGCAACCGCTGGCCGAAGCGGTGGATATCGAAGAACGCAACGCACTGGTTGCGCGCACCATCCAAGAGCTGGCGCGGGATCGCCGAACCATTGCCTTTTGCGTGACCGTCGCCCATGCCATCAACCTGGCCAAGGCCTTGAACCTGCTTGGCATCTCCGCTGGCTATGTCAGCGGTGAGATGCCGCGGGACGTGCGCGCTCGGGTGCTCGGCCAGTTTCGCGAAGGCCGACTGCAGGTGTTGACCAACGTGGCCGTGTTGACCGAGGGCTTCGACGATCCCGGAGTCAGTTGCATCGCCATGGCGCGGCCGACGCGCAGCGAGACGCTGTATGCACAGTGCGTGGGTCGCGGCACCCGGCTGCACCCGGGCAAGGCCGACTGCTTGGTGCTCGATTTCGTCGACGTGTCGCAGCTGAGCCTGTGCTCGCTGCCGAACCTGCACGGCGCACCGCGCGACTTGGACTTGCAAGGCGAGCGCGCCGACGAGGCCGCCAAAGCGTGGCGCGACTTGCAGTTTGACCATCCGGGGTTTGAGTGGGAGGCCGGCGCCATCACGCTGGACGAGGTCAAGCAGCGCGCTGCGGCGTTCGACCCGCTGACGCTCAAGGTCGACAGCGAGGTGGCGGCGATTTCGCCACTGGGCTGGGTGTCGCTGGGCAAGGCCGGCCTGGCGCTGCACTGGGAACCCAAGCCCGGACAGGCCGAGGAGACACGCGTGCAGCCAGTGGCCATTCGTGGCAAGCGCTGGCTGGTGACGCTGCTGGGCCAAGAGCGTGCGCGGTTCTCGACCGCCGAAGAGGCCGTCGCGGCCGTGGATTGGGAAATCGAGCAGCGCGGCCCGAAGGCCTGGGAGTCGGCGCACGGCAAGGCCAAGTGGCGCAGTCAGCCGCCCACGGCCGCCCAACGCACCGAACTGGCGGCGCTGATACCGCCGCGGCAGGCTAGGACGGTGGGCGAGGCGCTGCACCTGTTGGCGCTGGCGAGGTTTGCAGGGGTCGGACGGCGGGCGGTGGTGGGTGCGGGCTGATGCGCGTGGAGCGCGCGCTGTAGTTGCTTGCCCCTGCCTCGCCGCACAGTTAGGCTTGCAGCGACGCCTGTACGGCGCCGGGGTGCCGGAAAGATGCCACAACTCGCAGTCAAGATTGCGGAGCCCAAGCGCGTGGCCACTTACGCAGATATTGCGGCTCTGCCTGCGTACCTGACCGGGGAGATTCTTGCCGGCGAGTTGGTGGTCAGCCCGCGGCCGCGGATTCGCCATGCGGTGGGCGCTTCGGTACTGGTCACCGACTTGAATGGGCCCTTTCACAGGAAACCCAACGGCCCGGATCGGCCCGGCGGCTGGTGGATCCTGGTCGAGCCGGAGCTGCACCTCGCCCCGCACGTGCTGGTCCCCGATGTCGCCGGCTGGCGCCACGCCTCGCTGCCAGAGCTGCCGGATGACGCCTTTTTCACCCAGGCTCCCGACTGGTGTTGCGAAGTGCTGTCGCCCGAGTCCGGCCGCCGCGACCGCATCCAGAAATCGCGGATCTACGCCCAACAAGGCGTGCAGTGGATGTGGCTAGTGGACCCGCAGTACCAAACGGTCGAGGCCTTTGAAAACCGCGGCGACGGTCACTGGACACTGCTCGGCACCTGGGGCGGCGACGAGGAGGTGCGGGTGGCGCCGTTTGATGCGGTCGTATTGGAACTGGCGCGGTGGTGGATGCCGGTCACAGCAGAGCGCACACCCTGACCGCAGGACCAAGTCGCCAGTCGCCAGCTACTTGCTCGTCAACGACCACACGCCATCCCAATTCAACGGCGGGTCTCTCCGCAACGCCTCACAGCGCTTGGCCATTTCGGCGCAGGGTCCATCGTGCGGCGCCGCAGCTGCGGCGGACCCGAACTGCACTGCGGCATCTGCAAAGGCACCGACCCGGTACGAAGACAGGCCCATGGAATAGGCCTGTGCCGCCTCCTCCGAAATCGCCGACTTCTCGCCGGCCAGGCCGTCGAGCGTGAACAGGCGAACGGGCGTTTGCTTGCCAACCACCCGCACCAGATCGACTTCGCGAAAACGAAAGCTGTGCGTCGGGTTGGCCTCGACCGCCGCCTTGGTTTCTTCGGTCAGCAGCACCTGAGTGTGGTAGGCCTTGTTGGCGCCTTCAATCCGTGAAGCGAGGTTGACCGCGTCGCCGACCACGGTGTAGTCCTGGGTCTGCTGGCTGCCGACGTTGCCGACCACCATGTCGCCCGAGTGGATCCCAATGCGCACCGTCAGCTTGGGCCAGTTCCTGGCGCGCTCCAGCAACGCGATGCGCTGCAACCCATCCAGTTGGCGCAAAGCGGCGAGGCAGGCGCGCGCGGCGTGGTCGGGCCGCGGAATCGGCGCGCCAAAGAAGCCCATGGCATTGTCGCCAATGAACTTGTCGACCACACCGCCGGATATCGAAATCGCGTTGGCCAGCTCGGCGAGGTAAGTGTTGAGGATTTCGACCACTTCTTCGGGCGGCCGGGTCTCGGCAAAGTTGGTGAACCCGGCGATATCGCTGAACATCACCGTGAGCGTGCGCCGCTGGCCACCTTGCTGGGCTTCGGGGTTGTTGAGCAGGTAGTCCACGACTTCGGGCGCCAGATAGCGTTTGAAGGTGCGCTCAAGCTTCTGGCGCTCGCGCAAACCGCGGGTCATGGCATTGAAGCTGTCGGCCAGGCGGCGAATCTCGGTCGGCCCCGTCGCTTCAACCTGCACATCGAGGTCGCCGTCGGCCACCTTGGTCGCGGCCTTTTCGATGGCGAGCACTGGCTTGGTCAGGCGCTGGGCAAACACGGCGCCGGCAATCATGGCGACGATGAGCGAGGCCAGCGCCGCCAGCGCCAGCGCGTTGCGCACAGCCAGTAGCGCCGCAAAGCCGGTATCCACGTCGCGGCCGATCACCAGGTGGCCAATGGTTTGGCGGCCCTCGATGTCGCGCAATAGGTGCTTGTACGCCAGCCAGCGCCGGCCCAGGTGCATGTGCGCCCGCGTGATGTGGTCCTGGCCGGCGAGCACCACGTCGGCGACCGGCTTGGGCACATCGCCCTCTTGCTTGCCGCCCGGGTTGATGAGCGCCATGTGGGTGCCGCGACTGGTCAGCGCCACGTCGGCAAGCAGGTCTTTGGCGCGCACCACCTGCACGAACTGCGCCTTGGGCTGGCCGCCGAGCAGCGTCGCGCGCACCAGCACCACATGCAGGCCTTTAGCGCCAGGCGCCGGCCACAGTCCGGCATCGACCAGCAGCGGGTCCTCGCCGTCGATCACCATGGCGCCGCTGTCGTGCACCCCGCCGCCCGTAGGGGTAGCGTCGTCGGCAGCGAGCGCTTGCTTGACTGCCGTCAGCTTCATCAGCGATTGCCCGACGTTGTCCGGCGCCGCGGTCGAGTAGAGCAGGCGTCCCTTGCCATCGGCGACAGCGACCAGCGCCTGCGATCCGGCCTGGCGCGCCCAGCTCCAGTCGGCGTCGACCAGGTTGCGGTGCAACAAATCCGTGTTGTCGTTGTCGCTTTCTTCGGAGCCCAGGCCGAAATCGGCGGCCGCGTCGGTGCCAGACGCAATCTGGCGGAACACCGGCAGCACGTAGCTCAGGTCACTGATGGCCCGAAAGGCCTCATAGCGCAACGACAAGCTGCGATCGAGCTGATCCTTGGCCGCCTCGAAGTCGATGCGCGCCTGTTGCTCGGCGCGATCTTCCATCAATCGCTGCGCGGCGACCACCAGGCTGCCGACCGCCAACAAGGCGACCAGCGCCAGCACCGCCACCAGCCGGGCGCGAAGCGAACCCATCGCCGCCTACTTGTACGCGCCTTTGCCGTACGGTTGACCGAATTTGTTCATGTGGGGCGACTCGGTGCGCACTTCGTCGACGGCCAGGTCCATCTTGACCGTGGCATCGGCGGCGACCTCGATCTCGCGCTTGACGGGCTTATCGGCAAAGCGGCTGTACGCGTACAGCGTCCACTTGCCCGGCGGCACCGCGTCGATGGTGAACTGACCGTCCTTGCCGATGACGGCCCATTTGCGGTTGGGCAGCACCAGGATGGTTGCCGCCATCAGCGGGTGGATGTTGCAGTAGACGTCGATGACGCCGGGGGCAGTAAACACCCGCGACTTCGACTCGCCCTGCGGATACTGGCCGAGGTCAAACGGCTTGGTTACCGACGCCGAGAACACGTTGTGGAAGACGCTGTCGCGGTTCGGAAAGTCGACCGTCTGCCCCGCTGTAACGGGCAGCACCATCGGCACGAAGCCCTTGGCCTCCATCACCATCTGCGGCTTACTGGCCGGCGCTGGCTCTGAAAAGCCCACGAGGTACAGCACGATGCCGGCCGCATTGGCCTTGGGCACGCCTTTGAGCGTGACCTTGACCGTGCCCATGACCTGGCCCGTCGGCCCGGCGGCGCGCGCACGCCAGGCGGCGCCGAAGGCAATACCGGCGACGCCAAGCACAATGAATGCGGCGATTGCCCAACGTCCAAGCACGCGAAGCTCCTGCGGGCGACAGGTGCCCGCTGCGTTCAAAACGAAATGGCCCAGATGAGGCGCGGCATCGCCACCGGGGCGAACTGTGTGATGCCAATCAGCGCACCGCCCGTCAACCAAAACCTGCCGTGGGTAAAGGAGAAATTGGGACCTGCCATCGTCATGGCCTGTGCGCCTACGTCGGAGTGCAAGGGCACTTTACCGAAAAATTCCGCGCCAACGCGAAATTCACCAATCGCTTTGCAAGAGCCGCCACCGGCATAGGTAGCCAGGGCCTCGCTGCCACTGGTGACCGCAACCACCCCACCGTCAAGGTTGAATTTGCAGGAGACCGACGGCTGGTAGGATGCAACCGCATTGGCCTCCAACCGCAGTTCACTGCGCGAGCGAATGGGACGGTGCACGGCGAGGCGTACCAGCCCCGTCAGGGGGCCTGCCGCATCGGGATCGGGGTCGCCGATCCGGTAGCGCAGCTCCGCGCCGTACCAGTCGAAAATCGTCTTCTGCGAGCCCTGCCACCAACTCCACTCGACCGGCAGCGCCAATTCGAGGCGGTCGGTGAGGCCGACGATTGGCGCTGTCCAGACCTGGGTCTGGTCGGTCGGCTTGGACATGATGCGCTCAGTGTACCAGCTCTCCCACTCGACGCCGCGCTCAGGCATCACCTCAGTGTCCCACACCCAAAAGAACGGCCGCCGACCCGCTTGCGCCTCGCGGGGCACCAGCGTCACCGCGGCGAGCGTCAGCGCGACGACCGCCAAGCTGCTGCGAATGAGTAGGGATCGATACACGCCACGCCTCCGACCGCTATCGGACCAAAAAGCCCGCGGCCGGTCAAGGATGGCTCCCCGACCGGCCGCGGTCCGTGCTTTGGGCGCGAGTAGGCGCCGCGACGCGCCTAGGTCTTGCAGCCGTCTTCGGCGTCTGGAACGCCGTCGTCGTCGTCGTCGGTGTCCTCGCCGTCGTCGATGCCGTCGTTGTCGTCGTCTTCGTCGGCGTCATCCAGGATGCCGTCGTCGTCGATGTCGCCATCGCACTCTTCGGCTTCGTCGGCCTGACCGTCGCCGTCGTCGTCATCGTCCTTGTCGTCCGGCGTGCCGTCGTTGTCGTCGTCGGTGTCGACTTCGTCCAACTGGCCGTCGTCGTCCGAATCGCCGTCTTCGTCTTCTTCGGTGTCGTCGATGCCGTCGTTGTCGTCGTCGAGGTCGGTTGCGGCGGCAATGCCGTCGTTGTCGTCGTCGTCGTCGTCCTTGTCCAGCTTGCCGTCGCCGTCGCTGTCGCCCACGGTGTCGGCTACGCCGTCGCCGACAGCGTCGGCGGCTTCGGGATCAAGGAAGCCGTCGCCGTCGTCGTCGGTGTCGTCCTTGTTGAGGATGCCGTCGCCGTCAATGTCGCCGCCGTCGTCGTCCTCGTCGTCGTCCTTGATGCCGTCGCCGTCGTCGTCGTCGTCACCGGCGTTGAAGGTGCCGTCGCCGTCGATGTCTTCGTCATACCAGTCGCACTCGCCGTCGCCGTCGAGGTCGAAGTCGGCGTCAGCGTCCAAGATGCCGTCGCCGTCATCGTCGGTGTCGGCATCGTCGGCCGTGCCGTCGCCGTCGTCGTCGGTGTCGTCGAGGTCAACCGTGCCATCGAGGTCCCAGTCGACCAGCGTCAGCGGGTTGGTCTCGGCCACGAACTCATCGCCAATTTCCTTGTCGGCGCCGTCATCTGCTGCAACGACGATGATGATGATCAGCTCGCCTTCGAGCGCAGTCTTCTTGGCCTTGGGGATCGGCAACAATGCGCCGGTAGCCTTGCCGCCTTTGGTTTCGGGCATTTTCAGCTGGCCCACGACCTTGTTGCCAGCCATGATGGTGCCGACGTACCGCTTGTTGCGGTCCAACTGCACGGAGTACTTGCCATCGGCGCCGACTGCGCCTTTGACCTGGGTCGGCGCTTTGCCTTTGCCGTTGGACGCGGTGAACGCAACGGCCGTGTACTTGACGCCGGCCGCGCCCTTGAGCTGGCCAGACACCGTCATTTTGCCTTCGGCGCCACCGGTGCCAGTGCCGGTACCAGTGCCGGTCCCAGTGCCCGTGCCGCCACCACCGCCGCCACCACCCGTGGCGCAACCAGCGGCCATCGCCAGCGCCAGAGCGGCGCCCGTCGCGATCGCAGATTTGAGGAATCGCTGCATATTGCCCTCGCTGTCCCGGCGGCTACGGCGCGTTCTGTCGGCCGACCACGGTGGGAACCAGTTGATCATTCGGAATTTGCGGCGTTGCCACCCGGCGTGCCGACCCGAAAGCGGGCGCCTTGTACCGCATTTGCGCATGCCGCACAAGAGCAAATTGTAAACAGTAGGCGCGGTTGTGACAGACCAGACCCTATCTGGGCCGATTCGGCGGCGGCGGCGCGGCGTGCACCGGGTCCTCTGGCCACAGATGGCGCGGGTACTTTCGGCAAAGCTCGCGACGGATCGCTGGCCAGTGTCGCTGCCAAAAACCGGCGAGATCGGTGGTCACCTGCACCGGCCGCTGATTGGGCGCCAGCAGGTGCAGCACTACCGGCACGGCACCTAGCGCCACCTTGGGTCCATCGGCGAGGCCAAAGAAGTCCTGCATGCGCGACTGCGTCCACGGTGGCTTGTCTGACTCGTAGTGGATGCGCAGCTTGCGACCGCCGGGCAGCGTCATCGCCTCGGGCGCAGCCGCTTCCAGGCGCCGCAGACCGTGGCCCGCGTAGGCAACGTCGATCGCATGCCGCAGGTGCCCCATGACGTCAGCGTGCACCAGTTCGTCCAGGTGGACGCACGCCAACGCGACCTCGCGGACCGTGGCCTCGATCGTGGCGTCATGTAGTTCCGGCAAGTCGGTCAGGCCCGCCGACGCCCGCGCAAAGGCGACACGTTGGCGAAGGTGCTCCAGCGCCTCAGCATCAACGAGCCCAGCGAAGCCGTCCTTGCGCGCGCACTGCGTCAGCAGATCTGCGACGGCCGGCGAAGGGGTCGCGCGCACGGTCCTGGCCTCGAGCAAAAGACCGTCGCAGCAGGTCTCTTCGCGCAGCATTGCGCGCTTGCCGTCCATGGCCAGAACCGTTGTCGTCTCCACCCGATCGGCCAGCGCCTCAAACACCTGCTCGGGCTCCACGCCGTGGGCGACGCGCACCCAGGTCGCGCGTTGCTTGCCGTCGCGGCGCTCTTCGGCGTCCAGCACCACCAGCCATTGGGCTTGCGTGCAGTGGCTGTCTGGCCCGAAACGCACCGACGCGCCGCCCGGCAAGTCGAGCTCAGCAGCCCCCGCGCCGCGCCGTTTGGCCAGGCGGTCGCCAAAGCCGGCCAGCAGCGCCAAACCGAGCGCGGTGTCCACGTCCACGCCGGGTTTGTCGGCCGCTGCCGCCAGACGAGTCAGCTGCCCGAGTGACCGGCGGGCAGTTTGCCAGCCCAGCGGGTCCAGGTCGCGGTCGCGCGGATGAGCGCCGCGCTCGCAGGCGGCCGCATCCTCCAACAGTTGCGTCACGTCTGAGTGGCCCTGGGCCGAGAAGTGCGCAGAGCGCGCGCCGCCTTGCCGCAAATCGCGCTCGGCCAGCAGCCCCGCCGCACGCGCCGCAGTGCTTGGGATGCCGAGTTCCGCGCCCGCCACCGCGACCCGCGCCAGCCGCGGCGGCAGCGGCCAGCGCAGCATCGCGCGACCCACGTCGGTCAGGCGCGTCGCCTCGACGGTTTGCACCGCGCCCATCCGGGCAAGCATGGCGCGTGCGGACGCCAGCAGCGGCGCCGGCGGCGGGTCGAGCCAGAAGCGCTCTGTCGCCTCGGGCTGCAGGTCGGGTGGCAGCGACGCCAGCAGCAACGCGGTCTCGCTCAGGTCGGTACGTAGCAGCTCGGGCGTGTCGAACGCGGGTCGCTGATCGTGGTCAAAGCGCGTGTAGAGGCGCTGGCAGGTGCCTGGCCGCACGCGCCCTGCCCGGCCGGCGCGCTGGGTTGCCGACGCCCGACTGATGCGGTTCAGTTGCAGGGTCGCAAGGCCGCTCCACGTCGCGAAGCCGGCGGTGCGCGCGAGTCCTGAGTCGATGACTGCGACAATGCCGGGCAGCGTCAGCGAGGTCTCGGCGATGTTGGTGGCCAGGATGACCTTGCGGACGCTGCTGGCCGCGACCGCAGTCTCTTGTTCGTGTAGCGGCAGACTACCGTGCAGCGGGACAACGACGACCTCGCCAAGCCGGGATGCCGACAAGGCAGCTTGGGTCTTGCGTATCTCGCCAGCGCCGGGCAGGAACACCAGGATATTGCCGTCGGCGTGCTGTTCAAGCGCCCGCCGCACGGCACTGGCGACCTGATCTTCCAGGCGGCGGCTGTCCAGCTGCGCGTCGTGGCTGACGTCGACCGCAAACACCCTGCCGGGCGCGTCGACCACCGGCGCAGCGTGCAGCCAAGCCGCGACCGCGGGGGCGTCGAGCGTCGCTGACATCACCACCAGCCGCAGGTCCGGTCGACGGGCCTGTTGCAGCTGTCTCGCCACCGCTAGGCACAGGTCCATGGCGGCGCGGCGCTCGTGAAACTCGTCGAACACCAGTGCGCCGATCCCGCAGAGCATCGGGTCGGCAAGCAGCCGACGCAGCAGGATGCCGTCGGTCACAAACCGCAGGCGGGTCACGGCCGATGCTTGATCGTCCAAGCGCACGCTGTAGCCGACCACTTCGCCGCAGCGTTCGCCACGCTCTTGCGCCACGCGTCGGGCCGACAGCACCGCAGCCATTCTACGCGGCTGGACCACCCAGCACTCGCCCGCGAATACACCGGCATCCAGCAGGGCCGGTGGGACGCGGGTCGTCTTGCCGGCGCCCGGTTCGGCGGTCAGCACCAACCGGCCGAGGTCGCGCACGGCTGCGATGGCTTGTGGCAGCTGCGGGTCGATCGGCAGCGCGGGCATTTCCATGGTGCGCTCTGGCGCCAACTAGCGGCGCAATTGCACGACTTCGCCGCGGTCGTAGCGCCACTTGACCCCATCGGCGCCGAACACGAACACGCCGTCGTGCTGACCCACGCTGTAGGCGCGCGGCACGGCCGGATCGACCAACAGGAAGCTCTCTTCGTTTAGGCCCACGCACAGCTGACTGGAAAATCGGCGCGCCAGGTAGGCCAGGTTGTCGGTGTCGTCGGTGTGGATGCGGTCCATGCAGTGCGGCAGGATCTGCAGCCCTCCTACCAGGCCAAGACCGCGATCGTACAGCCGGAATTCGCGCCGCGCCGGGTCCGGCGAGTAGTTGTCGTAGATGATCATGCGCTCGCACAGCACCAGCGCGCCGGCCGACACGCTGATGAGCGTCGCGCCGCGCCGCAGCGTCTCCAGCAACGGCGGTCCCAAGTCAAAAAAGCGCAGTGAGTTAAGCAGCGCATCGGGATCGCCGCCGAGCAGCAGCACCACGTCTGCGCGCAGAATGCGATCGGTCAGCACGCGCTGCTGCTGCTGCCAGTCGGCGTCGACGCGCAGCCCGGTGCGCGCTGCAACGACGGCTTCTTCGTCGGCGAGCGCGGCCATCATGCGCCGGTCATTTTCGACCAAGTCGGTCAGGTCGTGGACCAGCTCGCGTACCAGCGCCCGGTGCAGCGCATCGCGGCCGGACATCGCCGCCACGGCTTGCACGCTGTCCGCGTGGACTAGCGGCAGTCGGCCGATTTGGAAATCGCCGAGCTTGTCGCGCGCAAACCGGGCTGCCTGCCGGATACGCTGGGCATGAAAACTGGTCTTTTCGACGTAGAAACGGCGGGTCGCCTCTTGAACCGAGCGAATTTCGGCGTCGATTGCGGCGACGCGGGGGTGACGGGCCAGGTAATCGCGCCATACGTGCCAGACGCACAGGTTGTAGATATTGGCGTCAAAGCCGTCGGACCACGCGCTGGGAATGCCGGCGGCGTTGAGCGCGTCGCGGATCCCCTGCTCGCCGTACTCGCCCTGACCCCAAGCAGCGGTAATCAAAAGCACCTTGGGCGGTCCACCATTCGGCGCTTTCAGCCAGGGTCGCGCCCGGTCGGCCAACAGCGTCGGCGAGCCAATGTTGCCGTTGAACAGAAATTTGCCGCGCATCCTACACCGACCCGCCCATGGCGCGGGGGCGCGTAGGCTGGGCAAAGCGTGGCGTTTGGTCAACGGCCGCAGCCCGCATGTGGCCCGAAAGGCGCATCTGCGATACAATGCGCACTTGTGCGCGCACCGGGGGGTTGCGCGCGGAGACCGCCGTGGCGCCCGACGCGACCTCAGGCGAGGCCAAACCCATCGCAACCGCAGCCGTC
>SXRM01000328.1 GCA_005792545.1 Pseudomonadota bacterium | reverse complement strand
TCCCGCGCCGTTGGGGCCGAGCAAGCCGACTGCGCCCTTGGGCAGGACCAGGTCAACGTCGCGCAAGGCAATCAGTTCGTCGTAGCGCTTGGTGACGCCGCGCAGCACGGCAGCGGCCTCGGTAGCGGCGGACGGTGCGGCAAGATCGGCAGGCGGCGTCGACACAGGCCGATGGTGCCACCGGCACGGGCAAAGCGGAAGGGTGCGGCTTTCACGCTGGTCGCGACCCGGCTATCCTGCCCCGATGCGCACTCTTCACCTTGTGGTTGCCGCCCTGAGCCTCTGCAACGCCTGCGGCGAAGCCCCGGCGCCCGTAGCAACGGACGTTAGCGCCGACGTGTTCGTGCCGCCTGGCTTTGGCAAGTCCTGCGACTCGGCTACTGGCTGTGCCAAGGGCTTGATCTGCCTCAAAAGCGACTACGCCCCGGCGCCATTTTGCACCTCTCACTGTCCGGCCAGTCAGGTCAAGGACTACTGTAAGCAGGCCGAGTTGCAGGGCGCCGCCGCACTATGCGTGCAGATGCCCAAAGGGTTCCAAGGCCCCGCCGAGCCGTTGTGCCTGCCCATTTGCGGCAACGTCGCTGAGTGTCACACAACCAACCCGCTGTGGGAGGTCTGTGCCAAGCCCGGCTACAAGAATCAGCTATTGTTCAACGACCTGCCGACCAAGGTCTGCCAGAGTCCGAGCGCACACGGACAGATTCAGGTCGACCCGCTGCTCTGCGACTGGCAGGACAAGGCCGCCGCGCTGCCGCAATTCGCCGAAGCCAAGCAGGCTTGTCTTGCCGTGTGCAAAGGCATTTTGAAATCCTGCCAGCTGTGGGCCAAGCCCAAGACCGAAGACTGCTGCGGCTGGGCGTGCTTTGGGTGGCTGACGCCGGGTGGCAAGCTCGACAACAACCGGCTATCCGGCGCCATCAAGTGCCTCAATACGGCGTACTCCGCTTTTCAGGGCACGCCGCAAGTGTGCACTGGCTGGAAAGAGCAGTGTGGCGAATTGCCGCCTTGGGTGCAGGTCCAGTAGCGCCGGCCCGCTCGCAACTTGCCAAAAACTTGCGTCCTCCTGCGCAGGGCTACAATGGCCGCGGGTGCGAATCGCCGGGCAGACCGCGCGTTGTGCCCATCGTGCCACGACTGGCACCTCTTGAGGTTGCGATGTTTGCTGCTTTGCGCACCTGGACGGCCGCTGCCGCCGTGTTGGCGATGACCCTGGCTGCGCCCGTGCAGGCCGCCGAAGTCTACTTGAACGGGGTGCGCATCAGCTCACTCAAGAACGCCGAGCTGCTGAACTGCTCTGTCAAGTTTGACGTCAATGGCGATGTGCACATCTTGTCGCCCGGTTACCGCATCGAGCAGGGCCCGGACGGCGGCCAGAAAATTGCCGGCCAGAGCGACTATGAAAAGGCCCGCACGCCGCAGGCCAAGACCAAGATGCGCTATGTGCTGGCCTACGAGCCCAACCCCAAGGTCAACTTCGCGTTCGAGGTGTGGGTCAACGGCAAGATGTTCCAAAAGATCGGTCTGGAATCGGCCAAGTTCACGATAGAGCTGACCCAGGACCTCATCGTGGGCAGCAACGTCATCCGCATCATCGGTAAGCCGGGCGACGCGCCCCCCGGTGGCGGCGAGGGCGACATCACCGCGCTGCGCATCTACCGCGGCGAGGCCACTGGCGACGGCACCTTCAAGGCCAAGGCGCCGGCGGTGTGGGAACTGGTGCGCTCGGCCATCGACCGCAATCCGCTCGACCGCTCGTACACGGTCTTTGCCGAATAGTCGACCTGCGTGTCCACTGATCGCGTCCGCTTCGCTGCCGCCGGCGGCCGGCTGTTTGATGCAGTGCGAGCGCGCGCTGTGCTGCTGCGTGCGATCCGGCGATTTTTCGATCGCCGCGGCTTTGTCGAGGTCGATCCCCCCCAGTTGGCGACCTGTCCGGGCCTTGAACTGCACCTCGAAGCCATGCGCGTCGACCTGCGCGCGGGCATGGCTGGCCGAGCGGTCGAGCGCTACCTCGTCACTAGCCCCGAGTACCACTGCAAGCGGCTACTTAGCGCTGGGTTTTCGCGCATCTACTCGCTGCAGCACGCCTTTCGGTCGGGCGAGACCAGCTCCCACCACAACCCCGAGTTCATGATGCTCGAGTGGTATCGCGCCGGGGCCGGCTGGCAGCAGATCGTGCGAGATACCCGGCTGCTGTTGCGCGACTGTTTGCGCGCGCTGCGTATCGCGGGCCTCGCCACCAGCCACGGCGAACGACCGCCGTACGACGCAACGCTACGCTGGACCCAGCTGTCGGTGCGCGCAGCCATGCGCCGCTGGGCGGGCTTCGACCCCATCGGCAGTGACGATCGCGTCATCGAGCGGGCCCGCCGCGCTGGCATCGAGGTCCGATCGGGCGACACTGTCGCCGACGTACTGGTGCAAGCGCTGGTCGACCGCGTTGAGCCGCAGTTGCGCGACGTCCCGGTCGCGGTCTTGGCGCCCTGGCCCGTTGCGCTGGCGTCGCTGGCCCGACCGGTGCCCGGTCGGCCGGAGTTGGCCGAGCGGTTCGAGATCTACCTGCACGGCATGGAACTGGCCAACGGCTTTGGCGAGCTG
>SXRM01000327.1 GCA_005792545.1 Pseudomonadota bacterium | reverse complement strand
TGGACGAGCGGCGTGGCGAGAACGGTTGACGAGTAGGGACGGCAATACGGGGCAAACTCGGGCTGGGCATCGGGCACCTCCTGGTGCCCAGTGTAGTTGGCGTGGAATTCGGTGGTAGATGGGGTTTGCTGGGCTGTTACCGTGCAACACCACGTTGACATGCCCTGGCTCCGCCTCAATGCGCTGGGCCAGGGTCTCAATCCGCGATTGCGTGTCCGTGGTGACGGCACCGCTATCCAGTTCCAGCAGGCGGGCAGCCAACGCCGCCAGCGGGCGCGCACCGGGTCGCAAGGCCAGCACGTGCTGCAGGCCAGCCTCGCGCATGCGCGGCACCAGTCCGGCCTGCACCAGCGACGACTTGCCTACTCCGCTTGGCCCAACCAGCAGCACCACCGTTGACCGGCGCACCCGTTCGGCCAGGGCATCGAGTTCGGCGTCGCGTCCAAAGAAGTGGGCTGCGTGGCGCTCTTCAAATGCCGCAAGGCCGCGAAACGGCGCAGCGTCGCGATCTGTGGACTCGCCGCGCTCCAACATGCGCGACAGTCGTTCGACCACCTCGGCGGCCGCCGGTCGCTGCCACGGATCCCGGTGTAGTAGTTGCGCGATGAGCGCGTGCAACTGCGGATCCATGCGCGGGTGGCTTGGCAAGATCCAGCCGGGATCGGCCACACGGGCCGCCAGCCGCCATCTTTGACTGGCCACGACGCCAGGCTGCCCAGACGGCTGCTGTTCGCTGCTGCTGACGTCTAAGGAACCAGTGGTGGCGAAACGGCACGCTTCGGTCACGCGCACCGGCAGCGTCGACTCAGCCACCAGTTCGCGCGCCATTTGGTGCGGTCGCTGGCCGGCTGCTAGCTCGTACAGCAAGATGCCCAATGCCCAAAGATCGACAGGCGCGCCCGCCGGCTTGCCGTCAAAGCGCTCGGGTGCCATGTATTCAGGCGTGCCCGCCAGCATCGCGCCGCCAGGTCCGCCCAGCGTGGGTCCGTCCAGTGCAGCCGACGCGATTCCGAAATCGACCACCCGCAGCCGCCCGTCGGGTGGAACCAGGATGTTCTCTGGCTTGAGGTCGCAGTGCACCACGCCCAATTCGTGGGCAGCCGCAAGCGCGCGCGCCACCGCGACGCCGATGCGCAGCGTCTCCGACAAGCCCACTTGGCCGCTGTTGAGGCGTTGCCGCAGCGTTTCGCCAGGCACGTACTCCAGCGCCAGGTAAGGCGCATCGCCCCAGTGGCCAAGCCCGTAAATAGTGACGATGTTTGGGTGGGACAATTGCGCGGTAATGCGCCCTTCGGCCCACATCGCGTCCATGCGCCGGGTGTCGAGGCGGTCGGGGCGGATGAGCTTGAGTGCAACCGGCCGCCCGAGCAGTTCGTCGCGCGCAAGCAGCACCGAGCCGATGCCGCCGCGGCCGATGAACACGACGACGCGAAACTGGTCGATGCGTTCGCCCGTCGCGGGCAGGACAAAGGGCGCGGCTGGGCCGTCGTCCTCCCCCTGTTCCTCGTCAAGCGATGCCGGCAACTGCCTGGCCTGCGCCGAAACCAACGTCATCCTCCAGCCGATGCGGCGGTACGGGACCGCGCATCGGTGGCCATGGTCGATCAGCTTGGGGGCTGGCGGCAAGGCGGCGGTTCAAGCCTTTGCTGTGGGTGGCCTTTTTCGGCTGGGCTGCATGGCGTAGGCCTGCGCTGGGGCCGGGCTGACAGGTTGGCGGGGCAAGAAACTTTACGCTGACCAATAGTCGACAGGCTGCTAGCGAAGCTGCCGCATTGGCGATAAAGTCGGCGGCCTGAGATCCCACGCTGAGGGATCCTCCCCGAGCCGCCCTCACCATGAGCCACTGGCAAGCCATGCCTGCCGTTGCCGCTCCGGATGGGGACGCCGTCGCGGTCCAACCGCCCATGGTTGTCGCCGCGCCCGCAGGTGCCACGCACATGCAAACTGCGCCGCGCCGCGGCGTGAGTGCCCGCGCCGACACCGAGTGGATCGCCTACACCCCGCTGGCTGCCCATACCCTGGCGACGGCGCGGCACGTGACCTTTGGCGCGGATGGCCCCTTTGCGGCGGCGGTCGTTGGCGTCTACGGCTCGGGCAAAAGCACCCTGTTGTTCACGCTCATGCGCGAGGCGTTGGCCAAAGGCCACCTGCCGGTTTGGGAAGAAGCCGCCGCCTTCGTCGCGCGCCTTTTGCCGGACGACGAGGCGGTGCTTCCTCAGCAATTCGTTGCAAGAGTGCTGACTTGGCTTGAAAGTGTCGCCACCGACAGCGCCGAACGCGCCGGCTACCTCACCGACCTCGAACGCCGCGGCCGCGGCGACGTCGCTGCCAAACTGCGCGGTGCTCAATCCCAAGATGCCGCGACGGTCGTGCTGCTGCTCGACGAAGTGGAACAAGCCCACCAGCTGCTGCAGCGCCGCATCGCCACCGACGACGGCCAGCCGCTGCGCGCGCTCATCGACGCCTGCGGGCCGCAACTGCGCCTGATCCTTGCCTACGCCCCAGAGTCGTACCACACGCTCGGCGACGCCGACCGCGGCCGACTGGTCACATTGCCGGTGCCGCCGATGGACGTGGGCGCCATTCAGGCGACCTACAAGCTGCCGCGCGGACACGCCAATTTTGCCTGGTGGGCCAGCCGCGGGCGCACCCGCGGTGTCGACCAGGTGGTGCACGGCGTCTTGGAACCCTGGCGGCGCGGCCTGTTCGAAGCCGACCTGACCGCGCTGGGCGATGCCATCGACGCCCTGCCAGGCGTGTTTGGCGTGCCGGCGCTGCTTCGCGACGGGGTGGACCACCGCCGCCTGCGCGAACTGATTGACCTGCGCCCGCAGCCGAGCGACCTGCCAGTCGGCGGCGTGGTCTGTCATCTGGCCGACCGACGTCGACTCGCCGACACCATCCGCCGCGAGTTGGCCCGCCGCCTGGGGCCATTGGTCGATTTGGAGCCGCTAGCCAACGAAGTGGTGGCGGTACTCGAGGCCGTCGCGGACGATGATGGCCGCGTGTATCTGACGCTCGACGACTTTGGCGCCGCCTTGCGCGTGGCCGAGGCGCGCGTCATCGAGTCAGGGCGGGTCCGCGAACCGATTACTCGGTTGGTCGACGAGGGCGCGCGGATTTTCGACTCGCTGGGAGATTTGGGTCCGCTGCCGCAGCGGCTGGCCTTTTCGCTGCGCGAGCTTGCCGACGAGCGCTTTCCGTCGCCGTTCACGGATCCATTCGTGCCACTCGGCGATGGGCGCGTGCCCGCCGAGGTCGACCTTGAGCGCGCCTTTCGACCGCTCGCAGCCCAGCCGGGTCCGCTGTTGGCTTCGGTGTCCGGCGGCTTTTCGGTCTTTGCCGATAGCGCCAGTCTGGCCCGCCATGTGCGCGCGTTCGCGTTCAATCCCAGCGCCGAGCCGCTGCGAGCGCTGCTCATTGAGGCGGGCCAGCCCCTTGTTGCCATCTTGGAATTCGCGCAGTTTGCCGGCCGCCTGGCGGTGGTCGAGGTTGGCAAGTTTCACGCGACGTTTCTCAAATGCCTTGCCTTGCGGGCGCGCACGTTGGGCCTGGGCAGCGACCTCGACGCGCTGGTGGCCGACAGTGGCGCGGACCGGCAACTCGGCCGCAAGATCGGCTGGCATCGGGATCGCTTGACGGTACTGGTGCGCGACGTTCGGCCGCGGGCCGACGGCGATTGGCAGGCAGCGACAGCGTACATTCGTCAAAATGAGTCGTTTCGCAGCACACTGGCGCGTCTGGATCGCGACAGTCCGGCGCTGCTGGGCCTGTTGCTGGCGCTGCGCCCGCTTGGCCCGGCAGAGCGCGCGCTTTGCGTGCGCATGGCGACCTTGTTGGCAGAAGGCAGTCCGTTGCGGCGTCTAGCGCGCGAAGCCAACCCGGGCGGCCGCTTATCGGGTGCCGCCGTCGTCATCGATGGCTTGCTGCCGGCGGCTGGCCGCACGCCGCGTTGGACCGAACAGTCGACTACCGGCACGCGCGAGCTTGGCCGCGTGCTGGAGCGCTTTGCCGCATCGGCAGACCTGCGCCCGCAGCTGGCCGCGTGGTTGTACGCCGAGGATCGCGCGCGGTTGGAGGTGCTTTTGCACTACCACGCCGGCGCATTGCCCGACGTTGCCCGCGAAGTCGACGCCTTGGACGCCCTGCGCCGCTTGGATGAGACCGCGCGCCGGGCAGCGGCCGTAGTCGCCGACCTGCAACGCTGCACTGGTCGCCGTCAAGCGCCGCTGACGGCGCTCAGACTGGGCACCTTTACCGATCAGGTTCGCGCCCAGGCTGCCCCCGTCGACCAGCTGCGGCAATTGGCTGCTGACGTGCAGGAACTGGCGGCGACCGGCACGGTGGCTTGGCTGCGCGCACTGGCTTTGTGGATTTGCGGCGTGATCGCGGCGCGCTTGCTCAAGGGCGTCGAAAAAGAGCAGGCTGGACTTGCAGATTGGGAGCGCATCGCCGCCAGCGGCGCGGATTGGGGTCGCCGCGCTGACGAAGTGCAGGCGACACTTGCGGCGGTCGGTGCCCATCGCTGTGTCGACATGCTCCGGCACAAACGCGCGCAGTTGGCCAACCTGCTCGACTCGGCTGCGACGGCGGCGCGGGGTTTGGAAGAAATGCGCATCGCGGTGGGTGCCCTGGCACCGCTTGCTGAAGCGCTGGAGGCCGCTCGCACGGCCTTTCGCGATCGCGGCATCGCCATCGACGAAGCCGTCGAGGCCTACTTACCGGAGATCGACCAAGCCGGCGCGCATCGCGCGCTATTGCGGCGCGTGCCTGAGATTCTGCATGAGCTGGGCGGCGATGTTCCGCGGCCGGCGGCACGCACGTTGATGGACTACCTGGAACTGCTGCGTCAGCACGCCGAAACCACGCGGCACAACCGGCTGCGCCTCCGGCTTGAGGACCTGCTGACCGTCACCCTGCCCGGCGACCTGCGCGTCCACCCCGACGAAGTGGCGGCCATTGAGGCGGCGTGGGCGGTCTTAGCTCAGCCTACCCGACAGCGCTTGCAGGCCGAGCTGCAACGTACGGTCGTGTTCGGCGCCGACGAACTGCGCCGCTGGATCGCCGGCTGCGCCGAAAAACTCGCCATCGTCGCGGCTTGGGGCGACCCCGGCCATCACATGCTCGCCGCCATCGACGCAGACATCTGCCTGTGGAGCGAAGGCCTTCGCGTCAGCACCGACGATGTGCGCGAGGCGACCCGCGCCCGCGTCAAGGCCGTGGGCTGGGTGCACAATCTGCGCGGCGGCTTGCTGTCGCCAGAGGTCGTCGATCACCTGATTGCCGCCTACACCGGCACGCCCGATGGCCGCGCCTATGCTGCCATTGTCGAAGCGGCACGTGCCGTCGACGAGCAACTGACCATTCTGCGCGAGCGCTACGTCAAGCTCGCCGGCCAATACCCCGTTGGGGCGTTGTCGGCTGCGACCGCTGACGAGGCGTTGGTCGCACTCGACGCCCTGTGTGCGGCCAAGCGTGAACAGTTGGAGGCTGAATTGGCACGGCTGCGGCAGGTCAGCGCGCTGCTGTCCCAGGTCGGCGAGCGCCCCGCCCCGGTAGCGGCGGAGTTGTCGGTGCTGGCCGCCGCGCGCGTCGCCGACCGAGAGACGGAGCGCCTGCAGCAGGCCCTGCAGCGGCAATGGACGGCGCTGGTCGCGTGGCTGGCGACGGTAGAGTTGCCGCCAACGCTTGCGCCCCCGCCATGTTCGGACCTTGGCGCGTGGTTTGGGCAACTGCGGGAGGCCAACCAGCACGCCGACGAGTTGCGCAGCCAATTGCGGCTGGCCGATCGTCTCGGCCTGCGCGTGGCGCTGGCGGCGGACCTCGACTGGCAGCAAGCGCACGCGAGCCTGCACGGACAATTGGCGCGGGCCCAAGAGGCGCTGCGTGGTCTGGTCAACCGTCACGCCGAGTTGGTCGACCGCTGTCGGCGCCTTGGTGGCCAGCTCCAGCCAGCGACCGGCGCGTTGACCACGATGGATGCGGCACAAGCGCAGGTCGACGTAGCGCTGGCGCAGATTGAACAGTTGCGACAGCAGCGTCTCGCATCGGCCAGCGATCCAGCACGCGCGGTCTACGCCGCGGTTTTGGCCGGCGGTGGTCCGGAACTGCCCGCAGCGGTGGCCGAGTTGGTCAAACTCGGATTGCTGCGCACCGTCGAGGACGGTCAATGAACCGCACGCGGGGCCTGCGGTGAAGGGTCGCGGCGAAGACAGCCTGGCCGCGTGGTTGCTGCCGCGCCTGCAAGCAGCGATGCAAGACGCGACCGTGCAGTTGCGATTGCATCCGCAGCGCGAGGCCGAGCGCAACAAAAGCCCTGACTTCGTACTGGAGATGGAGGTGCGGGTGCCGCTATTCGACGGGGTGCCGCTTGTCGTGCAGGTGCCGATTCTGGTCGAGGTCGAGGCTGGGGCTGGCTTCGAGAACGGGTTGCAGGACTTGGAGCGCTATGTCGAGCGGAGCAGTGATGGCAGTGGCCGCCAGGCTCCAGCGATCCAGTTGCCGTTTGTGGTGGCGACAGAGGCGGCGGCAGGCAATCGTGCGGTCGTGGTGCGCAGCTTGCCGGTGCAGTTTTTGGCGGTGGAGGTGGCGGTGCCGCGGAAGTGACTGGGTGGTGGGTGGCGTGTCGCTGTCCGGGTGGGCGGCCTGGCCCGCCCTCACGACGCGTCCCACGGTTCTGCGGCAAATTGCCTGACCGGTCAACCGCCGCGGTCACCGCAACCGGTCGAAGTGGACGGCCGGCGGTGGGTGTGGGACCAAGCGTCGGCGTGGGCGGAGGGTTGAGCGATGGATGTGCTTGAGGCGTTTCGAGACTTGCGCGCTCCTGGCAGGCTGGCCCCCCACGCGAGGTCTTGCTGGACAGCCAGCGTGTCGCCGTATTGCGACAATTCGGTCTGCGGGCCACGGCCGATCTGAGCACCTACGGATTTGGCACAGCGGGCCGCGAGCGGGCGCTGGACGACGCGATCGTGCGCCACCGGGCGACGGGTCCGCACCCGCCGATTGCCAGCGAGGAACTGCTCGCGCGTTGGTTCCGCAGGGCAGTCAGCAATGGCCTCATTGATCTGGACCGTGCGCGACGCAGGCAGCGCAATCCCGCCAATAACGACGAGGCTGCCGAGGCGGGCGATCCCATCCAATGGGCTGACCGCCGGGGCAACGCGTCGGCGGCAGACCGGCCCGATCCGCGACCAAAAGATGAGGATGTGCTGAGCAGTTCTGCGCTGGATGACGCACAGCTTGCGGTCGTCATCACCACCCGCTTTGACCCCGCCGACCTCGCCCACCGTTTGGGACTCGACCCTGCCAGCCTCGGCGACCCCGAGGATCTCGGACCCGCCGCCGATCCCGCCGCAGTCGGTGCCTCGGTGCTTGTCAGCCTGGGCACGGCCGTCTTGGAGATGCATGGGTTCGCGCAGCTCGGCTCGCGGGCGGCCGAAGCGCATGGCGTCCAGCTTTGCGAGGGCAAGGTCGCCAGTCAGCGCCTGACCGGTGTCTATGGCGGTGACATCGCGCGCGTGGCGTGTGCCGACGCGGCCAACGGCCCGCTGTTGCACGATGGCGTGTCCTGGCTGCAGCTGGGCCTCCGCGGCGCGGCGCTCGTGCGCCTGACGGACGGCCGCGGGCTGCTGCTGGCCAACGGCGGTCGCATGGTTGCTCCGGTCGCGGCTTCGCCTGAGCTTGTCAAGCCATTTGCGCCACTGGTCGCGCCCATCGCGGATTGGGTGACCGCACAGACGCCGCCATGGCTCGGTCGGGAGCTCTCGGCGTGCGCGGCCGCCGGATTGAGCGCGCTGTGGCCGGCTACCGCGGCCGGTCTGGTAGCGCGCCACACGCCGGCCGCCGATCCCAGTGCAGAGGTGGCGCGGATCCTGGCCGGCATTGCGACGGTCGAGCCCTATCACGATTGGATTGCCCAACTGAATCCACAAGCTTGCGCCGACATCGCCGACCTGGGCGTCGCGGCCGCGGGGCAACTTGCCGAGGAACTGGCCGACCTCGACGACGACTACGACCCGCGCGACCCGACCTGGTGGCAGTCGCTCGCCGCGTTGTGTTGGCGGCGCGAGCAGTTGCAGGCGGCGCGCGCTGTGCTCGCCTGGCACGAGGCCAGTGCACCGCTCGACGCGGCGTTGGTGCAGGTGGACGAACTCGGCGGCGAATTATGGGCCGGGGTCGCGCGCCCTGTGCCGATCGACGACGACAGGCTCCGCAGCGCAGCCGTGGTCGACCCCGACGCGTGGTGGGTGCGCCTGGGCACCGGAGGTTGAGCCTTGGATTGGCAGCGCCTCGCAACGCGGCTGGCCGCCGGCCAAATGCCCGCAGTCGAACGGCACGCCCTGCGCGACAAGTTGCATGCTGGGCCGTGGCTGTGGCCACGCGCAGATTCTATGGCGGTGGAAGCCTGCGCGTCATTGGCGGGGCGGCCGCGGCCAGCACTACCCATCGCGGTGCTGCTGGCGTCGTTTGGCGCCGCGCGCGCCGACCTGTGGCTGTTTCCGGTTGCGGAACACACGCCCCTGGCCACGGCAGTGCTGGCGCCGAACGCCCGGCGGGCGCTGGACGATGCGCTCAAGGCCATGGCGCGGACGTTGCCGATTCCGCGGGCGGTGGCCGCCCAGCATGCGTTTGCCGCGGCAGTGGCTGGACATCTGGTCAGCCACGCCGCCAGCGGATCGGCGGGTGCGGCACCGGACGCCATCTCGGGCCACAGCTTTGGCCTCGCTTTCGGCATCGTCGCCGCGGCGGTGGCTACCCAGACGGCTCCGCGCGCGGATATCCTCGCCATTGGTGAGTTGACCGAGGCGGGCGAGGTCGTCGCGGCCGAGGTGGATGCCAAGGTCGAGTTGGTCGCAAGGAGCACGCAAACCATCGTGCGCCTGCTGGTGGCCAAGGGGCAAGAAGTCCGCGTGCGGCAGTTGCTGGTGGCCGCCGACCGCCCGGATATCGAGGTTCTCGGCGTGGGTTCGCTGGCCGAGGCGCTGCAGGCGGCCTTCCACGGCAGGCTCGCGGACGACCAGCTTGCCGCCGAGCGTGACCCCATCCGGCGCGCGCGTGCGCTGCGGCGCCTGTGGCACCAGGTGCGCGGCGGTCGGCAGTTCGTCAAAGACTGGTCGCTGGTCGCCGATATGCTGGAGCGGACGTCGGCCGCCTGGTGCGAATTGCCAGCCGATGCGGCTGCGGAGCTGGAGTTCCTGACCACCATTGCGGCGCGCCACGCTGGCCGGCTAGTGCGGCAACTGCCCAACCCCGACCGTCTGCGCCACTTGCCCGACGTTTACCGCGCCGATGTGCTCGCCAACTGGATCCAGAACGCGGCGGACGGCGCGGACTTGGACGACGCCGTGCTCCGTGAGGTGGTGGAGCGGACGCGCGGCACCGTGAACCGCGGCAGTGCAAAACTGGCCGGTGCGCTTGGCCGGTATTTGCAGGTGCAGGCCGGTCGCGAACGCGAGGCGTTACAGTTGATGGCGCGGGCGGTCGAGTTCTGGTGGCGCGAGCAGGACCTGGAGAACCTGTCGTTTCCGCTGTCGGCGGCGTTGCGGCTGGCGGGGGCGGTGGGCGACCGCGAAGCCTTCGACCGGCTGCGGGTCTTCGCGGACGAGGTCATCGAGGACCAGTTGGTCGCCGACCCGAGCTACCTGCAACTGGCCTTGGGCACGGGGCTGGCGCTGCTGGGCGACTGGTTGGCTGCGGACGCGGCACTGGAGCAAGCGGCGCGGGCGACGCACCATGTGCGGCCCAGTGCCTTGCGGTGGCGGATTCGGTGTGCGCGCAAGCTTGGCATGGATTGTGCGACGTTGGAGGCGGAATCGCGGGCGGTGGCACCGAAAACCGGTGCGTGGTTCGTAATCTTGGCGGACCTGGATCGCGCGATGGATGCTGGTGAGAGCGGCGAGCGGCAGCTGGCGGCGTTGCTCGCCCACCAGCAGCCGCCACAGGGCCTGCAGGCGGTGTGCGCGGGGGTTGCGCAGGCGCAGTTGGCGGCGCGGGTGGGGCGGTTTTTTCCGTATTGAGGCGGAGGAATTCGCCGGCGCAGCGCTCCATCGCGTGACTGCGGCGGTCGTGGTACCCTGCGATCATTGCGGCCCAGGCCGCGAGCGGGGCAAAAGTCGTGACTGTTTTCAAGCTTCCGCTGGTGCTGACGCCGCAACCCGAGGGCGGTTATACCGTGACGTGCCCGCTGCTGCCGGAACTGGTGACGGAAGGGGGCACCGTGGACGAAGCGATTGCCAACGTCCAGGATGCGATGGCGGCGGTTCGGGAACTATACGACGACCAGGGCAAGGCGATGCTCGCGATCGAAGTGGAGTCGCGGCGATCGCCGATCTGGTTCGAGGGACTGGTCGTCCAGCAGTGAGATACGACGAAGTGGCACGCCGCCTGCGCGCACTGGGATGCGAGGAGGTGCCGCGACGCGGCGGTGGGTCGCATCGGAAATGGCGCAATCCGACGAGCGGTTAAGCGACGGTCGTGCCGGATTGGGGGCCAAAGGACCTTAAGACTGGGACAGTCCGTGCCGCCGTCAGTCAACTGGGTTTGGATTGGCGCGAGTTTTCGCAGTAGCCCTGGCCAGACGGGCACAGGCCCTGAAATCGCCAGGATTTGCCGCGATCCCGATGATGACCACTGGCTGGCGCTTGCAAAGCAGCAAGCCGTGCCACTGTGCACAGGCGACAAGGATTTGCTCTCGCTGCGCGGGTGTGTTCCTGGCCTGGACATCTGGCCGTCGGCGGAGCTTGTCGGTAGGCTGACCACGTAACACGGAGAGCGCGGCCCGCGTGAGGGCATGTCAATGAAGGACGTAGTCGACCCGGGCAGACGGCGGAGCGGCGAGTCGGCTTGCAAAGACACGAGCTTGCGACCCACTTAGCCAGCAAACAGGCGCCCGTACAAATCGAGTAGATTTTTACGGGCCCTGAGCTTCGGCGGCCGCCCGTCAAACTTGGTGGGCAATCGCTGCAAACTCGGCTTACGGAATCCGAAAGCCAACCACCCCGCCCGCCGTGCCAACCACCGCCCAGTCGCGCGTGACGGCGAGCGCGGTAATTTCTTGCGCCAAGCCAAGCCCCTCGGGCATAGGAGACCGCGTTCGCCACAGCCAGATGTTTCCCTGCTTGTCCACCGATACCAGTCTTGGTGTGCCGCCGTCTGGCGAGGCGTCGGGCACGATGGCGAGACGCCGCGTCGCAGGTGCCACCAACGCGTGGTGGTGCAGGCCCAGACCTGGCGCTGTCAGCACAATCTGGTCGTCCGTCGCTACCACGATCGCCTTGCAGTCGCCGGCCAGCGCCACCGCCCGCACGCCGCTGACGGTCGGGTTGACCTTGACACGCGGCGTGGTCTGACCCCACGCACCTTCCAGCGGCAACATCCACCATCTGCCAGTCGTCGTCAGCAAGTGCAGGCAATCGTCCGCGAATCCCATCCGGGCGATGGTCTGGTCTGCGGGCCACTGGGTTGGCCTGGGCAATTCGTGGGGCGCGACGGGCAAGCGCGCAAGGAGCAGCTTCGATCGACCGCTCTCAAGCGCATGCGAGGCGAGCCACTGGTCCCCCCAAGCCTTGCCGCACGCGATGTGTGTCGTGAACGGCGGGCAGCGCAAGACGATCTCGCGCTGGCTGTACGGCGCACCGGACCGAAGGACCGCCCCAGAGGGTCCACAACCATACAGCACGCCTGCGGGCGCCACGGCAATGGCGGCTAGCGACTCGCCAAGGTCTACCGGCTTGGACTTGACCTGTGCCGGCGCCGCGCTTGCTGCGGTATTGATGTGCGCGACCAGGGCCGTGGCCGTACCAATGGAAGGACTAGGTATCGCGGCCACGACAGTGCCGCACGCCGCCAGTCGATGGACACTCCAGCCGGTTCGGACCGACCAGGCCGCGCTATCGATGAGCTTTGCGCCGCCAGGCGACGATTGGGCGTTTCGCCCTGGGCCAACCGCCGCCGCCGCATGCAGCACGTTCACCACCGACGCTTCGCTGGTGCGGGACGCTTCGGCTGCGGCAGCGCGGTCCACCCTCTGTGACCCTGGTTGCCCCGGCGGTGTGGCAGCGACGCCTTGGGCAATGAGATGCGCCGGGGTCGCTGGCATGATTCGCAACAGTTCCGCTACCGACGGCGTACGCGCCTCGACCTCCTCCTCGGTGGCATTGCGATACCAAGCCTCTCGGACGGCGTCACCTCGCCATTTGCCGCCGCGGCCGGTCAGCAGGTAGTTCATGATTTTTGCCAAGCTGAACACATCACTGCGCGGACGAAGTTCGGCCGGCACGTCGTCGCCGTGCAACACTTCTGGTGCCGTGTAGTAGCGCTGTCCTGCCCCTTGGGGGCGCGTAGACGCCTCGGGGCTTACCCGCCGCGCCAGTCCAAAATCGATGACCACGGCGTGCGGCTTGGCAAACGCAGCCCAGCGCTTGCGCTCGTCCTCGCCATCAAGATCCGCGTCCGTCACCACCATGACATTGGTCGGCGACAGGTCACGGTGCACGACGTCGACCGCGTGCATGGCCTGCACAGCCGTACAAATCTGCCGGAAAAGGTCGTCGGCGACCGCTGGCTCCAGCTTGCCGCTCTCGGCGCGGCGAACGAACTCTTCCAGCGTCACCCCTGGTACGCGCTCCAGGATCATCGCCGGCAGGTGGCACTGGTCCACCACGACGTCGTACACCGCGACAACATGCGGGCTGCGCACGCGCGCCAACAACTGCGCTTCGCGAAAGAACTTGTCCGGCGACGCCAGCCCCGTTTCGGCGGCCTGACGGATGCGTTTGACCACGCACGGACGGTCGAGCAGGCGGTCGCGCGCCCGAAAGAGTTCACCCTGTCCACCGTGGCCGAACGACGTGGGCTCGACCAGATAGCGAGTTTGCCAAACCGGGTTGCGCGCGGCGTCGCGCGGGGTGAGCACCAGTTCCTCTAGCGTCGCGTCCAAGTGGCCAAGGCGCACGGGCAGCCCGGTTAGCTCGACCAGGTCCTCCGCTTCGGCCGCCAGGGACTGCGAACCATCGCGGTAATCGACGTAGCGCCAGCGGCGCGCCCCGGCCATTTCCCAGGCCAAACGCCATCTGTCGTGGGCGGCGTGCACGAACGGCGCGAGCGAAATCAACTGCCCGGCTTCGTCGATAGCGACGCAGAGGTCGGCGTTGGGCCGGTGGTCCCAGGTTGCCCGGTTGGCGTCGAGCGCAACTGGCCGGTTTTCGCCGGTAACTCCCACAAATGGTGTTACCTGCAACTCGGTGCCGACGCGGCGTAACCGCGCGACCGTTCGGTGTTCGCCCAGCCAGCGTGCCGCCGCGGCCACTTGCGTAAGGTCTTCGCGCAGTTGCGGCAGGATGGCCTGCGGTTCCAGGTTGAGAAACTGCCCGTGGTACAGGCTGTTGCGCGACGAGCGCAGGCTGGCGGCTTCGGTCTCTAGGGTCGCGACGAAATCCGCGTAGGCGTCAAAGGTCGCGGCCCGCAGCGCAGCGGCCTGTCTATGGCCGGCGGCGGCCCGCGGGAGGTGTGCAGCGCAATAGCCCAGCGCCGCTTGCAAGGTGGCGAGCGTCGGCTTGCGTAGCCAGAGCGCCAACTTGTCGGCGCGCCCAAGTTCAGCCAGCCGCGTCGCGTCGTCTGGCAGGCGCGACAGATGCTCTGCCAGCGACACCAGGGTCGTGGTCCACAGCAGGCTCTCGTAGAAGCCAAAGGCCGCGTGCAGTTCGTGGTGGGTCCCGGGCGCGGCGTTTTCCCAGTGGTGATAAGCGCGCGCCACCGGGTGCGGCATGCGGGTGCGGTAGAGGTGCGCGAGGTCCGGGTCGGTCACGCCAGCGGCCGGGAACCTGGAAGGGGTCGCTGCGTTCAAGTGGGATGCCTCCGCGCCGGCGAGGATAGCGGTGGTGGCGGGTGGGGGCAAGGTTGGCCCGACCCTGACGACCCGCATGCTTGGCATGCTTGCGCACCAGCCGTCGGAACGCCTATGCTCGTCCCACAACCATGCTCGTGCGTGCGCAGAATGCCTCAGCTTTTCGACAGCCACCTCGACCGAATCTGGCGGGAAGAGATGCCAGAACCTCTGGCGGCGCTGTACGCCGACCACGTCCGTGCCGCCCCCGGAGACGAGCTTCATCGATTGTTGGCGTTGGTCGAGGGTGTGTCCCACTTTCTAGCAGTGGTCGCGCTCGCCAGCGGGTCAGCAAATGGGGTTGCCGACGACAAGATTCGCAAGCTACTTGGTGACTGGCTGCCTCTGTCGTTTGGCAAGTCGCTGCATGTCATCAAGGAAGCGCTTGCCGCCGCGCCGGCCCATTTCTGTCCAGAGCTGCAAAGGTGGTGGCGCGAACCGTCGACTGTCCCGGTACTCGAAAGGCTGGTCAGCGCCCGCAACGGGGTCGCCCATTACCGCGGCCCATCCGGCGTCCACGCATCTGTCGAAGCGAGTCGGGATTTGGCGGCAGTTGCGCGGCCAGCTCTGGAGGGCCTTGATTTCCTTGGACGCTACAGTCTGGGCTGGCTAACCGCAAGCGAGGCGGCTCGGCCAACCGGTTGGTCGGGCCACTGGCAAGGCCTGCGCGGGGATCGCCGCCGCGACGACGATGGCGCGGTTGCTGGGTCCGCTGACCGACCGCCAGTGCCTCACGAACTCTTACTGGTCTCGCCCGATGGCAAGGTTGCTCTGTGCCTATCGCCGCTGCTTCGCGTTGCGCCCGTTGCCGGCACGGATTGCTTGGCGATCTTGACTGTGGCTACCGGTGACAGCGCGGTTGTGGGTGCCGAGTACTCAAAAATCGAAGCGCAAGCGGCCAGGTATCGAGCGAAGGCCGACGCTGAGGTTGCAGACTTCGCAGCATACCGAAAAGCACCGAACGAATGGCATACGGTGGTACAACTGCATCTCGATCGGGCATCGCATACCCTGATGCTCGGGCACGCCCACGCTGCGCAGTTCAGTAAGGTGAAGTTGCAGGGGCAGCTCCGCACAGCTGCACACCTCGGCATGTGGCAGGCCGCAGACGCCACCGACGGCAGCCTTCGGTTGGCCGTGCCACTTGATGCGCGGCTTTCGAGCGACCTGGCCGAACGGGAAAGGGCTAGCGCTAGCCAGCGTCAGGTGCAAGCGTCAGCGGCGCCGCGTTTTTTGTCGATTGAACCTATCGACGGCAAGCTGCACTGGACTTTCGAACTGGTCGATGGCGAAGACCCACTGACGAGAACCCGCTCCGCGAATCCCCAAGATCCAGACCGCGCCGCGCGCATCGTGCTGCCGCTCCTTGAGGCCATGGCCGACGCCCATCGCAACGGCCTGTCTTTCGGTCGCCTTCACTTGGCGGGAGCAGTCGTCATGCAAGGCCGCAAGTTGCGACTTGCAGTCCCCGCGTTGCCGCCCGCTAGCGCCGCTGACGCCGCAACGGTTGCCACGACGTTGTTGGCCGACCGGCACGGCGCCAAGTTGCATTGCAACTCCTTTGAGTTTGACGTTGCCGCGTGTGGTGCGCTGTTCGCCGGCCTGTGTGGCGTCGCGTTCACCTTGGGCCACCGCCCGCCGGACTTGCGGCTCCAAGGGCCGCCTGGCTCGGACGAAGTGTTTGCGTGGTTCGACCACGCCGTGCGCGCACACGGCGACGGCGCCAAATTCCGGTCGGGCGTCGATGCGTGGCAAGCCCTGCGCAATGCAGTCGCCAACCTCGAAAGCCGGCCAACTCAGGCGTGGACATCGGTTCAGTCCGCACCACAAGAGCAACGGCCGGCTTTGGCTGCCCGTCAATCGCCGCCAACTCTTCCGGCACCGCAGCAGGTTCCCGTCGTCTCGGCATCTGAGCCAGAGCAGTCGACTCGGTCGACCGGCGGTGTTTTGCGCGGAATTTTGCTTGCCGCCGTGGTCGCCATTGGTACAGGTTCAGTGGCTTGGTGGCTTCTTGGCGAATCGCCTAGGGGCCCAAGCCCCAAGTCCTCGTCAGGCGCCGTGGCGAAAACTGCGCTGCCGTTGGCACCTGTGCCGCTGCCAGAGCCATTGGCCCGCCATTGGGGGCCGGCGTTTGCAAACTTGCCCGCCGCGGAGTCGCTCGCCGTATGGACCGTACACAATGGCCTGGGCGGTGCCCTGGACTTACTCAATTTGTCAGCGGCCAGCGCAGAAAAGCAGACTGTCGAAGGTCCACCAACGGACGTGCGGCCGAACAACACGGTCCGTGTCTATCGCCCCACCACCTGGGCGAAATCGCTAACGGTCGAGGTGAATTCCGACGGCATCGCGCGCATCGGCCGGCTGAAATGGCCGTCCACCCCGACGTGCGCCGCAATTGACGCAAGCCTGCCGCTGGCCGATGGGCAATGGCCGCTCGCATGCGGCGGCAAGGTCCGGCTGTGGGCCTTCGGGTCGGCCGCATTGACCCTCTACCACCCGGTTGACGAGTCCCAGTGCGAATGGTGGTTGTACCGCGTCCGGCCCGACGAGCACGGTGCCGAACGGCAGATTGCCGAGGCCTATGCGTGCAGCGACGCCGGCGTCGTGGCGTGGGGCGGCGGCGACGGCGAGCGAGCGGTGGAGCTCTTCCGCAAAGCCGTCGAACACGTCCCGTCGTATGGCAAGGCCGCGGCTAGAGGTTGCGAGGTCGCCAAGTTTGTCGGTAAGGCATATGAGGACTTGTGCGCCATTGCCGAGCGATCGAACTTTCCCGAAGTGCGCAACTGCGCGGCGAGAATTCGCGATGCGTTCCCGACGCGCCCCGACAAGCTGTGCGTACCGTGACCGAAGGCGCTGAGGCCTGCGCCGACGAATAGACGTCGACCGCCGCCACTGCTGTCAGATTGCCGCAAACCTCATCGTCCTCGCCGTCATGCCGCATCAGCGCGGCAGCGAGGTCAACGATGCCGACCACTTATGGATCCTTCCGGGCCCACCGCATTCTGGCGCGCACCGAATACGCCGACGTGTACCAAGCCGAAGACGACGACGGCAACCGCTTTGCGCTCAAGGTCTTGCGGCTGACCGATCCTGACGACGGGCTGGTCGACGCGATGTTCACGCGCGAAATTGCGGCGCTTGACGGCTTCGTCCACCCGGGCGTCGTGCCGCTGCGCCAGTACTTTCGCCATACCGACGGTTCGCCGGTGCTGGTGTTCGACCTTGTGTCGGGCGGCACCACGCTGGCGACCCTGCTGACCGAAGCCGCCGAAGGCCAGGCTGACCGGTCGCTCGATTGGCGACTCCGCGAAGCAATGCGCGTGGTCGATGCCGTGGCCGCAGCGCACGACCGCAAGGTGATCCACCGCGACCTGAAGCCGGGCAACATCTTGCTGGACCGCGACACCGAGCAACTGCGCGTATGCGATTTCGGCGTCGCCAACGTGCTGAGCCATCGCGTGCTGCACCCGGGCGGCCGGACGCTCCGCGACCTGTACACGCGGCCGTTTGCCGCGCCCGAACAGCGGTTGCACGGCGAGGCGCTCTACCCGGCCGACGTCTATGCGCTGAGCTTGGTGCTGACTTGCCTGCTCGGCATGTGCCTGCCGCCCGACGATTTCAAGCCGGACTCGTTCAACGACCTGTGGGAACACGCCCGCTGCGAGCTGGAACTGGCAGCGGTGCCGCAGGCGATTGCCGAAGAGCTTTGCGCGGTTTTGCGTCAGGGACTGTCGGACGACCCCGAGAAACGCCCGACTTTGCGCGCCTTGGCTGGGCAATTGGCCGCCGCTAAAGACGCCATTACGCCGACCCCGACGGCTATTTTGTCGCTGACGCAAGCTGCGACGACCAAGGCGACTGAATTGGGGCTGACGGCGGGCGACTTGGCAGCCGACCTCAACGACGGCCTCGCCATTCGCTTGGACCTGTCCGGCACCGGCCAACGCATCAAGCTGTACGGCCGCACCACCTTGGCCGTGGCGGTGTGGGACGGCGACGACACCCGCCGGGTCCGCCTCATCGACGTCAAGTCGCTGACCGGCACGCAAATGTCCAACGACCGCCGCGACGCCGCCACGGTCAAGCTGTGCCTGCGCACCGGCGTCGGCAGCGGCAGCGCGCTGGTCGAGGCGGCTCGCGCGGCCCAGAGTTTGGTCCAAAGTGCCCGGGTCGCCAAGCTGCTCGAACTGGCGCAGCGGGTCATCGACCTTGAGTTCGAGCGCCTGCCGGTGCTGGTTTGCGAGTTCGTCATCGAAAACGGCAAGGAACTCGGTGGTGGCCGCGAGGTGCGCGTCACGCAGGCTGCCGGCTATGCGGGCGCGGCGATTCCGCGGGTGCGTGTGCGCAACGCCAAGGTCCGCGTCCTTCGTGTGGAGCAGCTTGCGGCCGCCGAGGTCAAGAACTTGCTCGCCGGGGCGCCCTGCAAGCGTGAACGGATCGCCAATGCCAAGGTGCCCAGCCTGTTTGACCGGCTTGACGCCATGCAGTTGGTGGATCCGGGCAGCGGCCACTGCCTCGGCACGGTGGCGCAGTGGCAGACCGATGACAAGGGAGAGACCACCGCAGTCTTCACGCTGGCCGCCGACATGGAACTCGCCCGCGAACAGAGATGGATCATTCGCGACAAGGTCAAGTACGACGGTTTGAACCAGCTCGACAGGGCGCTCGACACGGTGCGGCAGCGCAAAGCGTGCCTGTCCGATTTGCCGGAACTGCTGACCTTGACCAGCGCGCACCAGCTCGGCGAGCGGCAAGAAATCGTCCCGTTCCAGTCGTTTTTGCAGAAAGATCGCCGCGTCATGGACATCATCGAACGCGTGCTTGCGGCCACCGTGTCTTGCGTGCAAGGGCCTCCGGGCACCGGCAAGACCACGCTCATCATCGAACTGGTTCTGCACCTGCTGTCGCGGCGGCCCAACCTGCGGATTCTGGTCTGCTCGCAGGCCAACGAGGCGGTCGCCAATGCCTTGGAACGGCTGACTGCGGCAGACATTGCCGCCATGCTGCCGAACGCGCCGTGGATCGTGCGCGACGTGCGCGAGGAACTGCGCAATGCGGACTGCCACGATGGCCTTGAGCCGATGTTCCGGCACCGCGCGGCGCAATGGCAGCAACGGGCGGTGACCAACGCCGACGCCTCGGGCAGCCAAGCCGTCCGCGCCATCGTGCGCGACTGGTGCGAGGACCTGACCCACGCAGCGCGGGGCATTCGCGGCGAGTTTGCCCACCACGTTCAGGTCTGGGGCGCCACGACGGCGCGCTCGCCGCGTTCGCTGAATCGGGCGGCTGCCCAGGCGTGGGACGTCGTCATTGTCGACGAGGCCGCCAAGATCACCCTGGCCGAGGTGCTGGTGCCGCTGGTCGACGCGCGGCGCATTGTGCTCATCGGCGACCACAAGCAACTGGCGCCGTTCCTTGATTCGCTGACGGCGGAGCAACTGGATCAGTCCGGCCTCGACCCAGACGAGGCCAAGCTGTCGCTGTTCCAGCACCTGTTCGAGCGCGTGCTGCCGCCCGACCACCGCGGCGAGATGCTGACCCAGTCGCGTATGCACCCGACCATCGGCTCGGTGGTCTCCAAGCTGTTCTACGACGGCCGGCTGCTCCACAACGTCAAACACGAAGACCGCCCGCTGCCCGCCGGCGCGTTTGACCGCGACCACCGCGTGCTGTTCCTCGGCTTTCGCGGCGCCGACGAACAGACGCCTGACGGGTCGCGCCGCAACCGCCAAGAGGCCGACCAGCTTCTCCGCGTGGCCGAGGCCTTGGATCGCGATGCCGCCGCTGCCGGCAAGAAGCTGACCGTTGCCGTCATCACGCCCTACTTGGCGCAGCGAAAGGAACTCGAGTTGCGCCTCAATCGCAAATGGAAGGCGCTTCAAGATGTGCGCGCCGGCACTGTGAATACGTTTCAGGGCCGCCAAGCCGATGTGGTGTTGTATTCGCTGGTGCGCACCGGCTCCGCCGAGTGGCGGTTCTTGGCCGACCCGCGGCTGTTCAACGTGGCTATGTCGCGGGCGAAGTCGCTGCTGGTGCTCGTCGGCGACTTGGAAGGCGCGCCGGGCACGCCGCTGATGCAGTCGCTGATTGAGCTGCTACCCGCCGAAAACCTGCTGACGGTAGACCAATTTCTCGCTGCCAAGTGAGGCAGCTGCAACAGGAGGGACGGGATGCGCGACCAATTGATCTCAGACGGCTATTCGCTGGACTTCCAACACGAGTTCGCCTTTCCGGTGTTTTGCTGGGAGCTGGAACTCGACGTGTCGCTGCCCACCGCGTTGTCGGCCTCGGAGCGCGCGGTCTTGAGGTTGGCCGGCGCAGGGCTTGGCACGACAGCGGAATTCGCGCACGCCCTTGGATTCGGCCCGGACGTTCGACTGGTCGCCGATGCCGCAACCCGGCTGCTGGAGCGCAGCGCCCTGGGCATCGTCGATGGCCGTCTGGCCGCGCTAGAGTCCGGTCGCCAGATGCTTGCCGCTGATCTCATGCTCCGCCGCGAGCGGGTCCGCCAGAACGTTTACTGGTGGCCTATCGACGCCTACTGGGCGTGGCGCCGGCCGGACCGCTTGCCCAAAGACGTCGGCTGGACGGTGGATTGGCGCCGCCCGGTGGCACCGCCGGCGCAGGTCAAGGACGCCATCACCGACCTCGTATCGAAGAAAGGCGTGCCGGCGCTCGACGAGCGGTCGGTCGGCGGCAGTTCGCCAGCTCGCACGCTGCACGGCGTGGTGCAACAGGCCGCGACCGTCACCCACGACCTCGTCTTAATTGAGCGCTGGATTCCGGCTGCCGGCGACGAAGCTCGCTATCTGGGATACCGCGACGGCCAGTGCGATCCGCGGTTGAGCGGCTTGTTGGTGGGCGCGCAGTTGGCTAAAAAGCGCCGGCGGTTGGTGTTGGTGTGACCATCGTGGCCGAGCGCGGCCAGCCAGCCAAGAATGGCCGGTTCCGCCAAGCTCCGCTTAGGGCGCTGGCGGAAAGCGTTGGCTGCAGCATAGTTGCCAGTCCGAGCCGGCCTGAGCTACGGTTGGTGCTGCGCCCGCGAACCGACCCAGCTCACGTCGGGACTTCGCGCGGCCTTGAGGCACCGATGGCCAATGCCGCGCCGACCAGCGTGGACCACTACTTTGAGGTCCTCGAGTCTTGCCTCGACAAATGCGCCGCGCATGTCAATCACGACATGGAGACGTTCTTGACCAATGCGCGCAAGGTCGGCGAGGCGGTCTTGCATATCGCGGCCGCCGACACGCCGTTTGCAGCGCATCTCGTCCCCGTATCAAAGAAGGCGCAGGGCGATGTCGCAAGGGACCTCCTCAAGGCCGCCAGATTGGACGACATCGTTATCGAGATGTTGGCGGTCATTCGCGTGTGCGGAAACCGTGGCGCCCATGTTCAGGCGCCCAACAAGAAACCCGATGCAACGGTCGAGGCCGCGTGTATCTGCAGCCTGCTGGTTATCGTCAACTGGCTGTACCAGAGCTCAGGCTATGCTCGCCAGATGTCGCCGCGCGTCGCCCGGGCGCAGATGACTCTGGCTGAGGCAAGCCGGTCACCGGTGCGATCGATGGCTCGAGACTGCATCATCGCCGAACTTGAAAGCAAGCTCGATGAAAAGACATCGCAATTGGAGAACGCGAAGGCGCAACTGGGACATTTGCAATCGAAAGCCACCCAACGGGGACGCACAAGCAAGTCATCTAACCTGATCGTCGCCGGCCTGATTGCTGTCATTTCCGCCGGTCTTGCGGCAACCGTGGCTGTTATTGTGCTTCCGCGGACCGTTGACGTCGGCGAACCGCTGTCGGCGCGGGTTCATGAACCAGCGCCTGCAAATGCAGACGCCGCGAAAAAAGTCACCGCGAGAGCAGAAGATCCGCGCGCCAACTCGCAGATGCAGGACGCTCTCGCTGTTGCGCCAGGCCCCTTGTTTCAGGCCGACGCCACTGTAATAGTTGACACGGAGTCGGCTGCAAATCCTGACGTGGCGGCGCCAATTGCAGAGCGGGACGTTGAGACAGAAGTTGAACCCGCTGCCGAACCGAAAGCAGCGGTGGCAAGGTGTCCACCAGGAACGAATCTGGTGGACGCGGCCGAGTTCAAACTCTCTGGCGGACCGCCCGACCGGAAACATTGGGGCAAGCCACTGTTGAAAAGACCGCCAGAGGAGGCGGTAGCAGAGTTCTGCCTCGACGCTGCTCCGGTGACCACCGAGCGGTTTCGCCGCGCATTGGCCGGTGGAAAGCTCGCAAGCCTGCCGGCCTTTCGGCCCGTGCCTGGCAGCAACTTGAAGCTCGGCGTCAAGCATCATCCAATTAACTTCGTCACCTGGGTCCAGGCGGCCGAGTTTTGTCGGACCCAGGGCGGGACGCTGCCGACCATCGCTCAGTGGGAAGTTGCCGCCAACAAGCTTCGCGCTCTCGGCTTTGCCAAGGGAACGTCAGAATGGGCAGACGACAGCTTTCCGCCGAAAGCGTTTGGATTCAGGGCTGCTGACGCCGAAGAATGTAAATCTGGCGTGCGTTGTCGGCACCTCTACCATGGCCAGCTCCTGACGAGTCGACCGGTAGGTGTGCCAAGGCTGAGCTGGAACTCTCGCGGCGATGGCGAGCCGGCACTGCCCAATATTTCGTTTCGGTGCGCGTTCAAACCCGATTGCGTTCTAGCAGAGTGACAACGGTTCTGCACGGTCGATTCCGCCTTCAGTAGGGATACCACCGCGCCACAGCCCGCAAGCGGTCCAGTTCATTCAGACCACCGAAAGCCTGCCAAACCGTCGTCATCGGATAGCGTTCTTCGGCGAGAACTTGCTCAAACGCACTACGTGCACTGCCGAGCTTGCCCTGCGCTAACGCGGCGTCGAGGTCGGCTAACGCGCAGTACTTGCGGCCGTTCTCGCCTAGCTTATCGCCAGCCAGCCACCGCAAGGCTTCGTCGCGTAGACTGACGTCCACTTCGGGCATGGCAAGCAGATACCGGCAGGCCGACCCGCGCACGTGCCCAAACACGTCGTCTCCGCCGCGCAGCACCGCAGTCAACCGCTCCGTGGCCTCGGAGTACTGCTGGACCACAGCAAGGCCGACGCCCATCGCCTCGTCGAGCCAGAACCTCTGCGGGCAAAACGGCTGGACGCGTTTGGTGGCGATGTGCAGCGCGCGGTCGAAGCCGAGCGAGTCGCCCAGCAGCGCCGCAACCTTGAGCCAAGCCGCCAGAGGTCGCGACGCGTCTTGTTCGCGCTCGCGCGCCAGCCAGCCGAGAACCACTTCTTCAGCCCAGGCCACTGCACTCTCGCCGTCACCGAGCACCCAGGCAGCGCGGGCCATCGCGCCCAACACCTTGAGGTCGCTGGGAAAGGCATCCTTGCCGAAACGCGTCCGCCGCGAGTTCGCCCACTTCAGCGTATCCGCTGGAGCTACGCAGCCCGTGTCTGCCGCCTGCTGGACCATGTCGGCGATTACGTCTGTGCGGTCGGGCTCGCACAGGGCAGCCAGCTCGGCGTCGTTGGGCAATTGCAGTTCACCGGCGTTGGCGGCGTGGCGGCGCGCGACTTCACGGCTGCGGCCGAGTGATGAGCGCTCGGGATGGTCGGGGCCGGCAAGCTCGATCGCCCGCGCTGCTGTGTCCGCGACTGCGCGCCAGTTGCTGACAACGGCGTGGCCTTGGCGGTGCAGGTCGCGCAGATTGCGGGCCAGTTCTGTCAGCTTTGCGGCAGTGCCCCAGTTGGCGTCGAACCAAGTGGCAAGTTCAGGCCAGAGCAGGGCAATCGCGTCTTGCAACGTGGCGACTGCGACACATTGAACGTCAGCGTGCCGGCTTGTGTCTTGGTCTATCGAGACCAATACGCGCTCGACGTCTACCAGCGACGCAGCGCGCAACTTCGCCTCCAAGCGCCCAACGGGATGCAGCACGCCTCGCGCGTCAACTGCAGCGCTGCACGACCACCCGGCAGGCACTGCGATGCCCCACGACAGCGACAGCTGTACCAGCGCAAATCCGAGACCGAACGACGCGCCGTCCACAGTAGGTGCCACAGCGCTGCTTTCGTGGTTCCGATAGACAAGACCGCCCGGAGCTTGCACATCGCCTATCGGGCGAAATTGGATTCTGGCTGCAGTATTGGCTGCCGCCCGCGCCGACTGCCAGGCCAGCTTGGCAACATCGCCGAGCGGTATGAGCCGTCGGCCTGCCGGGGCGTCCAACTCGCACGCCCACGCGGCTCCACCCTCGTCGTTGGCGCTGAGCAGAATGATTCGGCCGGGACTGGGAGCGGTGTTCATGTCGCACGTCACGTCTCGTCTGCCGCGTCGTTACTCTCGCCGAAGTCTGCGCCGACCCGCGCCCACCAAGCATCGGCCTGGACCGAGGCGGCCCTATCCAACTGCTCGTCGTGTTCCACGCAATCGGCGTCCAGGTGTCGGCAGGCCGGCGCCGCGAGGTCGTCCAAATCCGCAAGCGCCAAGTCGCACAGGCCGCGCGCGACAGTAGCATTCAACACCAGTCGAGCACTCTCCAAGTCGTCACGGCTGCGCAGACCGACCGTCAGCGCGGCAGCAAAGGCCTTGGGCGGCAGGTCGTCCGAATCGAGCAAGCGAGCCAATTCTTCGCGCAGGCGTTCTGCGCGCACGCGCACGATGGCGGCAACTGCTGTCGCGGTGGCACGCGGCATTGTCGTCGCCCACCCGATCTGCGGCGGGATCTGTGCAAGTTGTGCGGCGAGGTCGCTCGCAGACGCCGGCCGCTCGTCGACGGTTAACCGCAGCGTGTGCCCAACGGCGGCCAAGTGGTCCACCGGATCGCCGCTTAGGAGCTTCTTTTGCACAACGTCTGCGAGCCACGGATCGCCAGCAGCCCATCCAGCAACGGGCGACTCAACTACAGGCAAGGCAAACTGTATCGCGGCGCCCTGATGAAAGCACTGCACGGTCGTCGCACCCTCGCCCTGCGCCTCGAGCCGCAGCACCACTTGGCCGCCGGCGCCATCGGCGGAGCGGACTTGGCAAGGCCCGCCCAGTTGCGAGCGGTCGAGCAAAATGGCCCCACCGACCACATGCACGGCCGCCGTGCTTGCGATTGCGTCGACCCCGCACGGCGTGCCAGATTTTCGCGAAATGTGCAGCAGATTCTTGTTGTCGGCCGCATGCCACACTTCCCAGCCCGCGTTGCGCACGACCGCGATACCGGCGTGGTGCAGGTGCCCGGTTTGCCGAGCCGCAACGGCGTCCGGAGGCAGAATCGCCAGCAGCGCGGCGACGTGCAGCGGGGCAGCGTTTACGAAGCCCTGCTGCTGCATCTCGCTCGCCAGTGGAAGCAGCGTCGCTTCGGCCACGAGTTGCCAAGCGCCTGAATCAGCGAAAGGGTCCGGCGATTTGTTGCTGAAGCCTGTCATTTCTTGCCTTTGCGCCGCAAAGTGGCCCATGGCCGGTTGGGTAGACGACGTTCAATACCCGGATCTGACACCCGTGTTGCATCCATTTACGACCGCCTTTTGAGCAGTTGCAACCACCGCTCGATGTTGACGACGTCTTCTGGTTCGAGCAGGAAGCCCGGCCGCGTTGGGCTCCTCTGAATCTTCGCCATGTGAGCCGCGGTTGCGCTGATTCGCGCGCGCAGGCGGCAGTGCCGTTGGTACAATGCGCCCCGTTTTGTGTCGAACTCGGTATCAATGTGCGCGACGCCGAGAACTTGCTCAACGGAACGGTCGCCTGTTTGCAAGTCGACCATTTCGTCGATAGCGGCGCGGCCTTCTGCGATCATTCGCTCGGCGTGGTGCGGCCCTGCGCGGCGCGCCAGGCGCGGAATCACCTCTGCGCCCACAAGGCGCTTGACGTCGTGAAGGAAGGCCTCGTCCAGTTGCGGAGCCGCCGGACCGGACGGCGTTTCGCCTTCGATGGCACCCTCAATGGTCTGAGCTTCTTTGTCGCGACGCTGCAGTCGGCGGATCTGATCGGCCTTGACGCTATCAACCGTCCGCCGCAGGTACGCACCGCATTGCTTGTCGGCGATATCGGCCTCCGGGCCGTCGTCGAGCGCAGCCGCCGCGCACTCTGGCGCAACCCGCAGCAACTTCGCCTGTGCCGCGTTGACGATGTCCTCAACAGCCAACTCGCGGACCGGGGTGCCTCGCTGTGCAAATTGCTGCAGCGCCTTGGAGACTACCGCAGACGCCACTTCGCGTTCTTGTGCAGTGGCGACAACGCCGCGCAACCGCCGGCTATATACGTTCAATGCATGGTGGAGCCTCATGCAAGCTCCTCGGCCCACGCGCGCGCCTGTTCCGCCGCCCACGGTCGGCACGAGCTCAGGTCCGGAGCATCCGGGCGCGGATGGACGCCGCAGCCGCGGTGATGGTCGATGTAGCTCTGAGCTGGTTGGCCGGCGGCGAGCGGCGAGCGCGTCGCGCTTTCGGCAATCGGTACTCCGGTTTCGTGCTGTAAGACGGTGGCCAAGTGCGCGTGCGACTTTCCTGCCGCTTTGCGAAACGCGCGGCCCGCCGAGTTCGCCAAGCGATCGGCCAGCACGAATGAGCCGTGAACATCGCCTTGGAATTTGGCGACTTCAACTGGAACCACGCGCACCGTCGTCGCTCCATGCGCGCGCGACCGGGAGATGACTTGCGTGGCGGTCGCAGCGGCCTGCTGCAGATGTCGTTGGTGTAAATCGGTGGCCGTGCCAAGAACAGGGTCCACCACGTGGCGACCGAGAACGTACAAATGCAACTCGAACGACTTGCCGCAGTTTGGAGGATCGACGATTGCCAAATCGACAGCACGGCTGACCGCTGACGGTAGCAGTGCCAAGTATCGGTCTGCGCGCGAAGCTTCCTCGGGCCGAAGAGCCTCTGCCGCAAACACCGCTGGCGATGATCCCGCCTGTTCCACGAGCGTGGTCAGGCAGTAGTCAAGAAAAGCAAGTACTTGTGATTGCCTAACGGCTAGTGCCGCAAGACCCGCTGGATCGTGCGCCCTGGCTGCTTGTTCTACCGCGCCGACATCGTCCATGTCCGGTCGCCTTCCGGTCCTCAGCGCATCTGTCGCCGTGCGCCAGTTGCGGGGCGCGTGCGTCCGCACGAGATCGGCCAACTGCTCAGCCGGTTCACGCCAAAACGCATCCGCGTCGACCGCCTTGGGCAGTGCGTCGTGCCACAACGCCCACATCACCGCGCGATTGAGGTGGGCGGCGTGCCACGGCCAGGGGACCTCGGGTGCAAACGCTTCGGCCGCGGGTCGCAGGCGGGCGGCGAGGTTCCGGTGCACTACGTCGTCGGCGAGCAGGCCGCAAATTGCGACGTCGTGGCTGAAGGCGGCGTCGAAGTTGCCAGTTTCGTCGATGTAGAGGGAAAGGGGCATGAGGCGAGGGTAATTCCTCGCGACAGCATGGTCAATTGCCAGAGACGCCGTCAGCATGAGCCTGCCCTTGCGGATCTTGGTGGTCAGATCCTCGGCCGTTGCGTAGTCTGCCGTGGAGCCAAGCGCGTCGTTTCGCGCCGAGCCCGCGTAAGCAGCTTGTCCTCCATCCAAGGATGGCCACCATGAAGTCCAGCACTGCACCTAAAGCCTTTGTCGTCGTCCTCGCAACGACCGGCCAGCGTCCAGAACTGCTCGACCGCGCGCTGCGCTCCGTGAAAGCCCAAACGCTGCCACCGGAGCGAATCGTCCTCGTCGTCGACCGCCAGGACGCCGACGTTGGCGCCATCGAACAACGCTTCCAAACTCTTGGCTTGCCGCTCGCAGTCCTGCACAACGGGCGCACTGCCGGCGCATCGGGCGCATGGAATCAGGCCATGCACGCGCTGGAGCCGGAATTCGACCTCGACAGCACCATCGCTTCGTTCCTCGACGACGACGACTGGTGGGATCCCTGCTACCTCGAAGACGTGGCCGCAGTTGCTGACCACGCAGACGTCGTCGCCGCTGCTTTCTTCCGACACGACACCGACTGTCCGGACGGCCGAGTCATCACGCCGCCCGCCGCCCTGCGTGCCAGCGATTTCTTGGCGACCAATCCGGGCATCCAGGGCTCAAACTTGTCGTTGCGGCTGCGCACGTGGCTGCAAGTCGGCGGATTCGATGAGGCGCTGCGAAGCTGCACCGATCGCGACCTGTGCATCCGCCTCGCCGATCTCGGGGCGCGCCTGCGCATCCAATCCCGGCCGGCGTGCCATCACGACACGCTGCACGGCTCGCAGCGACTGACCGACAAAGGCTCAACGGCCAAGTTGCGCGGCCTCGACGCCTTCTACCGCAAGTACGCTTGGCGCATGACTCCAAGCCAAACGGACGCATTCAAGGTGCGTGCGGCTGACCTGTTTGGTTGGTCTGTACCGGCGAACGAGCGCGCAGAGCGGCCGCAAAAGCGCCAAGCAGTGACGACAGGCCGGACGCTCAAGTTGGCGGTCGGCGTCATCGTCGATGGCGATGCGCCGCATAAGGCCGAGCGCCTATTGCAGGATCTGGCGCGGCTGGCGGCGGTTGCCGAGGTCGGCCGCTTGGACGTGGTGCTGCTTGAGAACGCGGACCCAGTCGGATTTGCTCGCGCGGTTGAGTGCGCCGACCGGCTGGGGCTGATGGTTTGGCCGGCTCCACTCGCCGCGCAGGTCAAGGTCGTTGCAGACTGCGGGCTGCCAGATGAACTTCCTCGCAAAAAGTCCATCGCCGAGTCGCGCACGCTGCTGCATCGCTTCGTCGCTGCGACCAGCCGGATGGGCGAGGACACCGTGGCGTGGATCCTCGATGACGACATGCGGTTGCCCAAGGATCTCAAGCTGCTGGTTTCCGACATCCAGCGCGCTCGCGATGCCGGGCACGATGTGGTCATTGGCTCCATGCTCGGCGACCCGCCGATTCCGGTGGCTGGCTCGATCCGTACCCAACTTGTGGATTTAGTGCATTTTCTTGCAGGCGCTTGCGTGCGCGAGTCGACAGAGCAGCTTCCGCCCGGCGAGCAGGTCAACGTCCCGTGGATGCGCGAACGCCGCGACTACTACCACGACCACCCGCGCACCGAGACCGACCGGTTGGAGACGCCGTTCATGCCGGTTTGCAACGAGCCAGACTTGAAACGAACGTTGCTCCACGTCGGCCGGCGCTGCCTTCGGATCCTCGCAGGCGAGCAACTGTTTCGGCCGTTGCAGCAATTCGACGGCGACCCACTGGAACGTGCCCGGCCGACCGTGTTGAGGGGCGGCAATACGCTAGTGTTCGATTTGGACTTGCTGCGGCGCGCGCCCAACCTGTCGCCAAAGCTGGGCAGTCGGCATGTTCGCAGGTCTGACACGCTGTGGGCTGTGCATGCCCAGTACCGCTTGGGCGCAAGCGTAGTCGGCATGCCAATCGCCTTGCACCACGACCGATCCGACGACATAGCGCGGCCCTTGGACTACGCAAACTGGGCCGACGACATCCTCGGGCACGCCTTTGCGCGGGCGTACGAGGACTTGCTGCAGCAACGCGGCGATGCCCGTACTGCTCTGACGGTCGAGGAAAAACAGACCATCTGCGCAGCCACCCGTCGCTACTGCGAGCAGAGACTGGCACTCTGCCGTATCGGCGCCCAACGAATTATCGGCCTCGGTCAAGCGCTGTGCCGCATGCTGGACCGGGCGCCCACCTGGTGGACAGCCGAACCGGAACTCGCCAAGGCTGTTGGGGCTTTGCGGGAACTGGGCGAACGCGCACGGGCGGACTTCGCCGATGCGGCAATTGCCAAGCTGGTCCACGACGTCCGGGCTCGCGTTGATGACGCGATGCTGTTCGCCTACCTTGACGCGGCGGACGCGCAACTCTCCGGCGCCACCCGCGAAACGCTGGACACATTCCGAGAGTGGACCGCAAGCACGCGGTACGAGCGCGCCATGCGGATTGTGCGCCGGCGGCTGAACCAAGAAGCCACCAAGCTGCTCGGCATGGGGGCCGAGGGCGTAGTGCTGGAGGTCGGCGGCCGCGCGCTCAAGCTGTTTGATCGCTGGAGCAGGAGCAGCCGGATCGACCACTTGCCGACGCTGCGCCGGCTGCTCGACTGCCCCGTACCCGGAGCGCTGCCGACGCTGCACGCAGTACACGAGTTTGGCGAGTGCGTGGTCATCGAAATGGACCTGATCGACGGCGAGGCCTATGCGGGCGGCCACGGTCCCCAACTGCTGACCATGCTGCGTACGCTGTGCCAAGCCGGCTGGGTTCATTCGAACGTGCACCCCAAGAACCTCTTGCGAACCACTAGCGGGCTGCGCCTCGTCGACTTGGGCAAGTCGCTGGAGCCGCTGACCGAGGTTGGGCAAGCGGCGATGATCCGGCGCGCGTGGTTGAGCTGGCGCTTCGCGACACGCAGCAATCTCAACGACTTGATGCGCCAGTCGATTGGCGATACCGATTTTGCCGAGCTGGCGGGCTGGCAGGTGCTTCATGCCGCCGTGGGTTTGAGCCCGGCCAAACAGCGCCTTGATGAGCTGGTTGAGCTGCGGGTGCGCGACCGAGCGCCGACGGCAATGCTCGACTATGGCTGCGGCAAACCTCGCAATGTGCATCGCCTTCTGCGCACCGACCAACTCGCGGCATTCGACATTGACCCGGATTTGCACCTGCTGTGGGCGAGGTCGCTGCCCGACGTCGAATTCCTCGATTCTGCGGCGCTGGAGCGCAAGCTGGCGGACAAGGCAGGGTACGACCAGGTGCTTTGCTCGCTCGTGCTGTGTGCCGTGCCGGACGAGGTGGCCGCGCAGGTGCTCGGCAACATCTCGAAGCTAATTCATGATGGCGGCGAGGCACTTGTGGCGATTTGTGACCCGACCGCCCTGCAGACGCCCGAGACCGACTATCAGTGCCGCCACTGCGCGCCGGGGGCCGACTACCAGCAGCGGTTTGCCTACCAGAAGACCGTGCGGGCGTCGCAGCGCCGCCGTGTCGAATACCACCGGCCATTGAGCTGGTACCGGCGCGCATTCGCCAAGGCTGGGTTGCAGATCGTGGCAGAAGAAACCGTTGACGGTCTGGACGTGCGCCGGTTCGAAATGCTCGCCGAGTTTCGCCTTTTTCGGCTGCGGCCGCTGCCCGATGCCCTTGCGCGGACGTCCCTCGTCATCAAGGCCTGCGCGATGGACGCCCCGCTGTTGCTCGACTTTGTTGTTCATCAAGTCAACCAACTTGGCCAGCCGCGCGCGTTCGACGAAGTGGTGGTGGCGCTCGACCCGTTTGCTGGCCCCTATCCGCGGTCATGGCATCATGGCAACCTCAAAGATGTTGAAGACATCCTGCAAGGCCTGCAGCGCGATGGTGTGGTGGATCGCGTCGTGTATGGGCCACTGGACGGCGCGGCCGGGGAACTGGCGCAACGGTGGTTCGGTCTGGACCACAACGGCGCGCACGTTGCCAACGGTCAGCCCGCTTTGGGCTTCTTGCAAGCTGTCGAGTCGTGTCGGGGTGACATTGTCCTGCACGTGGACGCTGATGTCCTGATCGGCCGACCCCTACTCGGTTTCGACTTCATCAACGAGGCCGCGCAGGTCTTTGCCGATACGCCAACGGCCGTGGCTCTTTCCTTGCCTGTGTTCGGCGGCCATGCTGACCCGCAAACAACAGGGACCAACCGCAGCCCACACCGCGTTGAGGCCATGGCTGGTTGGCTGCACCGCGCGCGGCTCGTTGCCTTGCGGCCATTGCCCAACGAAATCGCGCAAGGGCGGTTAGCCGTACCATGGCATCGGAGTTTGGATGTGCTGACAGGGCAAGGGCGTTGCCTATCGCTGCGGCGCGGTTCACCGGCGCTGTGGTTCGCGGGCGTCGACAATGCCCGCAAGCCGCGGACTACCGACCTGCTCCTGATTCTCGATCGCGTCGAGGCGGGCTGCGCGCCAGCCGCACAGGTTCGCCAACCGTTGGTGTGCGGCCCGGAAGAGGCTTGGCTCGGGCAGGCACGGCGCGAGTCTATGGTGGTGGTGGTCTGCGGTCGCGACGTGCCGGCGGGCCGGATCCGCAGGTGTTTCGACTCGCTGCTGGCCCAAGTCGACTGCGACTGGGGCGCGGTGGTCATCAACGACGCGTCCACCAACAGCGCGCGTGACGTTCTGGTGGCCGAGGCGGCCCGCTTGGGCGACCGTGCGACCGTGATCCAACAACGGCGCCGGCAAGGCCTGCTGGCGAACACCTACTTGGCCATTCGCCAGTGCATCGTCAATCCTGATGCAGTTGTGGTTCTGCTTGACCTCGACGACGCGCTTGGCGCCAGCGACGCCCTGACAACCGTGGCGCGCCTTCACGCCGAGGGTGCCGACGTCACCGTGGGAAGCATGATTCGCACCGACAAGCAGGCGCGCTACCCTGTGACCTTTGATGACCCGCGGGCGCATCGCGGCGGCAACGTGTGGCAACACCTGCGCACGTTTCGCAAGTCGCTCTTTGACCGCATCGCCCGCGCGGATTTGCAACTTGGCGGCGACTGGGTCGACCTGGCCAATGACTGGGCCTTCATGCTGCCGATCGTCGAAATGGCCAAGGATCCACGGCACATCGAGCGGGCCCTTTACCTGCACGAGCCGTCAACCGAGCGACCCGAGGCCGAGCGTCAGCAACGCGAGCGGGTGGTCGCGCGCCTGATTGCGCGGCCTTCATACGCCAAGGTGCCACGTCACGACGACGGCCTGGCCCGCCTGACTACCCTGTGCTACCACCGAGTCGTGCGCGATGTGCATGATCCGCTTTCGGAATTGTACACGCGTCGTGGCATGGCGATATCGCTGGCGGCCTTTGTCCAACAGATGCGCTCGACTGCGCGATGGTTTCGGCCTGTCTCGCTGGCGCAGGTTCTCCAAGCCCACCGTGGACTTGCGACTTTGCCGGAGCGGGCACTCTTGGTCACCTTCGACGATGGCTACCGCGACTTCATCGAATTGGCGGTACCAGTCCTGGCACGCTCCGGTGTGCCTGCAGTGCAGTTTGCCCGCGCACCGACTGCCGACGGGTTCCCTACGTGGGCGCCGCTCGATTTGATGCGCGTGGTGTTGGCGACCGCGAAAGTGCCTGCCGATCAAGGCATGCGCGAAATCTCCGGCGGCCGTCGGGCCGAACTGCTCCGCCTGCCCATTGGACAGCAATTGAGCAGAGTCGCGGATACCGCGCAGCAGCACGGCGTAGACCTGGCACACATCAAACCGGGATTGCTGTACGCGTCGGCGGCCGAACTCACAGCTGCTGTGCCGATGGGTGTTGCGTTGGCCGGCCACGGCACCGACCACGTGCGCTTGAGTACCTGCCCAAACAACGAACTTCAGGTCACCATGGCTTCGATGCGCTCCTGGCTGGAGGCTCTGGGCCAGCCAAGGGCGCTAGCTTGGCCGGACGGCGATGTCGATGGCCGGTTGGCCCAACATGCGGAAGCTGCGGGATTCGAACTCGGATTCGCCCTGCACGAACCGCCGTCGACCGTGCCAAAGCATATGGCGCTTCCCAGGTTGCTGGCGCAGGATGACCCGGATTTTCTCGACAAGGTGCTCGGTCGCACCAAGGAGCTTTCGCTATGAGCCGCAGAAAATTGCTTGCGATTGTCGGCGACGCTGGTGCGCAACCTGGCTCTCAAGGCTGGCAGGCGGCATTCGATCTTGGAAGACTAGCCGTGGACGAAGGATTTCGCGTGCTTTGCGGCGGCATGCGCGGCGTGATGGAAGCGGCCTGTCGCGGTGCACACGCGTCCCTTGCTTACCGCGAGGGCGACACTGTCGGCGTCTTGCCGGTCGGCGACCCAGCCGAGGCCAACGAATGGGTCGACATCGTGCTAGCGACGCACCTCGACACCGCCCGCAATACGGTGATTGCCAATGCGGATGCCGTCGTGGCCGTGGGCGGCGGCGCCGGCACGCTGACCGAAATCGGCTACGCCTGGCAGTACAAGCGGCTGATTGTCGGCCTTGACGTCCCGGGGTGGAGCCAGAAGCTCGCCGGTGCGCCGGTCGATGCGCGGACTCGCTACCCGGAGATCGGCGACGATCAGGTGTTCTACGCGGCGAACCCTGCGGATGCGATTGCGATTGTGCGTAGCCGGTTGCCGCAGTATCAGGCGCGGCATTTGGGCTTTGGTGCCGCGAAATCGAGAACGATCGCGTAGGCTGTGGGCGTACACGCACCATTTCGAATCTCGCATAGTCTGTGTCAACTTCGTCAATTTTGGCCCAGCAACCGGCAAGTCAGGTATTGACCGCTAGCCAACCTACCCCTCCACCGGCCGCACATGCACTTGCGTCGCCGCATCATCGGCAAACGTAATCACCCAAAAATGCGGGTTGGCCTCGGCAATCTTCAGCAACCATTCGCGGCAAACCCCGCACGGCTCCAGCGGGTTGTCAAAGCGCTTGTCGCCCAACTGGCCGCCATAGACCGCCACGCACCGGACGTCCTCGCGCCGCATCGCCGGGTTCGCGGCCAGGGCTGAACTGATGGCGTTGCGCTCCGCGCAAAGCGATCCGGTCGGCAGCGACACCTCCATGTTGCACCCACGAAAGGCCTGCAGCGACCCGTCGGCCAACTGACACACGACAACCGCCAGCACGGGCTTGCTACTTTTGGCCAGCCAGAAGCTGCCGAGTTCGTGGTGGGGCGACGCGATGGCCTCGGTGTACGCGGCCCGCCAGTGCCGCAGTTCTTCGATCGCCTTGGCGAACGCTTGGTCGGAAACAGTGGCAACGGCGCACGGGGGGGCGGCGTCGACCCAAGTCTCTTCCAGAACCTCCGCGGCGAACGGCACGCCGGGTAGCGGGCGCGCGCGGCACTTGGGGATCGCCACCAAGGCCGGCTTGAGGTGGCGCAGCGCGTTGGTCAGCACCCAGATAGCGGCAGACGTGCCTGTGTTGTGCGACAGGTACACGTCAAGCCTGGCCTTGGCATCGCTGGCGCGCAACTCGACAATCTGTCGATCGAACCATGGCACAAGCGTCTCATTGGCGTAGGTGGCCATCGCCGCGACACGAAATGGGTCTCCGTCTGGCGGTTCAAGGCAAACGACCTGCAGGCCCGGCATCAGATGCGTCGCGGCACGCTCCAGCATGGCGGCGACCTTGACCACGCTGTCGCTGTGCGGGGGCAGCGACGGGGACCAGGTCAGGAGCAAGGTGTGGGCGCCGCCGCTTGTAGCGCCGCGGGCAAAGGCCGTCAGCGCGGCCTGTAGCAATGGAAAGCGCAATGCCGTCACCGCCACCGCGTCTGTCGGTTCCAGGGCCTCCAGCGAGCCGGGCGGCTCGCGGAAGTCGCCGACGCTACACGCCAACGCGGTGGGCAGCGGCACGGACGCGGTCTGCACGTCAAAGGCCCGCCACGTCGCTTGCTGGTCGCAGTTCTCCAGGATTTCGGCGATCTGCTGGGTTCGCCGCAACATGACGCGCCCCTTGAGCGCCACCGTCCAGCTGCGGCTGCCACCGTTGTTCGCGACCAGCTACAGGTCGTGGTGGCCGATGTGGTGGACAAGCACCGCACTGCGCCTGGGCCGTGGGTTGTTGGCGGACATGGCGGCTCCTCACCCAGCCCCGGCATCCGCCGGTCGGCGACAATGAGCGTAGGCGGTGTCTTCCGCCGCTGGCAAGACCCCGGCCTTGACAGGTGGCCCTAGCCAGCCGGCCTGCCTAGCCCCCAACCCCTACAAACACCCATACTCCCAAACCTGCCGCCACGTCGCACCTTTGGCCAGGTCGCTGCCCTGCTCATGGCTGACCGGCCGCCCTGCAGCATCGAAACTGTGCCGCTCAAACCAGCCACTCTTGCCGTAGTCAATCGCGTGCAGCAGCAGCCGGCCGGCGTCGTCGTGCTGCCACGACTCGCGGCTGACGGGGTCGTGGTCCTGGTGGCCGAGCGTCCTGTTCACCATCCGACCGCGGTCGTCGAACTGCCTGCTGACATGGCTCAGCAGCTTGCCCGTGCCGCCCTGCCGCACCTCCAAGTCGAGCGTGTGGCCGCGCTGGTCCAGCACCCGGTCGATGCGGTTGCCCTCGACCAGCACCAGCTTGCCCAGCGGCTTGGCGGCGGCGGTCGGCGCCAACACCTGCCCCAGCTTGGCTACGCCAAACTGCCGTTGGCTGACCACCAGTGGGCCGTCGCGCAGCCACAGGTCGCGCAGCACCACCGTCGACGCGGCCAGCAGCTCGCGCTGAGCCAGGCGGCCTTGTGCATCGCGGACGAACCGCAGTTGCCGCAGCGGCGCGCCATCGGTGTCGCCGGCGACCAGCACGCTGTCGTCGACCAGATGCGGCCCGGTAAACGTGCGCACGCGCACCAGGTCCGGCGGCGGCTGAGCCACGCTCGCGGCTGCGACCACGTGCAAGTGCTCGCGGATCATGCGACCGCTGCTGTCGTATTGCAGGTCAAACCGCGCGGAACTGTGCGGGATCGACACCGCCAGCGCATCCCAGTTGCCACCCGGGCCACCGTGGCCGAGCCAGCCGCCGTTGCCGCCACCGTAACCATATCCGTAGTAGCCATAGTAGCCATAGCCGCCATAGGCATACGGCGAGTATGGGGCGCCTTCCACGCCGTCGTTGTCCAGCGGCACGTCGCCTTGCGGGGCATAGGCCGTCTCCGGGTAGCCGTGCCCGATCGCCGTCGGCAACGGCTGGCAGTCCGCGCGCGCAGCGGGTGCAGCGTCGGCCCAAGCCGGACCTTCACCGCTACCGGTTCCGCAGCCATAGCAGTTGCCGGCGCCGGTGGAGCCAGTCGGCGCGTCGTAGTCGTCCAGCCGCGCGGTGATGCCACCTGCCCCCAGGAACACCTCGGCGCTGCGGCTGACCAAGCGCGAACCCTCTGCCCACGACCAGGTGGCGTGCATCGACTGCTTGGTTCCGATGGAGCGGGTCAGTTCCACCGGCCGGCCCTGGCCGTCGTAGCGCCACTGGACTTGCGCGGCCAGTTTGTCGTTCACGGTGCGCGTGCCGGCGGTCATGCGTCCGGCGCTGTCGTAGGTCCAGGCGAACGACTCGCTGTGGTTGCCGGGCGTGGTGTCGAGCTGCCGCGCCACCAGCAGGCTGCCCTGCCAGGTCTGCTCGACGACGGTCGCGTATTGGGTCGCGTGTTTGGGGCCGGCCCACGACCGCGTCTCGTGCCGAAGCAGGTGACCTTTGGCGTCAAAGCTGCGGGTCTCCAAATACACCACAGCGCCGTCGGCGGCGTGCTGCTCGGCCAGGATCACGCGACCTGCGCCATCAAACCCGTAGGTCAGCACCGCGCCCGTCTGCTTGCCGAGTTCAAAGTGGCGCACCGTCACCGTGTTGGCCTCGTGGTCGTAGCGCACCGTCACCTCGGCGCTGCCATCGGCGTTGGCGTCGCTGTGCAGCGCAACTACCGGGCACTGGCCGCCGCGCAGGCCGACGATGTCGTCAAACGCGTTGAACGCCCACGGCTCGGGCTGCGGCGCGCACACCGGCAGCGCGCGCCGCGCAACTGTCGCGACTTCAACCTGCAGGCCTACCGTCGGCGCGCCGCGCACGATCTGGTCGGCGTCGGCGGTCAGATCGCCGCAGCGGGCCACCAGCAGGAACAGGCCGAGACAAGCGAAAAGCGAACTCCGAATCATAGGGTACCTCTCGGGCCAGGCCGGCCCGCTCGCTGCACAGCCTACGTCGCCAGATTGTGGTGTCCATCGGCATGTTTTGAACACGACTATTCGCCATTGACGGATAATCGACGCATCGGCACACTTGCCCTTGCGCGTCGCTGCGCCGGGGATCGCCGTGTTGCCCGACCTGGAATCGCTGCGCTGCTTTGATGCCGCGGCCCGCCTTGGCCACTTTGGTCGCGCCGCCGGCCAGGTGGCGCTGTCGCCGACTGCGTTTTCAGACCGTATTCGCCGCCTTGAAGACCACCTGGGCGCCACGCTATTCGAGCGAACCACCCGCACAGTCGCGCTGACCGCCGCCGGTTTGCGGCTGGTCCCACACGCCCGGCGCACGCTGGATGCGGCGCGCCAGTGTGTGGCCGCTGTCGCCGATTCCGCGGCGCTGCCGCCCTACGAGCTGACGCTTGGGACGCGCTACGAGCTGGGCCTGAGCTGGCTGGTGCCGGCGCTCGGGCCGCTGCAGCTCGCCCAGCCCGCGCGCACCGTCCACCTGCGGTTTGGCGACAGTCCCGACTTGCTGCGGCTTTTATCCAGTGGCGGCGTCGACGCCGTCGTCACCAGCGTGCGCTTTAGCAGCGGGGCCTTGCGGTTTGCGCCGCTGCACGACGAAGACTATGCGCTGGTCGCCCTGCCGGCACTGCTGGCAACCACACCGCTGTGCACGCCCGACGACGCCGCGGCCCATACCCTGCTCGACGCCCACGCCGATCTGCCGCTGTTCCGGTATTGCCTGGAGGCGTCGGCCGGCGCCACCTGGTCGTTTCTGCGCACCGAGCTTTTGGGCACCATTGCCGCCATTCGTATGCGGGTGCTGCAAGGCGCGGGCGTGGCGGTGCTGCCGCGCTATTTCGTGCGCGCCGATCTGGCCAGCGGCGCCCTGGTCGAGCCGCTGCCGCAACTGCCGCTCGGGCGCGACCGTTTTCGGCTGATTTGGGCTGCAGCCCACCCGCTGCAGGGCGAAATGCAGCGACTGGCAGGCGATTTGCGGGCCTTGCCGGTGGCGTAGTTTGCCCCCGCCCTGGTGTGCGCGCCGCTGCATTTCTGGCACACTTGCCAGCCCCGGGGCGCCATGGGCCTCGCCGCTTGCGTTGCAACTCCGCTCCGCCATTTGACAACATGTCCATTCGCCGCGCATCGCGACCCGCCGTCGAGGCCTTGATTGGCCAGCTGATCGACGGTGAGTTTGAAATCCTCGACGCCCTCGGCGCCGGCAGCCACGCCGACGTGTTCCTGGCGCGCCAGCGCTCGGTCGGCGGCCGGCGGTTGGCGATCAAGATGTTGTCGTACCTGTACTTGTCGCTGCCCGAGGCCGATGGCCGACGCGCGGCGGCGGCGATGCTGCGCGAAGCCGAACTGCTCGGACACCTGCAGTCGTCGTGCTTCGTCAAGGTCTACCGCACCGGCTACACGCCTGACCGGCGGCCGTATATCGCCATGGAGTTGGCCGAAGGTCCGACGCTGCAGCAGGTCATGGCCAGTAAGCCCACCTGGGAGCCGGCCCAGATGGTGACTGTGCTGCGGCAGTGGGCCGACGGGCTGGCCGAACTGCACACCCGCGGCTGGGTACACCGCGACGTGACACCGGCCAACTGCGTGGTCGGCGAGTCGGCCATCCATGGCGTGCGCGTGCAGACCTACGACCTCGGCACGGCGACCGCGCTTGCCGATCGACCCGACCGCTTTGCCGTCGGCTGGGAGAAAGAACGGCCCCCGGGCACGCCGGCTTACATGAGCCCGGAGCAGGCGCTCGGCAACGTGGTGGATGCGCGCGCCGACCAATTTGCGCTCGCGCTCATCGCTTTCGAGTGGCTGGCAGGTGCGCGCGCAGTGCCCGCCGACGCGACGCGGGCCAGCTTGGTGCTCGAGTACTTGCGCGGCGACGGGCCGATTCCGCACAAGCCCCTGCAGCACTTTCGGCAGAACATTCCACGCGCAGTGGACGACGTTTTCGCACGGGCGCTGCACCGCGACCCGAGCAAGCGCTACGCTGAGACCCGCGACTTCGTCAACGCGCTGGCCGAGCACTTGCCCGGCAACCGCTCGGTGTTTACCGATCCGTCGCTGTTTGGCCGGCTGCTGGCCAGGATGCGCAAACGGTGAAAGGGACGCTGGCTGGCCTGATGGCGGTGCTGGCCGCGCTGGCGGCCGCGCTGGCGCTGTTGCAGTTGCTGCGCGGGGTACTGACGGCGGCAAGTCGTACCGGCAGTGAGCCTACGGCTCCCGACGGCGCGCGCGAGTCGCTGCTGGCCGAGCAACGGCGGCTGGTCAACCACCTGCGCGAGCTGGAATTCGACGCCCAGACCGGCAAGCTCGGCGCCGCCGACCTGCAGCAGCTGCGCGCGCGCTACGAGGCCGAAGCTCTGGCCATCGACGACCGTCTGCGCGCGCTCGATTCGGCCAGCGCGCCGCGGTCCGTCTAAGCGATGGCGACCTTGCCTCCGTTGGCTGGCGTGGCGCTGGCGCTGGCCATGGTGCTGGTCGCACCGACGCACGCTGCCGCGCTGCCACAGTCCGCGCACGGGCCGCGCCACGCGCGCATGGAAGTCCAGGCGCAGATTCAGCTCGACGAGGGCCGCCTGTTCGTGCAGCAAGAGGTTCGCATTGCGGCCGACCGCCCCGTGGAACTGGCCCTGGACGCCACTGATCCACTGTGGCTGCCGCTGCTGGCGCCCGTAGTGGGCGATGTGGTCCTCGATCGCGGTGTGCTGCCGGCGCAGGCCCAAGCGCTGCAAGTCGAGACCGACGGGCCGCTTAAGCTCGTCCGACTGCAGGGCGGCGTGCAGCTCACCGGCCGACTGCTGGCCAATCAGACCGCCAGCGTGCGCTCGCGCCTGCAGATCGACGTCGGCGCAAGCGACCTGGATTTGGGCTTGCGCGCGACGGCCGGCCACGTGTGGGCTTCAGTGGTGCTGGTCGCGCAAGCGCCGGCACGGCCGACGTTCAAGAGCCGATTGGCGGCGCGGCATTCGCGCTACGAGCAAGGCAAAGAGCGGCTGGCAGGTGCGGTGCTGGTCGCGCCGATGGCCTATGGCGAGGTCGCGCATTTTGCACTCGGCGACCTGCCGGTCTCGGCGCCGGGCCCGCGGCGGGCCCTGGCTTGGGTGGCTGGCTTGCTGGCGCTGGCGGCGCTGTCCTGGCTGGTGGCAGACCGCGCACGGCGGGGTCATGGCGGCGGCTGAGCCCGCGATCGGTGCGGCCGACCTGGGCTGGGCCGTCGACGGTCGCTGGGTGCTGCTCGACGCCCAGTTGTGCGTGCCTGCCGGCTCGCTGTGCGCCCTTTGGGGTCCCAATGGGGCCGGCAAGTCGTCGCTGTTGCGGTTGCTCGCCGGCCATGTGTCCCCGCAACGCGGTCAGGTCACGCTGCGCGGCGTGCCGCTGCCCGACATCGACCCGGCCGACCTGTGCCGCAACCTGGCCTGGCTGGGGCACGAGCCGGGCCTGTACCTGGACTTGACGGCGTTGGAAAACCTGGCGCTGTTCGCACAACTGCAAGGCAAGCCGGCAGCCGACGCCGCGCTTTTGGACTGCCTCGCCCAGACCGGGATTGCGCCAGCCGATGCCCGGCGCCGGGTGCGCGGGCTGTCGCGCGGCATGCAGCAGCGGGTCGCGCTGGCCAGGCTGTTGTGCGGCGACCAGCGGGTGTGGCTGCTCGACGAACCGGCGACGGGTCTGGACGCGCAAGGCCAGGGTCTGCTCGCCGAGATCCTGCTGCGCGCGCGGGCGCAGGGCCGCGCGGTAGTCGCCGCGAGCCACGAGTTCGGGTTCCTGCGCGATGCCGACGCCTTTCTGGTCGTGCGCGACGGTCGGTTGCTGGCGGAGGCCCCGCCATGACCACGCTCGGTCTGACCTGGGCGCTCTTGCGCAAAGACGTCGCCATTGCCGTGCGCACCCGCGAAGTGGCCGGTCTGCTGCTGCTTTTTGCGCTACTGTGTGCGGTGGTCTTTGCCTTTGGCTTTTTGCGCCAGGGCCGCGCCGCCCAAGAACAGCTGCCGGGCGTGCTGTGGGTGACCTTGCTGTTCACCAACACCTTGGGACTACTACGCTTGTTTGCGCCAGAAGAAGAGGCGGGCGCCCTGCCGCAGGTTGTGCGCACGGTGGCTGGCCCGGCTCCGCTATTTTGGTCCAAGGCCTTGCTACAGCTGTTCTTTTCCGCGCTGGTGTGCGTCTTCGTGGCGCCGGTCATCGCGCTGTTTCTGGATGCCCGGGTGGCGCAACCGCACTACATCGCGCTGGCTTTGGCGCTGGGCCTGTTCGGTCAGGCGCTGTTTGGTGCCTTGTGCGCGGGGTTGCTGGCGCAGGTGCGGCTGCGCGAGGTGCTGCTACCGCTGGTGCTGTACCCGTTGACCGCACCGCTGTTGCTGGGCGGCGTGCAGGTGTCGGCGCTGGCGCTCGACGGCGCGCAATGGGCTGAATTGCAAGGCTGGCTCGCGCTCATGCTTGGGTTTGACGCCGTCGGCGTGGTACTGTGCCCGTGGCT
>SXRM01000326.1 GCA_005792545.1 Pseudomonadota bacterium | reverse complement strand
GTCGACAAGCGGCGTGACATTGATGTCCGCCAGCACTTCGTCGTCGTTGCCGCCCGATTTGGCCGCCATTGTCTAGCCTTTTTGAGCCGTCGCGCCGCTTTGGCCCGTGGTCTTGAGGTGTGCCAGCAGCATCGCCGACAGCGCCTCGGTGTTCGACGTCGCCCGTTTGACCTGGGTGCGAAACTGGTTGTAGGCCACCACCGCCGGAATCGCCACGGCCAGGCCGATGGCGGTCGCCACCAACGCCTCGCTGATGGAGCCCATGATCAAGGCCTGCCGACTGCCGCCGACGCCGACCTGCTGCTTCAAGTTGGCGAAGGCGCCGAGGATACCGATGACGGTGCCGAGCAGGCCTACGAACGGCGCGTTGGCGCCGAGCGACGACAGGAACATCAAGAACCTCTCGTAACGCTGCTTTTCGGTCGCGGTGATCGCGGCCATCACCTCCGCGACTGCCTCTGGACCGCGGTGCATTTCGCGCACCCCTGCCGCTACCACCACCGCCGCCATGCCGCGGTAGGGGGCCAGCAACGCCGTGGCTTCGCCGCCGCCGCGCTCCAGCGCGCCCAGGAGCTTGGGCTGCAACTCTGCGACTGGAACACGGTTTTGCCATAGGAACAACACGCGCTCGACCATCGCCGCCACCGACAGGATGGCCAGCACCAGCAGCAGCCACAGCACCCATTCAGCACCCAATTGGTCGAACAGCAGGGCGAGTCGCTCGGTCATGGCTTCCTGGTGGTTGGTGGGGTCGGGCCGCTGCGGGCTTTGGGCGGCGCGCCAAAATCCGTTATCGTGTGGCCGTGGCGGCTGGCCTTGCCCGGTAGGCAGGGGCGGGCCGCGGGCGCGAAATGGTGACAGCGCCTGAAAAGCCTTGCAAGCTGCCAAATGGGATGCGCCGGCGCGATCGATGTGCCGGTGGCCATGGCTGCAGCGCCGCGAAGGGACTGCGTGCCGCGTTCAGGCAGGGGCCAAGTGCCGCATTCAGGTTGAGGGCATGACGCACGATTCTTCGCATCCGCAGGTGGGTTTGCTGGTGACCGATGCCTCTACTGCGGCGCAGGCCGCCGGGCCCAAGCCAGCAGCGACCAACACCGTCAAGGCCAGTGCTATTCCCGTGGCAAGCGCCGCCGGCGCGACCGACGATGCCCTGTACGTGCCGCTCGACGTCCCCGGCGTGCCACCCATCGAAGAGTTGGTTGCGGCGATGCGCACCTACCTGCCGGATGCCGACATGGCTCTGGTGCGGCGGGCCTACGCCTTCAGTGCGCGCAGCCACGACGGCCAGCTGCGCAAGTCGGGCGAGCCGTACTTCGCGCACCCGGTGGCGGTGGCATTCCTGCTTGCTCGCCTGCGCCTGGACGTCGCTGCTATCAGCGCGGGGCTGTTGCACGACGTCGCCGAAGACACCGCGGTCACCATCGACGAGATTGGCCGGCGGTTTTCGCCGGAGGTGTCGGCGATTGTCGATGGCGTGACCAAGCTGGAGGCGATCAAGTACAGCAGCCAACAGGCGCGCCAGGCCGAGAATTTTCGCAAGATGCTGGTGGCGATGTCCAAGGACATCCGGGTGCTGCTCATCAAGCTTGCTGATCGCCTGCACAACATGAGCACGCTCGACTTCAAGAAGCCCGACAGCCAGCGCAAGATTGCCCAGGAGACACTGGAAATCTACGCCCCGCTCGCCAATCGCCTCGGCATCGGCTGGATGAAAGCGCAGCTTGAAGACCTGTCATTTCGCTTTCTGCACCCCGACGAGTACAAGCGCCTGGCCCACCTGGTTGGCGCGCGTCAGGTCGAGCGGCAGCAATACGTCATCCGCGCGGTCGACGAGATTCGCCAGCTGATGGCCGGCGAGGGCCTGCCCAACGCCCAGGTGTCAGGCCGGCCCAAACACCTGTTCGGTCTGTGGAAGAAGATGGACAACGGCCGGGTGCCGTACGAGCAGATCTACGACACCCAGGGCTTTCGCGTGGTCGTCGCCGACATCAAGGAGTGCTACCAGGCCTTGGGCGCCGTGCACACCCACTGGAAGCCGATTCCGGGTCGCTTCAAGGACTACATCGCGCTGCCCAAGGCCAATCGCTACCAGTCGCTGCACACGTCGGTGATGGGGCCCGGCGCCGAGCGCATCGAGATCCAAATCCGCACGGTCGACATGCATCGCCTGGCGGACGAAGGCGTGGCCTGCCACTGGCGCTACAAGGAGCGCGGCGAGTCGATCAGCGTTCGCGACGAAGAGCGCTTTACCTGGCTCAAGCAACTGCTGGAGTTCCACACCAACGCCAAGGATGCCGACGAGTTCATGGACTCGATGCGCGTCGACCTGTTCAACGACGAGGTCTACACCTTTACACCCAAAGGCGAGCTCAAGGTCATGCAGCGCGGCGCCACGCCGGTCGACTTTGCCTACGCCGTGCACACCAAGGTCGGCGAGCGCACGGTCGGCGCCAAGGTCGACAACGTGATGGTGCCGCTACGGACGGCGCTGCGCAGCGGCAACGTTGTCGAGATCCTGACCCGGCCCGACGCGCGGCCGTCCAAAGACTGGATGGACTTCGCCGTCACGGCGCGGGCCCGCAGCAAGATCCGCGCCTACCTGCACGCCGAGCAGCGCGCGCGGTCGCGGGAAATCGGCCTTGATCTGCTGGAAAAGGCACTGCGGCGCCTCAAGTGCTCGCTGTCGCGCGCTGAGAATAGCGATCGCCTGGCCAACGTGCTGGCGCTGATGGGCATCCAGAATTGGGACGAGTTGGCCGTGGCGGTCGGTTTCGGCAAGGCCGACGCCGAAAAGTTCGCCCGTATGCTGCTGCCCGACGCCAAGGCCGAGGCCGCCCAAGAAGAGGTGGTGGATCCGACCGTCAAGCGGTCGCGCAAAAGCAAGCGCGGCAAGGGCGTGGCCACCATCGTCGTCGATGGCTTGGATGACGTGCTGGTGCGCTACGCCAAATGCTGCTCGCCGGTGCCAGGCGACCCGGTGGTCGGCGTGGTCACGCGCGGCCGCGGCATCACCGTCCACCAGCGCAGTTGCACCAAAGTGCTCGATGCCGACCCGATGCGGCGGCTGGACTGCGAGTGGAATACCGCGGGCGGCAGCGGCGCGACCGTGACCGTGCGCGTGTTCACCGAAAACGCCTCTGGCATGCTGGCAGCGATGAGCCAGCGCTTTACCGACGCCGGCATCGACATCTGCAGCGCCAACTGCCGCACCGAGGGCCGCCGCGCCGTCAACGACTTTGAAGTCGTGGTGGCCGATGTGTCGCAGTTGAACGGCGTTATCGCCTCCCTGGGCAAGCTGCGCGGCGTGGCGCGGGTCGAGCGGGTGCGCGGCTAGAAGCCGACAGCAAGCGAGTTCCTTACAAATCAACGATGTATCCCCTCGTTGACCGCCAACGGCGGCGGCGTACAATTGCGCCGCTCCGCACCAAGCGGAGTGGACCGCCGCGGCGCGCTGTCTGGCACGGGCGGAACGAAGACTGCATACGATGATCGCTACGTTATTGGCCACCTCGGGGTGGCTCGGGCACTGGCTGCGCGAGGGACGCAAACCGCCGGTGGCCGATGGAATCCTGCCGGCGCAAGTGCCGGTGCTGCGCGATAGCCGCGACGCGCCGCAGCCAGTGCATGGGGGCCACACCCACAGCTCGCCGTGGTACGCGACGCTGTGGCTGACCGGCGTCGACTACTTCAGCTCGCTCGGCTACGCGCCTGGTCTAGCGGTGATGGCGGCGGGCTACGTGGCGCCGCTGGCCACGCTCATCCTGGTCGCGGTGACCTTCTTAGCCGCGCTGCCCGTGTACGCGATGGTCGCCAAGCACTCGCCCGACGGCGAGGGCTCGATCAAGATGATCGAGCGTCTGACCGGCGGCTGGGGGCGGCTGGGCTGGATCGGCAAGGCGCTGGTACTGACGCTGCTCGGCTTTGCGATGACGGACTTCGTCATCACGATCACCCTGTCGGCCGCCGACGCCACCCACCACATTTTGGAGAATCCGTTTCTGGCGCCGCACGTGCCCAAAGGGCCGGTGACGGTCACAGCGCTCTTGGTCGGCGGCCTGTGCCTGGTGTTCCTCAAGGGCTTCAAAGAGGCGATCGGCCTGTCCGTGGCGATCGCGCTGCCGTACATGGTGCTCAACGCCATCGTGATCTGGGCGGGCATGGAGCAGGTGCTGGCCCGTCCCGAATTGGTGCAGGCGTGGGTCGCCAAAGTCCAGGCGTTCGATACCGCCGCGTTGCGCACGCAGTTGCTCAAGATGTCCGCAGAAGGTGCGGGTCCAGTCGAGCACCTGGGCGGCGGCGGCGTGATGATGCTGGTCGCCGTCTGTTTGCTGGTGTTTCCCAAGCTAGCGCTCGGCATGTCGGGCTTTGAGACCGGCGTGTCGGTGATGCCGCACGTGTCGGCGTCGACCGCGGCCCAGCGGGTCCGCAATACCCGAAAGATGCTGGCGGCGGCCGCGATCATCATGTGCGTTGAGCTGCTCGGCGCCAACTTCATCGCGACGCTAGTCATCCCCGAGAGCGAGTTCTTCGCCAAGACCGCGACCGCGCCCGCTGGCAAAGCGACGGGCCGCGCGCTCGCTTACCTCGCCCACGACTTGCTGGGCTCGGGCTTTGGTTCGGTGTACGACGTGTTCACCGTCGCCATCTTGTGGTTTGCAGGCTCGAGCGCGATGGCAGGGTTGCTGGCGATTCTGCCGCGCTATTTGCCGCGGTTTGGCATGTCGCCGTCGTGGCTGGAATTCCGCCGGCCACTGGTGCTGGTCATCACGACCGTTTGCCTGGTGGTCAACTGGGCTTTTGACGCCGACGTCGAAAAGCAGGGCGGCGCCTACGCCACCGGCGTGTTGGTGCTGATGGCGTCGGGCGCATTTGCGGTCATGCTGGCCGAGCGCGAGCGGGCCGGGCGCTCGTGGATTTTTGGCGCGATCCTGCTGGTCTTCGGCTACGTGCTGGTCGTCAACGTCGCCGAGCGGCCCGATGGCATCAAGATCGCGGGAATTTTCGTTGCGATGGTTGTCATCGCCAGCTTGGGCAGTCGCTGGTATCGCGCCAGCGAATTGCGGGTGTGCGGCGTGCGCTACCGCGACGAGCCCTCCGAGGCCCTGTGGAATGAGCTCTCTGCGGCCGGCGATGTGGTCGTGATTCCGCAACGCACCAATTCGCCGGACGCCCGCCGCAAGACCGGGGCGCGCAGCCTGCTGCTCGGCAACAACGGCAACGTCCGCTACGCGTTCCTGCACGTCAATTTGCTAGCCGATCCGAGCCAGTTCGACTCACCGGTGGAGATCGCCGTCACGCGCGACGAAGACTTCTACGTCATCGAGGTCTCCAACGCCGTCGCCGTCGCCAACGCGATTGCCTTCGTGGCGCTGCGCCTCAATGCGCGGGACGTCATCATCGGGCTGCTGGACAGCGGCACGCCTGTGTCCAATTCGCTGATGTACTTGGTCTTTGGTACCGGCGAAGTAGGCTACGCCGTCCGGGCCATCTTCGTGCGCTTGCGCGAAGAGAGCCTGATGCGCACGTTCGCCTTGCGCGCTGAGTTCGACCGCAAGCGCGACATCCAGGAAAAGGAGTTGCTGCGCGACGCCCTGTTGCTCGACGACAGCGACCGCGCCGAGCGCACCAAGGCGATGTTCCGAGAAGAGCTGGAGAACTTTGAAGCGCAGGTCGCCAAGGCGCCGCACATGCCGCGCCTGATCCTGTTCGACGGCAAGTAGCCGCTCCGCCTCGCCGGCTACCCGATCGCGAATCCGTTGCGCCCCCGCACGTTGCAGGCTAACTTGCCTGCGCCGCCGCACCTGGAGCGCCCCATGCCCCCGCCGATCTTGAACACCGTGGCTTTTGGCGACCAAGTGCAGACCCGCAAGGAGCCGCAAGCGCCCGCCAAGGTCAACTCCGGCTTCCAGCGGGTTTGGAACGGTCTGGACATCGACAGCGCGACGATTGAGTTGGTCCACCCGGCTGGCACGCTGTCACCCAAGCGGCTTGCGCCCGATACCGACCGCCGGGCCCGGCTGGCGGCTTTGCCGGTGGTGCAGGTCGCCAAGGCCGATGGTCACGACAGCAGCGCGGCGGCCGACCTGCGGCTGGGTCCGACGCTCGGCGCTGGCGGCATGGGGCTGGTGCAGTTGGCCACCCAGAACTCGCTGGGCCGCGACGTCGCCGTCAAGACCATCAAAGTCGACGTCGCCGATCCGGTCGCCGCCGCGGCAGAGTTGGTGCGGGAAGCGCGCATCGCGGGCCGGCTCGAGCACCCCAACATCCTGCCCATCTACGCGCTTGGCCAGGACGACAGCGGCCGGCCGATGCTGGTGATGAAGCGAGTCGAGGGCACGGCGTGGCGAGAGCTCATCGCGCGCGACCCGCCGTTCCGCACTGGCCCCGAAGACGCGCGCAGTCCGGCGGCCATCGACGAAGCGCTGGTGCGGCATCTGCTCGTGCTTATCCAGATCTGCAACGCCGTGGGCTTTGCCCACAGCCGCGGCGTCGTCCACCGCGATCTGAAGCCCGAAAACGTGATGGTCGGCGCCTTCGGCGAAGTCTACGTGCTCGACTGGGGCGTGGCGGTCGAACTGGGCCACAGCCAGGCCGGCGGGCTGGGCATCGCCGGAACGCCCAACTGGATGGCGCCAGAAATGGTTGCCGCGAGCGCCGACGGCCTGGGGCCGCATACCGACGTGTACCTGCTGGGCGGCATGCTGCACGCGGTCCTGACCGGGACACCGCTGCACGCCGGTGACGACCTGTACCAGGTGCTGTACCAGGCGTGGCTGAGCGAACCCAAGCAGTACGGCGCCGAGGTGCCGGCGCTGCTTGCGGATTTGTGCGGCCGCGCCACCAGCAAAGACCCTGCGCGTCGGCCCGAAAGCGCGGCCGCTTTCAAAGCAGATCTCGAGCACTTCTTGCGCAACCGCACCTCGCTGGCGCTGGCGCAGCAGGCGCAGGCCCGCCTCGCCGACCTCGAAGAGTTGGTGGGCTTGCTCTTGGGCGATCAGCCGACGCTTTTGCCCCAAGATGCTGTCGGCGACGACACCGCGGGACTGGTGCACCGGCTGGGCGGCGAGGCGCGGTTCGGCTTTCAGCAGGCGTTGGCGACCTGGCCGGACAATCCGCTGGCCATCGACGGGTACCAGCAGGTGTGCGCTGTGATGGCGCGGTTTGCGATTGCCGAGGGCGACGTGCGCACGGCCGGCCACCTCATCGACGAGATCGCTCAGCCCGATGCGGCCTTGCTCGCGGCGTGGCAGGCGTTGTCGGCCGCGCGCAGCCAGACCGATACCAATGCCGCGCGCTTGGTGCAGATCGAGCGAGATATGGACTTCGAGGCCGGTTCGGCGTTTCGCAGTGGCCTGGCCTTGTCGATCGCGGTGGTATGGGCGGCGATTCCGCTGGTTATCGGCGTCCTGGAGCAATCGGCTGGTCTGGTGGTGACTTTTCCGCACTACATCGGCGCTGGTCTGTTCTGGGCGGCATCGGTGGCGATTGGCGTGTACATGGGTCGACGGGTCTTGATGGCCAACCGGGTCAATCGAGCGTTCGTGCGCAGCCTGGCCGGTGCCGTCGCCGCCCCGCTCTTGCAGCGCAGCGTGGCCTGGGTCCAGGGCGCCGGCGTCCACGAGGCGGTCACCAACGATATGGTGCTGTTCTTCGTGGTGCTGCTCGGCATGGCCGCCACCATTGACTGGCGGCTGGCGTGGGGCGCCGGCATCTACGGTGTCGCGGCCTCCGTGTCGACTGTGTTGCCGGGCCAGGAGTTCTACGTGCTCGCTGCTGCCAATTTCTTTGCGCTCGGCACCGTGGCTTGGGTGTGGCGGCCGGTGGCGACGGCTGAGTCGCGGCGCGCGCGCTTGATCGCGCACATGCAGGCGGCCCACGAATGCCTGGGCACAGCGGCCTGGAATGGTTTGCGCGCCGCTGTGGCGCCCGTCGCCCGGGCGGTGCCGGCGGTGGTCGAGGCGGCGGTGGCGCGGTCTACTTCGCGGTCGGCGATCGCCCGCGAGCAGATCTGAACCTCAGGCGGCCCCGCCACCCTCAGGCAGCACGGCACGCGTCAGGTTGAGGTGGCCGCGGCCGGCATCGACCACCACGTCGTCTTCGATGCGCACACCGCCAAACGGTCGCAGGGCATCGACCAGCCGCCAGTCGACGTCGCGGCCGGCAGGCGACGCCCGCAGCGGTCCCAATAAGCCTTCAATGAAATAGACCCCCGGCTCGATCGTGAACACCTGCCCAGGCGCGATGGTGCTGGTGTTGCGCAGCCATGGGTTGTCGGACCGCGGCTGGATGCGCGCGCAGCCGACATCGTGGGTCTGCAGGCCCAGTGAGTGGCCCAAGCCGTGGGGAAAAAAGGCGAAAGTAATGTCCTTGGCGACCGCAGCCTCCGCCGACGCGCGCACGACGCCCAACTGCCGCAGAGCCTGCCCGACCAGCAGGTGGGCGTGATCGTGCAGGTCCTCGTAGGGCAGGCCGATGGCGATCCGCTCGCACAGGTCTTGTTGCAGGCGGTCTACAGACGTCACCAATGCCTTGAACCGGTCCGCCGCCTCGCCGCTGCCACGGACCCAGGTCCGGGTGATATCGGCGTGGTAGCCGTGGCAAGTGGCGCCGGCATCGAGCAGCAGTGACCCGGCCGAGTCACCCGGCGATCCACGGCCATAGGCGATGTGGTGCAGCGTTGCCGCGTGCTGGTCCAGCGCCACGATGTTCTTGTAGGGCGTCTCCGCGTCGTCCTGCCAGGTCGCCCGCAGGTAATCCAGGTGCAGGTCCAGCTCGCTTCTGCCTCCCGCCGCGAAAGCCTGGCGCAGGGTATCGTGGCCGCGGGCCGCGCGTGCGTTGGCTTCGGCGAGGCACGCAATTTCATACGGTGTCTTGATGGTCCGCGCATCGTCCAGGTCCGCAAGCAGCGCGGCGGGGTTCCAGGCGGCATCGGGCACCAGCAAGCTCGCGCGCGCCTCCGACTCGCTGACCACGGCGCAACGGCCCGCCAGCAGGTCGGCTGGCAGCCCACTGCTGTGCTGCACCAGTTGCACGTCCATGTGCGCGGCGAAACCGTGGTGGCTGGGCGGTGGCGGAGCTTCCCAATAGCTCTGCGGATCGTGCCACAGCAGCGTTGGCCGCCGGCCCTGGCGCAGCACGAGGCAACTGCCCGGCGCGTACAGCGGCAGCCACCAGGCGAAGTGCGCCACCGGCCGGTACGCAAACCACTGGTCGTCAAAGCGTGACTTGGCGATCGCTTCGCCCGCATCCAGGACCAGGGTGTCGACACCGTGGCGCTCCAGCGCCGCCTCGGTGCGCGCGGTGGCGATGGCCAGGTGGTCCGCGTACAGCATCAAGAGGGATTCGGTCATGACCAGTCACCGCGCGGCGTGCGGCCCGCAGGCGCGATGATCCCGCTTTGCGATCGTTTCTGCTAGCCTGCCGCACCCTTTGGCCGGCGGCCCGGCCACTTCGAAAAGGACTTCCATGGCCCATCGCGAACACGGCTTTGCCGGCATCGACGCGGTGGCGCATAGCGGGCTCTACGCCCTGCGCGCCCCCAAGGAATTCGCTACCGCCGATACGCCCGATCAGTATCTGCCCGACGTGCCCGTCGACTGGCAGCAACTGACGCTGGGGGTCGAGGTCGACGTGCACGGTCGGCGCGTGTGGGGCACCGCGACGTACGAGGGTCGGGTGCGCAAGGCCGAAGTCAGCCGTCTGCGCTTTGATGCCGATGGGCTACAGGTGCTGCGCGCGTTCGATGGCGACGGCCGGCGCATGGGCATCGAGCACGATGGCAAGACGCTGTGGGTGGCGCTCGCCCAGCCCGCCTGCCGCGGCGCCGCAGTGCGCGTGTCGATCGACTTTGACACCCGCGATCCGCGTGCGGGCTTCTACTTCGTGCTGCCCGATGCCGATCATCCCGACCGACCGGCCCACGCTTGGACACAGGGCCAGGACGAAGACAGCAAGTTCTGGTTTCCCTGCCACGACGCGCCCAACCACAAGCTCAAGGTCGCGGTGGTGGTGACGGTGCCGCCGGGCATGGTCTCGTTTTCCAACGGCATCTTGCGCGATATCCACGCCGCTTCCGATCCCGGCAAGCGGGTCTACGACTGGCAGATCGGCAGGCCCATCCCGACGTATCTGCTGACCCTGGTGGTCGGGCCGTTCGTCGAGATCGTGCAGCAGACCGAGCCGGTGCCGGTGTCGTATGCAGTGCTGCCGGGTCGCGAGCAGGACGGTGAACGCTCGTTCGGGCGCACGCCGGAGATGGTGGCGCTCTACGCCCGGCTGACCGACACCCCCTATCCCTACGAGAAGTACGGCCAGGTCGCCGTCGGCGAGTTCGTCTTTGGTGGCATGGAAAACGCGTCGATGACCACACAGACCGACTTGACGCTGCACGACGCGCGCGCGCACTTGGATTTTTCGAGCGAGCCCCTGGTGTCGCATGAACTGGCGCACCAGTGGTTTGGCGATCTTGTGACCTGTCGCAGTTGGTCGCATGGCTGGCTCAACGAAGGGTTCGCGACCTACTTTGAGCAGTTGTGGCAAGAGCACGCCCACGGACCCGACGAGTTCGCCTATGCCCGCATGTCCGCGCAGCGCGCCTACTTCGCCGAGGATGCCGGTCGTTACCGCCGCACCATCGTCACCAACCGCTACCACGAGCCCATCGACCTGTTCGACGCCCACCTGTACGAAAAGGGCGGCGCCGTGTTGCACATGCTGCGCTGCGAACTCGGCGATGCGACCTTTTTTGGCGGTGTCGGCGCCTACCTGCGGGCGTTCGGCGACGGCGTGGTCGAAACGCCCGACCTGCGGCGGGCCATGGAGGCGCACGCGGGCGTGGACCTTGGCCGCTTCTTTGCCCAGTGGGTCGAGGCTGGCAAGGGACACCCGGAAATCAAGGTTGCCGGTAGCTGGGACGGCGAACTGCGGCAGTACAAGTTGACCCTGGAGCAGACCCAGGACACCGCTACTTCAGCGCTATTTGCGGTCGGGGTCGCGGTCGAGTTGCACTTGGACGACGGCAGCGTCGATCGCCGCACCTTGGCGCTGGATCGCAAGCAGCAGCACTACTGGCTGACGCTGCCTGGTCAGCCGGCGCTCGTGCAGGTCGATCCGCGCGGTGATCTGCTCGCCACCTGGGACCTCGGCCTGCCCGAGCCACAGCTGCGGGCGCTGCTGATGCGCGGCACGGCGGTGCCGGTGCGCATCGGCGCGGCGCATGCGCTGGCCAATCGACCCAGCGCCCAAAATGTCCAGGCGTTGCGCGATGCGCTGGCTGGCGACGCGGCTTGGATGGTCCAGGCCGAAGTGGCGCGGGCGCTCGGTAAGATCGGCTCGTCGGCGGCATTCGAGGCGCTGGCCGCGGCAGTCGAGCTCAGCCATCCCAAAGCACGGCGGGTCGTGCGCGAAGCGTTGGGTCGGTTCCAGACTGCGGCAGCGGGCCAACTGCTCGCCGATCTACTCGCCCGCGGCGACGGCTCGGTCTTGGTCGAGGCCGAGACAGCCAAGAGCTTGGGCGCGAGCCGCGGCGCGGGTGCGTTCGAAGCGCTGCAGGCGGCGCTTAAGCGCGACAGTTGGAATGAGACGGTGCGCGTCGGCGTGCTCGACGGCCTGGCCAACCTCCAGGATCCGCGCGGCATCGACATCGCGACCGGGTACCTGCACCGACGGTATCCGACGCTCCTGCGCTGCGCCGCCATTCGCTGCCTTTGCCAGTTCACTGCTGAGCCGGCGCGGGTGGTCGAGGCCCTGCGGCCGTGGACGGCGGATACCTCGTTCCGCTTTGCCTTCAACCTGGCAAGCGCACTGGGCGGGCTGGGCGATCACCGCGCTGCACCGCTTTTGCAGGCCGTCATCGCCCGCGCCGCCGATGGCCGGGTCAACAAGCGCGCGCTGGAGTCGCTGGCCGCCCGGCGCGCAGGGCTCGGTGCCGGCAAGCAAGTCGATGGACTGCGCGGTGATGTCGACGCTTTGCGCAACCAGTTGCGCGAGCTCGTCGATCGGATCGACAAGGCCGAGCAATTGCGCGGCACGGGCGCGTAGCCGAACGACCGCCGCGATGCTGTCGTTGTCCGGGGCGATCCGCGCCCGCATGCAAAGCGCGGTCGATACGGGCGTGTGCTCGGCGGCGGCGTTTGCTTTGGCGCGCACGGACGGTAGCGTGCACACCGTGGCCGCCGGCCGGAATAGTCGAATCCGACAGCGCCGCGAGGCTTGTCGGTCCTGGTGTGAACCTGCGCCCGGCGCGCCCATCGATGACCGCGCGCCCTTCGATCTGGCGTCGCTGACCAAGCCGTTGTGTACGACCACGCTGCTGGCGCAGGCCGTCGGCTGCGGCGGTCTGGATCTGGCGACACCGCTCGGTGCGTGCCTGACCGACGCGGCCGACCAGTCCATCGGCAACGTCCAGTTGCGTCACCTGCTCGCCCACACCAGCGGCTGGCCGGCGTGGATCGACTTCTTTGCCGCCACGGCCGCCCTTGCTGATCCGCTGCAACGTGCGGCCGAGGTGCGTAGACAGGTGTTGGCGACGCCAATTGTGCGCCAGCCGGGTTCCGCTGCGGTGTACAGCGATCTCGGCTTTTTGGCGCTCGGCTGGGTGTTGGAAGCCGCCGCTGGCCAGTCTTTGGACCAGCTGTTTGCTCATCACGTGGCCGCGCCGCTTGGCGCCAGTCTGGTTTTCGCGCCGCTCAGCCAACCAACGTTGACGGCAGCCGTGGCCACCGAGATCTGGGCGCCGCGCTGTGGCGACGGTCGGCCGTTGCAGGGCATCGTCCACGACGACAACTGCGCTGCGCTCGGCGGCATCGCCGGCCACGCCGGTCTGTTTGGCAGCGCGACCGACGTGGGGCACTGGGCGGCGGCGTGGCTGGGCGGCCTGCGCGGCGGCGCCAACCCGCTACGCCTCGACACCAGCCTGATTCGGCAGTGGACCACTACCCCGGCGTGCACCGGGTCGAGCTGGCGTCTGGGCTTTGACACGCCGACCCCACCGGGCTCCACCGCTGGCGACTGCGCGCCCGCCGACACAGTAGGCCACTTGGGCTTTACCGGCACCAGCATCTGGCTGGCGCCCAGCATGGACGTCGCACTGGTGCTCTTGACCAATCGCGTGCACCCGAGTCGCGACGACAACAGCGGCATCAAGCGTTTGCGCAACGAATTGCACGATCTGGCATGGTCTGCACTGCGCGCGGCCGCGCCGTGGTCGTCGTAACCGCAGACGGAATTGCGCCAACGGGCAGCGTTGACCGTTGCGCTTGCCGGCTGTTATCTTGGCCGCGGGCCGCGACGGCGCGGCTGGGTTGTCGTGCGCCGGTTGTGCCGCGCGCGCTGACCCGCGGAGAATTGCCGGGTGTCCGAAGCACGACCGATCACCAACGTCACCGATTTCGTGTGCGGCGCATGCTGGAACTCGTTCAGCAAGCTGGATCCCGGGGTCGACCGCGGCGGCCACGTGTCGTGCCCGCATTGCGGCCACGTCATGCCCGTCGAGACCAGCATCATCGAGTCGGTGCGTGCTGCACCGCGGACGACGGCGCCGGACCCGACGTCCGGCGACTTCGAGACGCCGGGCGCGGTCACCTTGCCGGGCAACGCGTTTGCCGGCGACGAGGGCTTTCCCGAGTTGCGTCGGCCATCCGGTGCGACCTGGTTGCCGCCCGACATGATCGCCCGATCGGCCGAGCCGGCCGGATTCGTCGTTGGCGATGCCGACGAGCTGGAAGACTTCGCTTTCGACGAACCGACCTTGCGACCCGACGTCGCGCGGCCAGGTTTGCTGGAAGCCGTGCGCACAATGGCCGATGTCGACCCGACGCCCGTCGACTTTGCCCTCGACGAGGCCACTGCGCGCGAGCCTGCCGCCTACGTCGGCGCCTTGGTGCCCAAAGAACAGCCAGCTACCACATCGCTCGCCCCAAGCGACACGCCCGAACTCGACGCCGCGTTGGCGCAAGCCGCCGATGCCGCCGACTCGCCCCTTGAGCAGGACGCCGAAGCCGCGTTTATCGGCGGCGACTGGAAGCTCAAGGCGATGGGCCTGACGTACAACTTTCATGGGCTTGACGCGCTCATCGGCCGCGCCAGCAGCAAAGGCGGCCAGCAGATGCAGGTCTCGGTCGATGGCGTGACTTGGAAGGATTTCGACTCCTTTCACCTGCTGTACAAGACCGGCGTGCCCGCCAGCAAGGCACTGGCCGATGCGCCGGAGCCGGGCGCCAGCGGCCACACGCCACAGGCCCTGCCGCAGATTGCGATTGCCAGCGCGGCCGCGGCCCGCAACCGGCCGACCCTGACCCGCGCCAATGCTCCCGACTTGAGTCTCGGCGCCAAATCCGACGACAAGGGCAAGGCTGCCGGCGGCAAAGACAAGGCCGACGGCTTGGGTCCCAGCGGCAAACCGTCCAGTCAGGCGGTCGCCAAGGCGGGCTTGGGCCCGGCCAGTGGCCCCTCTAAGCGTCAGCCAGCCGCCGTCGCAGCGCAGTCCGACAAAGGCGGCGGCAAGGGGTTGGTCATCGCGGTAGCGGTGGCCGTTGTGGTCGTCGCCCTGGTCGGCGCGCTGCACTTTCTCAAAGTCATCGCGATTCCTGGCCTGTAGCTTCCGCCCTGATTAGGCGAGGGCACGCACCACGCCGTCCAAGCGTGGCCAAGCGCCGTCGCGCAGGCGCAGTCGGCCATCTGCGACTTCGACATCGCGGCCCAGCAATCCTGATGCCTTTGCCCGCGCGACCAGGCAGTCGGCACTACCAGCACCTGCCACGCGCTCCAGCGCCGCAAGATCGACGCCCGCGGTCGTGCGCAAGCCGGTCATGATGCGCTCCGTCGTGTGCATGGCGCCATCAATGATTTCTTCGAAGTCAGTCGCCAGAGCACCGGCCGCAAGCCTGGCCAGGTACTGTCCGCTGTGCCGCAGGTTGGCGTAGCGCACGCCGACCTGGCCGGGCGTTGGCACGAAGCCGTGTGCCCCAACGCCGACGGCGAGGTAGTGGTCGCCGCTCCAGTAGGCCTGGTTGTGGCGACTTTGGTGACCGAGTTTGGCGAAATTGCTGACTTCGTAACGCCGCAAGCCGTGACTGCGCACCAGTGGCGGCAAGGCCATCAAGTGTCGCACGGTGGCGGTCTCTGACGGCGCCTTGACCTGGCCGCGCGCGATGCGCGTGTGCAGAGGCGTGTGGTCCTCAACCGTCAGCGCATAAGCGGACAGGTGCGGAAGGCCGCGATCGAGCAGCGCGGTCACGTCTGCGCGCAAGTCGGGCAGCGTCTGGCCGGGAATGCCGAAGATGACGTCGGCGCTCGCCGACCGCAAGGCGCCCGAGCCGAGCAACGCCACCATGCTATCCACCGCCGCGTACGCGGCATCGACGTCATGGACGCGATCCAGCCAGCGCAAGTGCCGCGCATGCAGGGACTGCACGCCCAACGACACCCGGTTGATGCCGGCAGCGGCGTAGTCGCGCAACTCGCCCGCCTCCGCTGCACCAGGATTGGCTTCAAGCGTAATCTCGGCGTCGTCGCGGAACCCGGCCCAGCGCTGCAGCCACTCGAGCACCGACGCAACGTGTGCGGGTCCCCACAACGACGGCGTGCCACCGCCAAAAAACACGGTGGCAATGGGCGCGGCATGCAACGGTGCCGTGCGCAGGGCCAGCTCTGTCAGGACGGCGCGGGTGTACTGCGCGCGCGGGATCTGCTCGGCGACGGAGGTCGCAAAGTCACAGTACGCGCAGCGCTTGAGGCACCAAGGAAAGTGGACGTAGACCGACCAACTGCCCTGCGCTGGCGCGCCGCCGCAGGTCACCGCCGCACCTTGCCCGCTTCGCGCGGCAGCTCACTGTCAGCGACTGCACGATCAAAATCGGGCCCGAGCAGGTGCCAACTCCGCCAGCGGCGCTTGTCGGCCACCTCGACCACGGTCACCGCCGCCGCCTGGCACGCCTGCGTGCCCATCAGGCGCACGCAGCCCGCACCCGCAGTTCTGCCCACCGAGACCACGCCGATGCCGCCGAACCGGCCATCGTAATAGACTTCAGAGCCGACCGACGCGACCAGCGTTACCTGGTAGCGCAGTGCGTACTCGTACAGGCGGTAGGCGCGGTCGGCCACCAGTTCGCCGTCGCGCAGTGGTGTCAGCGGCCGGGTCGTCACCGCGATCACGTTGGGATAGGCCGCGGCGGCCGCCAGACCTGCACGAACTTGCCCGAGCGCCGCTTCGCTCAGCACCTCCGGACGGGTGTCCATGGGCACGATTGCGAGATCCGCCGAGGCCCAAACGCCGGTCGAGCGATCGCCAACCTGCACTTCGTTCCAGGCTTTGGCAGGGTCGGCCGCCCGCGCCAGGTATGGCTGGGTGTTCCCATCAGCGCGCAGGCGGAACAGCGCGGCTTTGGGCGCCGCCTGCGTCAGCGCATCGGCAAGCGCCGACAGCGCCACGTCGTCACCCGCTGCGACCACAACGCTCGCATGGAACTGACCGGCAGCCCTGGCCACCGCTGCCACAGCTTCATTGGCTGGCAGTTGCATCGCCAGCAGCAAGCGAACCCCCTTGCCCTTATCCGGTGGCGCCTCCTGTGTTAGCTCGCCATCTAGCGGCGCTTGGACGATGCGCTCCACGGTCAGGGTACGCGACACCACTACTGGCGGCTGGCCAGCGCGCAGCGCCTCGACGGTCACGTGGCGATCGCGAACCGACTCCGCAAACGTGTGCTGCACCGCGGCACCGCGGACGGGATCGCTGCCATCCTCAAAGTGCCACACGTAGTCGTCAAACGGCGGCTGGCCGGTGGACAACTGTACGCGCAGGCGCACATTGGTGTTGGTCCACACCCGCAGCGTGTCGGGCTCCGCGTCGACAGAAAGCACCGTTGTCGCTGGTCCGCGGTCGGCCGCAGTCGGTGACTCGGCCAACGCAACCGCGGCGTCCGAGTGCGTGGGCCGGTTCGGCAGCGGCGTGGCTGCCGGCGCATCTGCTTGCGCGACCGCATCGCCGAGCTCTGCAGGCTTGGGCGAGTTCGCCACTGGCAGAGGCGCACGCTGGCCGAGCCACAACACTGCCACGGCAACCACGGCCCCCACCGCCGCGCTCGCCATCCACGGCAGCACGGCAGACCACGGCCCCGGGGCGCGCTGTTGTCGGTCTGGCGGCAGGGTCGGCAAGGTTGCGGGTATCCGGCAAGCGTGGGCACGGCCAAACCAGGTGCGTTCGGTGCCGATTCCCGCACTGGCCGCGCGTTGCCCTGAGACGCGCGGCTGCGTAGTATCGGGGTCCGGCCCGGGGCCTGCAATCGAAGGCGCGGTCCGTGCGTATCTGAACCCACAGGCCGCATGCCGCGGCCGTTAGAGGGTGGTCATGAATTGGTTTGCTCTGCCGTTGGCTGCCCGTGCGGGCGCTGCGGCGCTGTCGGTCTCGACGCTTTTGGCAGGTCTGGCGCACGGCGCCGATCGACAACCCTGGAAGGCGATTGCCGTTGACTGCATGGCGACGTTCGCGGCCCCCGACAAGGCCGACGAGACCAAGCTGTTTACCTGCGCCGATGGCTTCGCGGCCGAAGCGGTGCTGGAATCGCTGACCGCAGCAGACAAGACCAACGCCGAAAAAGGCCTGCGCTGGCTGTACGACAAAGGCTCGGACAAGAGCGCCAAGGTCGCCCGCCTGGGACTTCAGCGGCTAGGCATCAACCTGCCGTTCCGCGCGCCGCGCGCGCTCGACAAAGGCGCCATGGCGCAGCCCGAACGGGCAAAATACGACCCGCCCGAGGCCAAAGACGCCGACAAGAAGGCCGCAGAGAAGCTCTACAAGGACGGCGTCGCGCTCTTGAAGAAAAAGAAGTGGAAAGACGGCGTCGGCATCCTGCTCAAGGGCCTGGAAAAAGACGGTCGCAGCGAGAAGATTCTCTACAACCTGGGCTGCGGGGAGTGCAACCTCGAAGGCGACAAGAAAGCCTGCTGGACCCACCTGCAGTATCTGAGCGACCTCGGCACTGACTACGCCGCTGAACTGCTGATCAAGGCCCGCACCGATGGCGATTACGAGGGCGTCCGCGAAGAGAGCGAGTTCAAGCGCCTGACCGGCTACATGCGCGTACAGGTCATCAACACGGTCGGCGATGTCGGCGATCCTGGTGTTGAGAATATCTTGAAGCTGTTCGACAAGCTCGGCCACAAGAAGCCGGACAAGCGCGACGACGAGTCGCACCCGCAGCCGTCGCCGACCATCCAGTTCAAGGCCTACACCAAGGCCCAGGTGGCGGTGATCGCCGAGCTACTGAACGATCAGAACACCAAGCTGGAACCCATCGACAATGGCGTCGGCAAGTACGACATGGTCATCCGCTGGGGCACCCAAATCGACGACAAGGGCAAGCCGGTCAACCTCGGCCCCGATACCGCGGACGAGGCCATGGCCAAGGCCCGTCAGAAGCAAAACAAGGCCCTGCAGCAGCCCGAACAGGCCATTGGCAAGGTCAACAAAGTGCTCGACACGCCCAACCGCGTGATCAGCGAAGCCGGCAAGATGAAAGACCGCGTACTCGGCGTTGGCGACAAGGCCAAGGGCGCGGCCGACAAGATCAAGGACATCGGTAGCATCGGCGACAAGGCCAAAGACGCCGTCAAGATCAAGGGCTTGTAGTTGCAGATGGGCTGGCAGCAGGCGCTGACGACGCTGGGTCCGCTAGACTGGTTCGTGGCGGGCTTTGCGACGGCCGTCAGCTTGCTCGGCATGCTGCTGCCACGCATTGGCAATTTCATCGGCCGACTGGTGCTGGGCGAGGATCCGCTCTTGCAGCGCTGGCAGCAGGCCCGCGCCGCTCGCCGCCAACGCATCGCTGAAGCCAAGGCTGCCCGCCGTAACCGCGGCAAAAAAGTCGACAAGAAGCCCGACGTCAGCCCGTGATCGCCCCGCCGCGGGGCGCCCTGTGAGCATTGCATGACCGCACCGCTGGCCCTGGCGTCGGGTTCGCCGCGCCGAAAAGAACTGCTCGAACGGCTCGGCTTCTCCGTGCGTGTGATGCCAAGCGATATCGACGAGGCGCAGTTGCCCGGCGAACTGCCTGAGGACTACGTCAAGAGGCTGGCACGAGCCAAGGTCTTGGCGGCCGTGCGACGCATCGAGGCGACGCTGTACGCCAGCGAATCTGAGGCGCGCCGGCAGTTTGCCCATGGCCCGTCTGGTCCAAACAGTCGCGCGGACGAGGGTTTGCGCTGGGTGCTCGGCGCCGACACCGTGGTGGTGCTCGACGATCTGATCTTCGGCAAGCCGCAAGATGCGCAAGAAGCGCGCGAGATGCTCAGTCGCTTGTCCGGTCGCGAACATCTGGTGATCACCGCATTTTGTCTGTACGACTTGCGGCGCAGTCGCGAGGGCATCGAGGCCGTGCGCACCGTCGTCCGTTTCAAGCCACTGAGCCGCGGCGAGGTTGACGCCTACGTGTCTGCCGGCGAGTCCATGGACAAGGCCGGCGGCTACGCCGTTCAAGGTGTCGGCAGTTACCTCGTCGAAGCACTGCACGGTAGCTACACCAACGTCGTGGGCCTACCGCTGTGTCAGGTCGTCGAGATGATGGAAGCGATGGGCGCGCGCGATGTGCTTCCGTGGGAAGGTTGACGCCGTGATCGACCCGGGCGCTATCGCCGCCAACCTGGCCCGCGTCCACGAGCGCATCGCTGCGGCTGCTCGCGCGGCTGGCGGCAATTCGCAGTCGATCACGCTGGTTGCCGTTTCAAAGACCCAGCCGGCTGCGGCGATCCGCGCGGCCTACGCGGCCGGCCAGCGCGACTTCGGCGAAAACTACGTGCAGGAGTGGCAGCAAAAGGCGGCTGAACTGGCCGACCTGCCCGACCTGCGCTGGCACGTGCTCGGGCATCTGCAGCGCAACAAGGTCAAGCTGGTGCTCGGCAAGGTCGCGCTGTTGCACGGTCTGGACGACATGCAGGGCTTGGACGAGATGGCGCGGTTTGCCTGGCAAGCCAAAGTCAGTCAGGACGTGCTGCTGCAGGTCAACCTGGCCGAGGAGGCCAGCAAGCGCGGCTGCGGCGAAAACGACGCGGAACTGTTTGTCGAAGTACTCGCGCGATCGCCCGGCTTGCGACTGCGCGGGCTGATGCTGCTGCCACCCTTCGATTTGGACGCCGTCGCCGTGCGCCCGTGGTTTGCGCGGCTGCGTGGCCTGCGCGACCGACTGCAGGTGACCTATGCCGGCACCCCCAACCTGCCGTCGGCGGGCCAGTGGTGGCTGTCGATGGGCATGAGCCACGACTTTGAGGTCGCCGTAGCGGAAGGCGCGACCCATGTCCGCGTTGGTACGGCGATTTTTGGTCCGCGGACGTAGCGCGCGTCAACTCACCGCCAGCAGCACTTGCTCGATCGCCCGCACTTGATCGCGCAGTCGCGCCGCCTCTTCGAATTCCAAGCCCGCGGCCGCCGTTTTCATCTGCTTCTTGAGGTCGGCCAGTTCCTTCTCCAGCTTGCGCAGATCGCCAGCTGAAGCGGTGACGTCGTGGACCCGGATCTGGCCCGCGACGACTTCGATGCGGTCCAGCGGCTTGTGCACCGATCGCGGCGTGATGCCGTGCTCCACGTTGTGCGCGTGCTGTTTGGCGCGCCGGCGGTCCGTCTCGTCGATCGCCGCACGCATCGACTCTGTCACAACATCGGCATACAAGATCACCCGGCCGTTGATGTTGCGCGCCGCTCGGCCGATGGTCTGCACCAACGACCGCTTGGAGCGCAAGAAGCCCTCGTTGTCGGCATCCAAAATAGCGACCCGTGACACCTCGGGGATGTCCAGGCCCTCGCGCAG
>SXRM01000325.1 GCA_005792545.1 Pseudomonadota bacterium | reverse complement strand
TGTGCCGCACCGAGCACATGTTTGGCCAGGGTGGCCACCATCCCGAACGGATGGCCGCGGTCCAGCGCATGATCGTCGCCGAGTCACTGCAAGAGCGCGTCGAAGCCCTGGCCGAACTCAAGCCAATGCAGCGCGACGACTTCGTCGGCATCTTTGAGGCCATGGACGGCCTGCCGGTGACGATCCGCCTGCTCGACCCGCCGCTGCACGAGTTCTTGCCGACCGACGACCAGTTGGCCACGCTCGAATCGCACGACCCGGCGACGGCCACGCGCTTCCGCCGCAAGAAGGCGCAGCTGCACGAAGTCAATCCCATGCTTGGCTTTCGCGGCGTGCGCTTGGGCATCGTGTTCCCGGAGATCTACCGCATGCAGGTCGAGGCGATTTTCGAGGCGGCGCAAGCGGCGGCGGACCGCGGCGTGGTGGTCCGGCCCGAGGTCATGATCCCGCTGGTGGGCGACGTGGCCGAATTGCAGATCATGCGCGAGATGGTCGATCAGACGGCCCAGGACGTCGGCGTGCGCGTGCCCTACCTCGTTGGCACCATGATCGAGGTCCCCCGCGCGGCGTTGGTCGCCGAGGCGCTTGCAGGACCGGCAGAGTTCTTCTCGTTCGGGACCAACGACTTGACGCAGACCACCTGGGGCTACAGCCGTGACGACGCCGAGGTCGGCTTTCTGGCGCACTACCTGAGCGCCAAGGTGCTGACTGCCAATCCGTTTGTCGCCCTGGACCAGGCCGGCGTCGGTCAGTTGGTGGCGATGGCGTGTGAAAGTGGCCGCCGCGGTCGGCCCGGCATCAAGCTCGGCATCTGTGGCGAGCATGGCGGCGAGCCGTCGTCGATCGCGTTTTGCGCCAACTTGGGCCTCGACTATGTGTCGTGTTCACCGTTGCGCGTGCCCGTGGCGCGGCTAGCGGCGGCCCACGCAGCACTGCGGGCGGAGGGTCAGGCCGCATCGGCTTCGGCCGTCTAACTTGGCGTGCCAACCGAATTGCGAGAATTATCAAACCGTTTCCGGGCTCTACTGCACGCATTCTCAATTTGAGATGAGTCACACGGCGTGGATGGCGCCCTGGCGATTCTCATTTTGAAACACTGTGGGAGTTTCGTGTGGCGTCGGCGCAGTGCTTTGGCAGCCGTCGCGTCGATCCGCTTGCGTAGACGCTCTGTTTTCAGGCACATACAGCCGAGCACCTCAGTTGGCACGCTCCTTGCAGTGCTCGGTGGCCAGAGCGAGCGGAATCCCTGTTCTGTTCCTGACTCCTTTCCACACCTCCTTTCCCACCGTCGGCCCCAAACCGGCGTCTTTCAGGTCCGACGCGCAGCAAAGGTCAAGTCGATTGTCCATCGTCAGGGAGTGGACGACGACATAGCCTCGAACTTCGAGCACCCTTTGGCGCAGCGCGCGCACCTCCCGTCCCCTCTACCCTCGCGCACAAACACTTCGGCGGCCGCAGCGCAAGCTCGGCCGCCGGATTGTTTTTTGGCCCACGCACGGCGACGATTGGCCCCGAATCGGCCGTCTGCCTGGCCCGCGTGCTTTGACCCGCACATGCCCAACACCGACCCCCGCTGCGGCGCCGCTCTAGCGCTGCTGGACTCGTTTGCACCCGCCGACCAGCTGGAACGGGCGCACCTAGCCGCGATTACTGACCTGGTGCGGACAACCGCAGAGCCGTTCAGCCGTAGCCAGTTCGCGCCTGGCCACCTGACGGCCAGCGCGTTCGTCGTCGACGCATCGCGGTCGCGGGTGCTGCTGATCCTTCATGCCAAGCTGCGCCGTTGGCTGCAGCCAGGCGGGCATATCGAACCCGACGACCCCAATCTGCTTGCAGCCGCCCGCCGCGAGGTGCAAGAAGAGACCGGCCTGCGCGCGCTCAAGCTGTTGGCCGCGCCGCTCGACGTCGATGTCCACGAGATTCCGGCGCGCAAGAGCGATCCCGGCCACCGGCATTACGATGTGCGGTTCCTTTTTGAGGCTGCGGACCTGCTGGTCCAACCAGCGGACGATGCCGTGCAAGCCCAATGGGTCGAGCTCTCGGCGGTCTCGGGAATCGACTCCGACGAGTCGGTGCAGCGCGCAGTACGCAAAATTGCCCAGTTGCAGCGGGTGGCGTGACCGGATCGCCGATGGGCTCGGGCAGCGCCGGACAACGGATCGCACATTGTCACGGCCTTGCCTGACGACCGGGTCTGGCACCTTGACCGCGAAAGCCCGCAGCGGCACGCTTCCGCCCCCGCCTGGCCATGGCATCGGCGAAAGGCGGGCGGCGCGGCAGTGGCTTTTGCCGAGTTGTTGTTGAACTTACGGGCGGTTGTCGTCAAGGGTTGCGCCAAGCAGGCGCGATCGGCGGCGGGCGGTGTTCGCGCCCAGTGCGATTGAGGCGGCAATGGCGATCCCGGTTCCGGTGACCCCCGTACGCGTGCGCATTGCGCCGAGTCCGACCGGCGATCCGCATGTGGGCACGGCCTACATCGGGCTGTTCAATGCCGCGTTTGCGCGCCACCATGGTGGGCAGTTCATCCTGCGCATTGAAGATACCGACCAGAAACGGTCGACCCGGGCGAGTGAAGAGGCCATCTACCGCAGCCTGCACTGGGTGGGCCTGCGCTGGGACGAAGGGCCCGATGTCGGCGGTCCATGCGGCCCCTATCGTCAGAGCGAACGCAGCGCCATCTACCAGGCGCACTGCCAGCAGCTGCTGAGCAACGGCACAGCATACCGCTGCTTTTGCACCGCCGGGCGCCTGGACGCGGTTCGTGCAGAGCAACGATCGCGCAAGGAGACGGCGCGCTACGACGGATTTTGCCGGGACCTGGACCGCGCAGATTCGGACAGCCGCGCGAGCCAGGGTGAGTCGTTCGTCTTGCGCTTGCGCATGCGCCAGGACGGCGACACTGTGGTGCCGGATGCGTTGCGCGGGCAGGTCGTCTACGACAACCGCCAGATAGACGATCAGGTATTGCTCAAATCGGACGGGCTGCCGACTTACCACCTGGCCAACGTGGTGGACGACCACCTGATGGGCGTCACCCACGTCATTCGAGCTGAGGAATGGCTCAACTCGACGCCCAAGCACCTGGCGCTCTACGAGGCGTTTGGCTGGCAACCGCCGGTGTTCGTTCATATGCCACTGCTGCGCAATGCCGACAAGAGCAAAATCAGCAAGCGCAAGAACCCGACCAGTCTGCAGTACTACGAGCGCAGCGGCATCCTGCCGGAGGCGATGCTCAACTTCCTGGCGCTGATGGGCTATTCGCGCAAGGACGAGGCAGGCGCCGACCTCGAGAAGTTCAGCTACGACGAGTTTGCTGCCGACTTGGACATGACCCGCATTTCGCTCGGTGGGCCGGTTTTCGACCTCGAAAAGTTGCGCTGGATCAATGGATTATATATTCGCGCCCTGACACCGGCACAGTTGGCAGAGCGCGCGGCGCAGTGGTACGGCCAGGACGAGCGCGCTGCCGAAATCGCGGCACTGGTGCAGGAACGCGTCCCTGAATTGGGCGAGTACATGCACCACGCCGGCCCGTTCTATCGCGGCAGCCTGGACTACGGCTGCAACGCGCGCTTCCTGCTGGTCGGCTGCGCCGCCAAAAAGAAGACAGCCGTACGACTATCGCCGGCGGCATCGCGTGGGTTTTTCGAGACTCTTATCGCTGGGTTGGAGCCGCTGATCGAGTGGACGGCGCCAGCCATCGAAGAGGCCATCCGCGGTGCCATCGCGACCACGCCCGCTGCAGTCGGCGACGGTATGATGGCGGTGCGCGTCGCAGTCTGCGGCCGGCCGGCATCGCCGCCGCTGTTTGAATCGATGGCCGCCATCGGCCGGGCGACCGTGCTGGTCCGTTTACGCGAAGTCTGCAATCTACTTGGCGATCCGCGACTTCTGCAAGTCGCCATTGCCGCGGTCCGCCAAGAACTGGAAGCGACCGAAGCCGCCCTCACTGCCGCGCTGGCCGTGCCGACGGCGACCCCTACACCCCAAACCGCCGTGACTGCCACAGGCGGTGCGTGAGGCCCCATGTCCAATTCTGAATCTCAGGCCGTCGCTCAGGCGCGCCTGTGGCTGTCGAGCGGTCAAGCACCGGCGGGCCGAGCCCAAGAAGTCGCCCGCGCCCTGCTTGTGCGCGACGGTGCGCTGCCGCTCGGCAGCACCCGCATTGCGCTCGGCAGCGACCTGGAAATGGCGCTATTGCTCGAAGCCGAGGCGACAGGAAAGGTCGAACTCGTCGCCCAGTTGGCAGAGCACGCCGCCGACAAGGGTGTCGCCAAACACGCCAAGAAGGTGCTGTTCAAGCTCAAGCAGCGCGGCATAGCCGTACCCGAGCGCGCTCCAGCGCGGCAGCCACTGACGCTGTCGGCACGCCCGGAGCCGTTGCCGAGCTACCTGGGCCCGGTAGGCCCAGACGGTTCACAGGTCGCGGTGCTGGGCGGTTGGAGGCCGGGCGATGGTCCGCGCAGCATGATGGCGGTGTTTGACGATCACCGCGGCCTGGGCAGCGTGTATGTGCTGAACGGGCTCAGCCGCACCCAGCAAAAAGAGCTGGTGGGGCGGCTGCGCACGACGATGCCAGAAATCTATGAAGTGCCCGCAGAACTGGCGGCTGGCCGCGTGCGCTATGCCATCGACCTGCTCGACGCCAAGGCAGGCCTGTGCGACGGCGACGTGGCGGAGGCACGGCTTTGGGTGGCACCGGTGGATCCGGTGGCCGAAGTGGGCTTCGATCTTGACCCGGACGATGAAGCGCGCTACGAGGAATTCCTCACGGATTCCAACGCGCTGACTGAATGCGCGGTGTTCGCGGACTTTTTCGCCCCCAACGACGGGTGGGTGCGCCAGCACCTGCCGCGGGCAGCCGGCGACACACACGCTGAGCGCATCGCCACTTTCAACTCAGCGTGCCTGGCAGGCTTGACGCAGTGGATCGAGGCGATTGGCGCCTTGTCGCTGGCCAGTCGCATGGAGTTCAACGCCTGGCTGCTGGCCAACGTCGGTCAGCGCGACTTTGCGCTGCGCGCCCTCGCATGCGCTAGAGCGTTGCGCGACGGACCTGGACGCTGGCCGGACATCACTTTCGCGATGCACAAAATCCGGCGAGCGGCGGCGATCTTGTCGCCCACCATCGGCAACGAAGGCGACGCAGCAGGCGTGACGCAGGCCGCCCCGCTCTTGGGTGATGCATGAACGGTCGCGCCGTTTTCGCTGTCGATGCCTGCCGGACGCCGGTGGGCCGCTTCGGGGGCAGCCTTGCCACGTTGCGCCCGGATGACATGGCCGCGCATGTGCTGCGCAAGCTGGCGGAGCGCAACCGGGTGGCGCCAGACGCCATCGACGAAGTGGTACTTGGCTGTGCAAACCAGGCCGGCG
>SXRM01000324.1 GCA_005792545.1 Pseudomonadota bacterium | reverse complement strand
TCTGACTCTGACTCTGACTCTGGCGCTGGGTCCGACTCCGCCCCGACAGTGGATTCCGCCCCCGACTCTGGCCCAGTTCCAGACTCTGGCCCAGTTCCAGACTCTGGCCCTGGACCGGATGCCGCTCCTGACTCTGCCGCCACCTGCAAGCCGACGACTCCTTCGGTCGAAGTCTGCGACGGCGTCGACAACGACTGCGACGGCAAAACCGACGACAAACTCTGCGACGACGGCAACGCTTGCACGACTGACAGCTGCGCGGGCATCAGCGGCTGCCAATTCTCGACGGCCGCACCCTGCGGCGACGGCAACGCCTGCACCGACGACAGCTGCGACGCCAAGACCGGCTGCAAGAACACGCCCAACAGCGGCAGCTGCGACGACGGCAACGCCTGCACCACCGAACTGTGCTCAGGCGGCACCTGCAAGCCCACAACAAAGGCCTGCGACGACGGCGATGTCTGCACCAGCGACGCCTGCGACCCGGGCAGCGGCAACTGCCTGGCCGGCCAGCCCAAATCCTGCAACGATGGCGATGCGTGTACGGCCGATACCTGCAACGAAAACGGCCTATGCATCCACGCGCCGGTCGCCAATTGCAAGACGTGCAACAACGCCGTCAACTGCGACGACGCCAACACCTGCACCACCGACACGTGTGTCAACGGCAAGTGCAACAACGCGCCTGCTGCCGGGTGCGTGGGGCCGACCGACTACAGTGTCGAGGCGGTGACGGTCACCACGCCCAAGGTCGGCCTGGGTGGCACGGTCAAGTGGGAGGTCGCGTACAAGAACGCCGGCAAAAAGCCGACGTCAGCGACCGCGAATGCCTACCTGTCTGCAGATGAGGCGGTGAGTGGCGACGACCTCAAGTTCCACGTTGACACCGCGACGACGGGACCAATCTCGGTTGCCGCCGCCACGCCGACCAAGACAGTCGCTTACGGTGCCTCGCTGGCGACCAACGTCCAGGATGCCAAGCACAAGTTTGTGTGCGTGCAGGTGACCTGGCTGACTGGTGTCGACCCGACGCCGGCCAACAACGTCAAGTGTGCGGCCATCGAGATGCTGATGCCCGACTACGAGGTCGTCGCCGTCAAGCCCGCCATCGACGCCTGGTTCTGGAACTGGGGGCCGTATCCGGTGACGGTCACCTTCAAGAACGTCGGCAACGGCCCGCCGGTTGCCGGTCTGGAGGCGTTGGTCAAGCCCTCGCTGTCGGGCGACAACCTCATCGGCGTCGGCGACCTCAGCATGGGCGTGACGGGCGGCGCCCCCAACACCGGCTTGCTGGCCGCAGGCGCGAGCAAAGACATGACCTTCAACTTGGACCTGACCGGCAACAAGGGCAGCATCATCGCCAACCACCTGTGCGTCTTGCTGCAGACCGGCAATTCGCTCAAAGAGTTGAACTCCGCCAACAACAGCCTGTGCGTGCCGCTCAAAGTTCTAACCGTGCCGGAGATTGCCTTGGCCCCCGTCGCCGGCCCTTCTGCGAATCCGCCGACGCAGCCGCCCGGCTTTGCCAATGCCGGCGTGTGGAGCTCTGCAGGGCAGTATGGTGTTACGCCAGCGTGCATGATGACCAACCTGGCCAACTTGGGCGAGGCGCCGTTCGCCAATTTCGGCGCACGCTGCTGGTTGCACACCGGTGCGCCGGGGTCGAGCAACCCGACCAAGCTTTGGGAGGTCAAGGCAACCATCGCCACGGCCATTCCCCCGGCAGCAACCCAAGCACTGCCGTTCGCCATGCCCAACGCCGTCGTCGCCGGGTTGCCGGACGGCACGGTCAAGATGGGGACGCCCGTCGGCGGCGCGCCGCAGCCGATGGCGCTGACGATGTGCATGGCCTTCAACGAAGATGGCGCGGTGGTGGAGAAGCTGCTGACCAACAACCAGACTTGCTTTGGCGTGACGCTGTCGGCCGTCGATTTTGGCTGGCTCGAGGCGTCCGGCCCGGTGGGGCCCAGCCCGAACACCATCGCCAAGGGCACTTCGGCACAGGTCAAAAAGACCAACGTCAAAAACTTTGGCTCAGCCGGCAGCAAGGGCGGCACTGCGCCCGCCACATACGCGCGCCTGGTGCTGAGCTAAGGACAACCTGTTCAGCCCGGACGACGTGGTGTTGTGGAGCTCAGTGCCCCTGCCCGCGCTGCCACCGGGGCAGGGCGCTACCATCAGCCAGTTGGGCGGCGCGGACACGCCGGTCGGGTTCACGATACCGGCGACTACGGCGTCGGGCAGCTACTTTCTGGTGTTCAAGATCGACGCCACCGAGACGCATGTCGAAGCCAGCGAGGGCAACAACGTGTGGAGCTACGCGATTACCGTGAATTGACGTCTGCTTGCACGCACCTCGCAGCTCTGCCACCCTGGCCGCCTGATCCGCCCGGAGGCGGCTACGGCCAACCATGCTCATCGGCCACTACGGCCCCGCCTTCATCGTTGCCCGCCGCTGGCCGGCACTGCCGCTGTGGGCGCTGTTTGTGGCCGTTCAGGCGGTCGACTTCGCCTGGGACGCGTTGGTCCTGCTCGGCGTCGAGCGGGCGCACGTGCAGAAGGGTATCACCGCCAGCAACGACCTTGCACTGGACTGGATGCCGTGGAGCCACAGCTTGGTCGCCAGCGTGCTCTGGGCCAGCGGGCTAGCGGTGGCCTGGTGGGCCGCCCACCGCAATCGCAACCCCGACAAGGCGGCCGCGTGGCCGGGCATCGCGCTGGCGGTAGCTTCGCATTGGTGGCTCGACTTGCCGATGCACGCCGCGGACCTGCCGTTGCTCGCGGGCGACGGCGTCCGGGTAGGGCTGGGACTGTGGCACGACCGCTGGGCCTCATTCGCCCTGGAAATGGCGATTTTCGCCGGCAGTTGGTGGGTTTGGCGCCGCGGCCGAGTCGATGCGGTGGCCAAGGCAGTCCTTGGCGTGGGGTTGGTCGTCAACGCCGCCACCTACTTTGGACCCGCGCCGCCGGTCATCGAACAGATCTGCCTGTCGACGCTCGCCGTCTACCTTGGCATGGCGATCCTGGCGGCGAGGACCGTCCGCGACCGCGTCGCTTGAACTCACGCCTCGTCGTCTCGCCGTTGGCCGACGCGCACAGCGAGCACCAAGACCAGCAGCGAATGCGCGAAGTAGTGGTAGTTGGCGAACGATTGCCGCGCGAACAGACACAGCGTCCACACGGCTAGCGCGCAGGCCGCAAGCGTCCGGTCCGACCGGCCTTGGCGGGCCCAAACCAGCGACAGCACGCCCGCCGCGCCTACCGGCACCAGCGTGAACACGCCAGGCAACTGCACCGCAAACTCGTTGTAGCCGACCGCCCACAGCGAAAACGCGTCTGGTCGCGGCGGCATCGGGCCAAACGCGAGGACGGTCGAGCGAACGAACGCCGACGGGTCGGCGAGCAACCAAGGCAGCACCGTCGCCGCCGTTACGGCTCCTGCCATCGCTACCTGCCGCATGGGCCGCCGGCTGGCCAGAAGCAGCGGCGCCAGCAGCACGTTGGTCTGCTTGCTAGCCAGCATCAGGCCTTGGGCAAGCCAGTCGCGGTGCGCGCCACGGGTGCTCGACCACACCGCAGCGCAGACGCTAAAGTACAGCAGGGGCTCGCTCCAGCAGTTCTCCACCACCAGTGCGCGCATCGGGTTGGCGAGAAACGCGGCGGCAATGGCGAGGCCGAGCAAGTGGCGAGCGTAATCCGGGCGCTGGCCGCGGGCGATTGCCCACAGCAGGCTGGCCGAACCCAGGTCCGCCAGCGCGTAGCCGAAGCGCACGTCGCCAAAAAGCGCACGCCACGGCAGGTTCCACAGCCCGACCAGCGGCAGGTAGCCAAAATGCGAGGTGTAGCCGTAGCGGTCTGGCGGATAGATTTGGGTGTAATGCTGGGTGTAGGGATTGTCGCCCGCCAGCATGAAGTCGGCGGCTTCGTGCTGTAGCGTCCACGAGTCGATAAATGGGATTGGCGACATCATTGGCACCAGCAACGACGACAACCCCAAGGTCGCGCACGCGGCGACGGTAAGGCGCGAAGTCCACCGCCAACCGCGCACGTGCGATACGACCGCGCCCAGCAGCGCCACACCGGCAGCCGCTTGCATGCCCAGGCACACCCAAGAGGTGCGAAACTTCTTGACGTACAAGAACCGCGGCTCCCAGGCACCGAACAGGGCGAGCAGCGCACCGACCGTCAATGCCAGGCGTGTGACGCGCGCGGTCTGGTCCGGCCCCATGCGCGCCCAAACGCGGTCCAACCGCGCCCCGCATAGGTACAACGAGAAAGCCAGCACAGACGCAGCCAGGGCAAACCGCTCATAGCGGCCCCATGGCGGGTACAGAGTCGCCGCAGCCAACGCCCACAGTAGGACCAGCGCCTCTGGCGAGGGCCAGGCGATGCGGTGCCAGATGACGAGGCGGGCGAGCGGTTCAGTCACGGGTGCCGGCGGCCTCCGAAGCGGGCGCCGATGCTGCCATGGTTGGGCAGTCTGGGCCAGCGGCCGTCGAAACTGGGCGGCCCGCAAGCCACTGGCCAGCGACGGCCTTCGCTTATCCCCAGAGAACCGCCACGAGCCAATTCGTGGTAGGCTACGGCTGCGCCGACACCGTTCGGCAAGGCCTTTGCGATGTGCCGCGCACTGATTTCGCCGGTCCTTGGCCTGTTGCTGATGGCGCAACCCAGCCGCGCGCTTGACGCGCCGGATCCAGTCACGCCCACAGGGGCAAAGCCCGCCCCACACGGTGGGTCGAGCGCCGCAGAACTAACCGGCGAGGTCGAGACCGCGCCCGCAACTTTCGTGCTCGGCGGCTGGGCCACGGCTTATGGACAGTGGAACTTCAACCGCCCGGTGAACGGCATCACCCACGCCCGCGGCTTTGACAATCGCCACGCCAATTTGACGCTGTCCGAAGTCGCTTTCGACGCGCAGTGGCTCGATCAAGGCCTGAGCGGTCGCATTACCTTGCAAGCGGGCGCCACCAGCGCGACCTACTACGCTAGCGAACCGGCACTGCCCGGCGCCGCCTACGCCAACGGCAGCGATGCCCAGCTGTGGCGCTGGATTCAGCAGGCCAACGTCGGTTATCGGGCGGCAAGTCTTCGCGACTTGCAGGTGCAAGCAGGCCTGTTCCTGTCGCCTCTCGGGCCTGAAGGCATGGCGGTGCGCGACAACTGGAACCTCTCGCGGTCGAATGCCTTTTTCGGCCTGCCCTTCTACCACACCGGGGCGCGCGCCAATCTGCCGCTGGGCAGCGAGTGGACGGCAACGGTCGCTGCCTACAACGGCTGGAACTCAGCGGTCGACAAAGACGTCGGCAAGGCGCTGAGCGCACAGCTGACCTGGGCCCGCCAGGGCAGTGGCGGCCTGAGTTTGCTCTACTTTGGCTGTAACGAGCGCGCCGCGGACAGTCTGGAAGGGCAAGCGTGGCGCCATGTCTTTGACGCGCATCTGACCTGGTCGGCGACGCCGCGTCTGAGCCTGCTTGCGCACCTGGACGCCGGCTGGGAGCAACATGCGCTCGGCCTGCACCACTGGCAAGCCGCTGCCGTCTACGCGCGCTATCAGGTCGCCGACACGCTGTACGTCGCCGCGCGAGCCGACGGCCTGCGCGAGTCAGCGCCGTCCGGCGCTTCAGCCATGTTCTTTGCCAATGGAGCCGGCCCGGTGCCCTCGGTGGCGTCAGCGACGGCGACCCTGGATTTCAGGCCGCACCACCGCGTGTCCTTCAAGCTCGAGGGGCGCCATGACCGCGCCGGAGCGCCGCTCTACTTCGGTCGCGAGACGCTGGGCGACGGCTGGAAGACTGCGTATGTCGCGGATCGCCGTTCGCAATCGACGGCAACGGTGGCCATGACCTCCTGGTTTTGAACTGCCGCGGGTCGTTGGTCCCGATTTGCGGCGTAGCGCATTTGCCCAGCCAGGAAGTTCGCCCTATGCTCGCCCGCGATGCTGAGCGAGCCCCTCCCCAAGCCCCGAACGAACACGGGGGGCGTTGGCGCGCTGTTTTTCGCGTCGGGCGCTGTCGCACTGGGCCTTGAGCTGGTCTGGGCTCGGCAGCTTGCGGTGCTCCTGGGCGGCACCACCACAGCTGTCGCCTGGGTCGTGGCGCTTTTCATGGGCGGCATGGCCCTGGGCTATGGCATCGGCGGCCGCTGGGCGGCCAGCACCGCGCGACCGGTGCGCGCCTACGGTTGGTGCGAGGTCGCTGTCGCCAGCTGGGGCGCAGGTGCGGTGGCGTTGCTCGGCCACATGCCGGCCGACACGTCGGTGCCCTTTGCCTACCTGGCCAGCGCTGCGCTGATTCTGCCGTGCACGGTGCTGGCTGGCGCCACGCTGCCGTTGCTTGTCGCCGGCGTCGGCGGAGTGGGTAGCGCGGGCATGGGGCGCCTGTACGCCCTCAATACCTTCGGTGCCGTCGCCGGCGTGCTTGTGACCGGCCTGTTCGGCATCGGCGCGCTCGGCGTCTCTGGCACTGGATTCGCATTGGCGATTCTGGGCGCCGCGGTGGGTCTAATCGCATGGGCGCTGTCGTACCGACATTCCGCGCCAAGCACGGTTGACGCAAAACCGGCGCAGGCGGGCCGACCTGGCGCGGGTTGGCTGCTTGCCGCTGGGTTGACCGGCTTTGCGAGTCTGGGCGAAGAAGTGCTGTGGACACGCGCGCTGACGGCCCAGTTCAACGCTTCGACTTACGCCTTTACCGTCATCCTCGCGGTGTTTCTGCTCGGCTTGGCCCTGGGCGCTGCCGCGGCAGCGCGGCTGCTGGCGCGTGGTGCCAGTCCGCTGCGATGGCTGGCGGCAACCCAACTTGCGGCGAGTCTCGCGGTCGGCTGGTCGCCTGCGGTCCTGCAAATGGCGGAGTCCGCGGTGCAGGGCTACGTCGGAATTCGCCAGCTCGGCGGCCACTCCGCGTGGTTGGCGATGTTGGGCACCGGGTTTTCGCGCACGGCACTGGCGCTGCTGCCGCCGACGCTGCTGCTCGGCTTTGCGTTGCCGCTTTTGGTCGAAGGCGCGCGCAACATGGCGCCTGCGCGGGCAACGGCCTGGCTGGCGGGCGCCAGCAGCGTGGGGGCCGTGCTGGGCTCCCTGGCCGCGCGCTTTGCGTTGCTTCCGCTATTCGGGGTGGTCCGCGGTTTGGCCGTGCTCGCCCTGGTCCATGCTGCCGTGGCGTTTGTCGCGGCGCGCACCCTGCTGCCGCCGTCTCTGCACCTCGGCATCGTGCTCGCCTGGTTGGCTGTCACCGCGGCAACCCTGCCAGACGCCAAGGCGCCGCTCGGCCGTCTTGTGCGCGGCCACAAGGTGCTGTTCGTCGATGAGGGCGTGCAGGACACCACCGCAGTCGTGCAGATGGGCACGACCAAGCCGGTGCGCCAGATCGTCAGCAACGGTATCGCCTACGCTGGCGATTCGCCGGGCGCGCGCCGCTACATGCGGCTGCTCGGGCACTTGCCGGCGTTGGTCGCCAAGGGCCAGGACAGGGCGCTGGTGATTTGCCTTGGCACGGGCATGACTGCGGCGGCCGTGCTGCGCCACCCGGGTGTTCGCCAAGCCGACTTTGTCGACATCAGCCCGGTCGTGGACCGTTCTCTGCGCCTGTTCAGCCACGTCAACGACGACGTAGCGGGCAACGCGCGCGGGACTGTGCATGTCCAAGACGGTCGGGTTTTTGTCGCGAGAGCGCCGGCCGCGACCTACGACGTCATTGCCCTGGAGCCGCCGCCGCCGCGCGTCGCCGGAGTGTCAGGCCTGTACAGCCTGGACTTCTACCAACAGGCCCGGCGGGCGCTTAAGCCCGGTGGCGCGCTGGTGCAGTGGTTGCCGCTGCACGGCATGACCGATGCCGAACTGCGGATGCTGGCGCGCACTTTTCAGGCGGCGTTTGCGGACGCGCGCCTGGTGCGCATCCTCGACGTCGAAGGCGCGCTGCTCGCCACCAATGGGCCCGGCGCCGACGACGCGGAAGTCGCGCGCCGTCTCAGTGTCACGGGCGTTGCCGACCAACTGGCTGAGATTGGGGTGCGCGACCCGCGCAAGCTGCCGACGCGGGCCGGCGCGGCGCTGTCCCGCCTGTTGGGCCCGGGACCCATTGTGACCGACGATGACCCGCGTATTGAGCAGTTCGGCGCCTGGCTGCCCGAGGCTGGCGGTGGAACCGACTCCGCTGGGTTCGACTTTGCGCAAGCAGTTTGGGGGCGCTGACTGCCACTTTCGCCCGAAGGAACAGCGATCTATACAGAATCGCCTTGAGGTGAGATCAAACCTGCCGCAAGGAAGGAGCGACGAGTCGGCTTGCAAAGCCGCGAGTTTGCGACCCACTGAGCAAGCAAGAACAGCGATCGCAGATGACCTCGGTTCATCGCGATCCTGTATAGCCGCTGGTTGCGACTGATTCGGCGTCGCCGCAGCCGATGGCAGCGTTGGCCTTCACCCCGCCGTTGCGCGTTGCGAGTCACCCTGCAGCGCCAGGCCAAGCCCTGCGGCCATTGGCACGGTGTAGTGCGCCCCCTGCGCCAGGTACCCGCCCGTCCACGGCTCTTGCGTCAACAGCCAGGCGGTATCCAGATCCGCGAACTCGACCCCGCCCAGCGCCACCGCGAGATGCGCTGCAGCCGTCACACCCAACCGCGTTTCAACCATCGACCCGACCATCAGCGACAGACCATGGCGCCGCGCCAGCCGCCCTGCCGCAAGGGCATGCGTCAGCCCACCGGTCTTGGCGAGCTTAAGATTGATGCCATCCACCGCCTCTGCCGCGATCAACCGTCGGACGTCTTCGAACCCCTGGCACGACTCGTCGGCGATTACGTCGAAGGGTGTCGCTTGCTTGACCGCGCGCAAGCCATCCAGGTCGTCCGCGCCACACGGCTGCTCAAAGCACTCGACGTTCAGCCCGTGCTGCTCTACTGCCGCGCACAGCGCCAGGGCCTGCCGCTGTGAGTAGCCCGCGTTGGCGTCGATGCGCAGCTGCGCCGTGGGTACTGCGCCCTGGATCGCCAGCAGGGCCGCCACATCGGCGTCGAGGTCGCGTCCCACCTTGACTTTGAACGTGTCGAAGCCACGTTCCGCCCAACCCGCAGCCAAACGCCCCATCGCCGCCGGTTCGCCGATCGCCAACGTAATATCACTGTTCAGCGTGACGGGGTGCGCCGTGGAATCGAGCACCTGGAACACCGGCAGCCCTGCGCGCCGTCCCCAGACGTCATGCAGCGCCATGTCCAGCCCCATGCGCGCCACCGGACCGAGCCACGGCACCCACGCGCGCTGCACCAGCGCGGCCAGCGCCTCATCCGGGTCGGCTACATCGCCCAGGTCGAGTGGCAGCGCCTTCGCTAGGCGGCCCAACGCGCGCAGCACGTCGTCCAGCGTCTCGTCTGTCACCGGCGGCAGCGTTGCGGCCTCGCCGAGGCCATGCCACACCTGTGCGGTGTCCGCGTCCACGACCTCTATTTGCACCAACGCGTTGGGCGTCACGTCGACTCTGCCCGTCGCGATGACAAAGGGCACCGCCAACGGCACGCCCAGCGGCGACACACTCAGGGATTGCAGGGTCAAATGCGGCATGGCGGCGGCCTCGTTGCCGCAGGTTACCACCCAAGACGGTTCGGCGGAACCGCGCCAACTCCCGCCCAGCCAAGCCAGCCGCGCTTGACGCACCGCCGAGAATGCCTATGTTGTCGCGCCCGCGCGCCGCCAGCCGGGCCCACTCCCACCATGAACACCGAATCGAACTCACCGACCGCCCCACGGTCGGGCCTGCGCAATTGGTATTTGCGCGTGACCGGCCTGTCGCGCGACGCCCGGCTCTACCTGCTCGGCGGCGCGCTGATGGGCATCGGCAACGGCGCCCTGTGGGTGCACCTCAACCTTTGGTACAAGGCCATCGGCTTGGGCGAGCAGACCATCGGCTCCTTGCTGTCGGTGGCGGCAGTCGGCGCAACGGCGACGGCGGTGCCGGCAGCGGTGTGGGTCGATCGCGTGGCGCCGGGCAAGGTGCTCGCCATCTCCGCGACTGGCTTCTCGCTCAGTCTCGCGGCGCCCATTCTGTGGCCCAACACCACGTTTTTGTTCGCGGTATCGCTGGTTTCTGGCGCGCTGTTCACCGTGCACTGGGTCGCCGCGGCGCCGTTCTTCATGCGCACCGCCGCGCCAGAAGACCGCGCGGACCTGTTCGGCCTCGCGCACGCCATTGAGACCGTAGCGACGCTGGTCGCCGCGGTGGCAGTCGGCGCCGTGGCTCGCGCCGGTCACGACTGGCTTGGCAGCGAACGCCGCGGCCTGGAGCTGGGGCTAGTCGCAGCTGCGATCGTCGCGGCGGCCTCGGCACCCGTGTTTGCGGCAATCCGCTGTCCGCCGGCTCCTGGTCCGCGCAAGACGTGGCGCGATCAACTGGCGGCGCGCGACTGGCGTCTGCTCGGCAAGCTGGTGTTTCCGGCAGCGCTCATCGGCATCGGCGCGGGCTTTATCATCCCGTTTATGAACCTGTACTTCCGTAACCGGTTTGGCCAGGATCCCCAGCAGATCGGCACGCTGTTTGCGGCGGGCCAGGTGTTCACGACGCTCGGCTTTCTGCTGGGTCCGGCCATGGCGCGGCGCATGGGCGCGGTGGCCGCCATCGTCACGACCGAGCTGGCGTCGATTCCGTTCTTTCTGACACTGGCGTTCGCGCAGAGTCTGCCGCTGGCTGTCGGCGCTTTCTGGTTGCGCGGCGCGCTGATGCAGATGAACCAGCCGATCTCCAGCGCTTTCGCGATGGAGCAAGTGCCCGACGACCAGCAGGCGGTTACCAACAGCGTCCGCCACCTGGTGTGGAATCTGGCCTGGATGTTCTCGACGCAAGTCGGTGGCTGGTGGATCGAGCGCGACGGCTTCACGCCGCCCATCCTCGCGGCGGTGGTGCTCTACCTGTGTGCATCGACCAGCTTTGCGTGGTTCTTTGCCGGCAAAGCGAAGGCGCCCCAGGTCGCTGCGGTGGCGTAGACCTACAACGCGCGCACGCAGCGAAACCCGATGAACTCGACGCGGTTGCCTGGCCCCATCGCGCTGCGGGCACCAAAGGTCGCCTCGAAATCGCTGTAGCGCCACGATCCGCCGCGGTACACCCGATTCTCTCCGCCTTTGGGGCCGACCGGGTCGACCTGTGCCGTCGTCGGATACGCCGCGTGCCAATCCCACACCCACTCCGCGACGTTGCCGAGCATGTCGTACAGACCCCAGGCGTTCGGCCGCTTTCGCTGCACGGAGTGGATGCGCAGACTGGCATTCTCGTCGTACCAGCTGACGTCATTGGCCTCGCCATGACGATGTCCCGTGTTGCCCGCGCGCGCCGCGTACTCCCATTCGGCTTCGGTGGGCAGTCGAAACCCCTTGCAGCCCGGGCCGCCGTTCCACAGCACCGCCTCGCCGTTCAGCGTATAGCAGCGCGGTAGCGCCTGCTTCTCGCTCAGCCGGTTGCAATAGTCGACCGCCTGCAACCACGACACGTGCGCCGCAGGGCAGTCGTCGATGCCCTGGCAAGTCGCGTCCAGTTCGGGATTGGCGCCGACCAACGCCCGGAACTGCCGCGCCGTCGTCTCCGTCGCCTGGATCTCAAACGGCCGCGCGATGCTGACGTCGTGTTGGACTGCCTCGTTGGGCGTGCCGTCGCCTTTGTCGGCGACGCCCATGGCAAAGCGGCCAGCGGGCGCCAGCGCGAACCCGGGCGTGCGTTTGCCAGTGTTTGCGAGCGCGGACTCCGCAGCCTGCTGCGCGATCACCGCCTCCAGCCGCGAAGGGCTGGTAGCGGCCGCCGTGACGTCGGCCGGCAATGCGACTACCGCGACTGCTGCATCCGCGGCACCCTGCGCGACTTTGGCTGGCCTGGTGCAAGCCGGCCAGAGCGCCCCGGCGATGGCCGTGCTGACAAGGCCCCAATGCAAGCTTGACGCTCTGGTGCGCACGGCCGAGTCTCGGATCGCCAGCGGCTAGCCCGGCGCAGGCCGGGCTTTGTTGAGTGAGCCTGCGGCTTTAGCCGCCGGTGACTTCTCGGGGCGGGTCGCCAAAACGGCTAGTGCGCCACCGCAAACGTCATCGCCGAAGCGACGCGCTGCGCGAACTTGGCGGGGTTCTTGATCGGCGCACCCTCGGCCAGCAAGGCCTGGTCGAACAGCATCTCTGCAAACTCGCGCAAGCGCTCGTCACCGCTGTCCTTGGTCGCCAGATCGCGCAGCGCCTGGATCAGCGTGTGGTCGGGATTGAGCTCCAAAATCCGCTTCTGGGCCGGCATCGACTGGCCCATGGCCATCATCATGCGCTCCATCTGCGACGACATGCCGTCGCTGTCCGACACCAGGCACACCGCACTGTCGGTCAAGCGATCCGAGATCCGCACCTGCTTGCAAGTCTCGTCGAGCAGCTTGCCCAGTCGCGCGGTCAGCACCGCGAACTCGTCGCCGCGGGCCTGCTTGGCCTTGGTCTCCTCTTCGGACTCGGGAAGGCCGTCCAACTCGCCCTTGGCGGCCGACTTCAGCTCCATGTCCTGGTACTTGTCGAGCGCGCCGACCATGATTTCGTCAACCGCCTCCGGCAGCAGAATCACCTCGATGTTGCGCTTGCGGAACACTTCCAACTGCGGCGCGCTTTGCAGCGTCTCCAGCTTCTCGCCGGTCAGGTAGTAGAGCGCCGTCTGGCCGGCCTGCTTGCGCTCGACCACTTCGGCCAGCGTGCTCCATCCGTCGCCGCGGGTGGTGCGCACCAGCACGATGTCGGCAAGCTTGTCCTTGCTGCCCGCTTCGTAGTGGAAACCCTCTTTGAGGCAGGTGCCGAACTGGTCCCACATCTTGACGTACGCATCGCGGCGCTGCGTCAGCATGTCCTTGAAGTGGCCGGTCACCTTGTTGGTCACGCGCTTCTTGATGGCGCCGACCAGTCGGTCGTGCTGCACCGTCTCGCGCGACATGTTGAGCGGCAGATCCGCCGAGTCCACCAGGCCCTTCAAGAAGCGCAGGTGCTCCGGGATCAGTTCCTTGACGTCTTCGGCGATGAACACCCGCTTGATATACAGCTGCAGCCCGCGCCGCGGCTCGCGCGAGTACAGGTCGAACGGCGCCTTGGAGGGCACATACAGCAATGCCGTCCACTCCTGCGCCCCCTCGGTGTGGAAGTGGATGGTTTCCGCCGGGTCGTTCCAGTCGCGCGACAAATGCTTGTAGAACGCGTTGTGCTCGTCGGCGTCGATCGATGCCGCTGGCCGCGTCCACAGCGCTTTGCTCGAGTTCAACGTCTCTTCGACGATCTTCTCCTTGCGCTCCGCCCCTTCGACGGCCTTGCCTTCGTCGTCGACCTCGGCTTCGTACTTCTTGGTGTCCATCACGACGGGAAAAGCAATGAAGTCGCTGTACTTCTTGATGGTCTCGCGGATCTTCCAGGTGTCTGTCCAGTTGTCGGCGTTGAAGACGACATCGTCCTCCTCGTCGTCGCCGCCCTCGGTCTTGGGCGCATCCTTGTCGCGCAAAAACAGCGTGATACGGGTGCCGCGGCGGGTCTTGTCGAGGCGCTCAATGGTGTAGGTGCCGTCGCCCGCCGACTCCCAGCGCACAGCGTGATCGGCTTTGGCTTTGCAGGTCTCGATGACGACCCGCTTGGCGACCATGAAGGCGCTGTAGACGCCGACGCCGAACTGTCCGATCAGATCGGGCGTAGCGGCATCTGCCCCGGCCGCTTTGACCTTGTCCGCGAACGTCTCGGCGCCCGACCGCGCGATCGTGCCGATGTGCTCCACGACCTCGTCAAAGGTCATGCCGATGCCATTGTCCAAGATCGTCAGCGTGTGCTTGTCGGCGTCGGGGACCAGCTTGATCTTGAAGTCGCCGTCGCCTTCGAGCAGTTCGCTGTCGGTCAGCGCCAGGAAACGCACCTTGTCGATGGCGTCGGATGCGTTGCTGACCAGTTCACGCAAAAACACGTCTTTGTGTGCGTAAATGCTGTGGATCATCAGGTCCAGGAGTTTGTTGGTCTGGGCCTGGAATGTGCGGGTTTCAGCCATGGTTTCCTCGTGGATTCAGATAGGACGAAGCGGCGCGTGCAGTCGGTGCATGGCAACCAGTTGGCGTTGCAAGCAGTTTGCCCGCAGGGTGACGACCAGCGCGTCGCAGGGCGGCGCAAAGCAAAGCCAGTTTGGCCTGCTGTCAAGGCGTGGCAGTCACCCGGGCGGCACCGCGCTTTGTCGCAAACGTGTCAGGCCCGGATTGCCCAACGCCGACGTTTGCGCTACACCGCTGCATCCCGCCCGGCCAAGGTGCCCGGCGGCCGGACTTCCATCTTCGAGGAAAACCATGGCGATCACAGCAGAAATCCGCGTCGGCGATACCAAACTCGAACTGCCAGTGGTGGTCGGCAGCGAAGCCGAAGTCGGCGTCGACATCGCAGCGTTGCGCGACAAGACCGGGGCGATCACCCTCGATCCCGGCTACGGCAACACCGGCGCCTGCGAGAGTGCGATCACGTTCCTGGACGGCGAGCGCGGAATTCTGCGCTACCGCGGCTATCCGATCGAGCAGCTTGCGGGTCCCGCCTCGTTTCTCGAAGTGAGCTGGCTCCTGCTCAAAGGTGAGCTACCCAATTCAGCCGAGCTCGCCGCGCTGATCGCCGCAGAGAAGGCCAACCGCAATGTTCCGGCGCACGTCGAGCAGTTGCTGGCGGCCTGTCCGCAAAATACCCATCCGATGGCGATGTTGTCGGCTGCCGTGGTGACGTTGTCGTCCGTTTATGGCGACGGCGAGGGCCAGATCGGGGGCCTTGCGACCAACCAACTGCGCCTCATCGCGCAGTTGCCGGTCATCGCGGCCTACATCTACCGCCGCAGCCAGGGTTTGGGCTTCGTCCGCCCGGACGCCAACCGCGACTACGCAGCCAACTTCTTGCACATGATGTTCGCCGGCACTGCCAAGGCCACGGACGACGCGGCGATCGCCAACGCGATGGATCTGCTGTTCATCCTGCACGCCGACCATGAGCAGAACTGCTCGACGTCGACCGTGCGGTTGGTCGGGTCGTCGCAGGCCGATTACTTCGCGTCGGTGGCCTCCGGTGTGTGCGCGCTGTGGGGGCCGCTGCACGGCGGCGCCAATCAGGCCGTTGTCGAGATGCTCGACGAGGTCGTCCGCCAGGGTGGCAACGTGCAGTGGGCGGTCAGCCAAGCCAAGGAAAAGGGTTCCAATTT
>SXRM01000038.1 GCA_005792545.1 Pseudomonadota bacterium | reverse complement strand
GCTGCGTTGTGCATGGGCGTCGGATACCTGGGATGAAAGTTTCCGCCAGGCGGTCGATGCGCCGCCAAGGCCGCTAGCCAATGGCTTGAAATTACAAACCTAAAAAAGAATGGGCGCTCGGGTTTGGATTTGCGCCCCGCTCAGGTGAGTCCGAGCGACACCGCCGGCCCAGGGGCTCAGCGTGATCGCACTCAATTTCTAGTTGCGTGTATTCCAATCGGGGACTGCGCCGACGGCGACAATTTCCGTTCGGTGATCGCCCCGGCACCTCTTGCCCCGAAGGCAGCAGATCTGCCGGCACTGACCGGGCAATCGTCAACAAAAGCCGCGCTGAGTGCGCCATGGCCGCGACTTTCCCTGGCGTGACTGGCCGCGCGGTGTGTCGTGATCGTTCGACGCCAACTCTACCTCGACTGGCTCCGCACATAGTCGACGCCCGCAGGCGCTACATGCACCACCCTGCCGCGCCACCGGATGACCATGCCCACTTGCATCCAACCGCAAGCCGTCAGCATGGCGCGGCTCCCCCGGTTGTGCGGCAGCACTTCGCCCCAAACCTTTGAGGCAGGGCCTTGCGCCGTTCTCGTCAGGACTTCGCGCTGCGCGGCCTGGATGAGCGCCTCGCCCACGCCAACCCGCCGCGCTCCGGCGACAACGAACGTGTCGTGGCTCAGCCACGATCCATCGGCCCGCTGGGTCAGCCACGTCGCGCCCAGCAGGTGGCCGCCTTCAAGCGCAGCGAGGGCAATGCGAGTCTTGGCGCCAACACCACGGTCCGCCAGCAGTGCGTCTAGTTGCGGTTTGGATTTGCGCAGTTCTTCGCCCGCGTCGCGCAACAGCTGCGGCGCAATGGGCCCCGCGCGGCCGCTCTGAGGCGGCAGCTTTCCGTTGCTGCACCACTGCCACAGCTCAAAAGTCCTCGGCAGCCACGGCGCATGGACGTAGGCACGATTGACGGCGACGCCCCACCAGCCAAAGGCCGTCACGGCCGTCGCCGCGCGCCGGTGTAATCGAATAAGGAAGTTCAGCCGTGTCATGCCGTGCTCCGGACGCCTAGGTTGGCAGCGCGCTTGCCGTTCAGGCAAGGACTTGTGCGCGCAGGGCCCGCAGTGCACGCTTGGCGCCTGGCCCGGCGGGGCCCTGCTTTCTGCCATGTCGACCGACTTCGACTGCCGCAGCTGCGGCGCGTGCTGCTGCAACCCCAAGGCCAACCAGGCGGCCGGCTACCGCGACTACGTCGAGGTCCGCAAGCGCGACAACCTCGTTCACAGCCCGCTTTTGCTTGGCCGCTACGCGGTAGCCAATCCGCAAGGTGCGTGGCACTTGCAGTTGGTGGGCGACGAGCAGCGCTGCGTCGCGCTCAAAGGCCGACTGCGCCGCAACGTGCGCTGCGAGATCTACGACAACCGACCCAGCTCGTGCCGGCAGGTCCAGGCCGGCACCGAGGCGTGCCGCAGAGCGCGCGCGGATCTGGGAATGGACAGCTGAGGGCCGTTGCTTGCCGCGAACGACCGACGTAGGATCGCCGCCCACCCTCTGGTCCCCCTCGAGGATCGCATGAACCGCCTGCTCTGCTCCTGCATTTCCGCACTCGTTCTGTCCGCCTGTGGCGGCGTCGCCGTCGCCCCCAACGCTGCACCGGCGGCCGCTGCTGGCGAAGCCGGCATCGACCGCCCAGGTCAGGACTACAAGGACTTCGACCTGACCGCCGCCGATCCCAAGCTGTGCCTCGACGCCTGCCTTGCGGAGGCCGAGTGCAAAGCTTGGACCTACGTCAAGCCCGGTGTGCAAGGCGACAAGGCTCGCTGCTGGCTCAAGAATGGCGTGCCTGACCAGGTCAACAACGATTGCTGCGTTTCCGGCATGCGCACGGGCGGCACCAGCACGCTGGAGAAGTAGTCCGCACTAGCGCAAGAGTACAGCGCCGGTGTTCCAGATGACGCCTTCCAGTTGCGGGCCCTCTTCGCGCGAGCGAATCTGGAAGTCGGCCACCGGACTGGCAAAGGTCTGCAGCTTGGTAAACACCGGGCTCTTCTGGCCGTTGCCGAGCGACATCGCGGTTGTGTTCGGCGGCACCAGCCCAGACAGCGGGCCTGCGCAGAAGCCGCCGACGTAGACCGTGCCGTAGCAGTCCAGCCCCAGGTCGAACACGTTGGCGCCGCCGCCGGTGTAGCCGGTCAGCTGCAAGGCCTCGTAGCGCAACTCCGTGTAGCTCGGCCAGTTCTTGCTGATCTTCTCGGCCACACAGAAGTGGGTGCTGCCCGGCGCGCCGTCAAAGCCGTCCCAGGTGCGCCACTCGGTCGCGGTCAGTTGGCACTTGCCTTGGGTCGGGTTGACATTGCTCATGGTCAACAGCTTGAACGCCCAGCCGTTGTCGATGACCATCCAGCCGCCGCCGTATTTGACCATGTCGCAGCCGGCCTGGTACTTGGCGCCGGTACCGACCAGCCCATCGGGGTCCAGCCAGTAGGTCCCGGTCGGCGCTGCCGGCCACGCGGCCTTGATGGCTTTGCAGCTGGTCGCCGGGTTGATGTCGGCGCCAGGCGAGCAGGTGCCGGCGAGGCATACGCCGACATCGCCGCACTTGGTGCCCGTGGCGATTGCGGTGTGGACGCAGGCTTTGGCCGCATCGCAGCTGTCGGTCGTGCAGGGGTTCTTGTCGTCGCAGTCGAGCGCCGTGCCGCCGCACTTGCCGGCCTTGCACACGTCGTCTTTGGTGCACGCGGTGTTGTCGTTGCAGGGCTGCGCGTTGGCAAGCGCCTGGCAGCCTTTGGTCGCGTCGCAGTAATCGTCGGTGCACAGGTTGCCGTCGTTGCACACGCTTGGCGTGCCCGTGCATGCGCCGCCCTTGCACACGTCGCCGCTGGTACACGCGTTGTTGTCGTTGCACGCCGACGTGTTGGGCGCGACCGTGCAGCCCTTGGCCGGGTCGCAGGCGTCGGTCGTGCAGGGGTTGCCGTCGTTGCAGGTGACCGGCGCGCCGCTCGCGCACTTGCCGTCCTTGCAGACGTCGCCCACGGTGCACACCGATCCGTCGTCGCAGGGCAGCGCCAGGCTGGCGGCCGTACAGCCCTTGGCGGCGTCGCAGGTGTCGAACGTGCAGGGGTTCTTGTCGTCGCAGACGACGGGCGATCCGGCTTTGCACTGGCCGGCGCTGCACACGTCATTGGCGGTGCAGGCGTTGCCGTCCGAGCATGCGTTGGCTGCGGGCGTGAAGGCGCAGCCGCTGGCGGGCACACAGGCATCGGCCGTGCACACGTTGTTGTCGTTGCAGGTCAATGGTTTGCCAGATGCGCAGTTGCCGCTAGCGCAGGCGTCGCCGCTAGTGCACGCATTGCCGTCGTCGCAGGGCAGGGCGTTGGGCGCGTAGGCGCAGCCGCTGGCAGGGTTGCAGGTGTCGGCGGTGCAGGGCTTGTTGTCGTTGCACACCATGGGTTTGCCGATGACGCAGCTACCTGCGGCGCAGACGTCGCCGATGGTGCAGGCGTTGCCGTCGCTGCAAGGCGCCGCATTGGGTGTGAACGCGCAGCCGGTCTTGCTGTCGCAGGCGTCGGTGGTGCACGGGTTGCTGTCGTTGCAGGGGACGGGCTTGCCGCCGCCGCAGCTGCCGGCCGCGCAAGCCTCGCCGCTGGTGCAGGCGTTGTTGTCGGTGCAGGCCCCGCCAGTCGGCGCGAACACGCAGCCCTTGGCCGGGTCGCAGGCGTCGACGGTGCACACCTGGCTGTCGTTGCAGACAACCGCTGAGCCGCCCACGCACACGCCACCTTGGCACTGGTCGCCTTGGGTGCACTGGCTGCCGTCGCTGCAGGCGGCGGTACTTGCCACGTGCGTGCAGCCTTTGGACTTGTCGCAGGCGTCGGCGGTGCATGGATTCTGGTCGTCGCACTTCGCAGCCGCTCCCGGCACACAGTTGTTGCCCTGGCACGCGTCGCCGACGGTGCAGGCGTCGCCGTCCTGGCAGAAGCCGGCCGTCGGTTGGTTGACGCAGCCCTTGACCTTGTCGCATGTGGAGGTCGTGCAGACGCCCGGCTTGATGCACTGCACCGCGAATCCGCCCTGGCAACTGCCCGCAGCGCAGGCTTCGCCGTTGGTACAAGCGTCGCCGTCGTCGCAAGCGCCGGCCTGGGCTTGCACCTGGCAGCCCTTGTCGGCTGCGCACGACTCGGCGGTGCAGGGGTTGTTGTCGTTGCAGTTCAGCGTCGGGCCCGCCACGCACGCGGCGTTGGCGCAAGTATCGCCAGCGGTACAGACACTGCCGTCGCTACATGGGCCGCTCGTGGCCAGGTTCTTGCAGCCAGCGGCGCCCGCGCAGCTGTCCGCGGTGCAGCCATTGCCATCCCCACAGGTGTCTTCGTCGGTCGATCCGTCGCAGTCGTCGTCCAGGCCGTTGCAGACCTCCGGTGGCTTGGCCCCGGCATCACACAGGTTGCCGCACACCTTTGCCCCGGCAGCGTTGACGATGCACACGCCCAATTTGCAGTCGGCGCTAGTCTTGCAGGCGCAACCCGGACCGCCCGGGCAGATTGGCGGCACGTCTGGACCGATGTCTGGCGAGGTTTCGGGTCCGGCATCGGCGGCGACCTCGGCGGTCGGCGCGTCGCCCGCGATTTCAGGCAGCTGGGCATCGTCAGGTGGCGCAACTTCCGGTGTCGTCGGCACGTCTTGCTCGACGGGCACGTCGGCCGTGGCGTCGGCGGGCGGTTCGGCATCGGCTGCCGGGTCACTGTCTGGCGCGGGGTCGCTGTCCAGTGGCGGTTCGGCGTCGGTCGGCGCCGCTGCGTCAGCATCCGGATCGGGTGGATTAACGTCGGCGGGCTCCGCGTCGTCTTCGCCATCCAGCTTGGGGGGCGGGCCGAAGTCCACGCCTGGCTCGGTGTCCGCCGGAGCGGTTTCGGCGATCGGAGCGTCGCCGGCATTGGGTGCGCCGTCGCTGCTGCCAGTTTGCACATCGGTAGTGCGGCTGGAGCCGGTCGAATTGGCAAACACGGTTGGGCGAACCACCGCGTCGTCGCTGCACGCCAGGGCGAGTACCGCCATCGCGGCACAGGGCGCCAACAGGCGTGTGAGACCTCGGCAAAAGCATGACATGGTTAGCCGTGCGCGGATGCCGGTAAGGGCCGGCTGGCACGCCGACATCTTAGCAATTCGTGCTGGTCCGGGACAGGCGCCACGCCACGGAGACGTTTTCGCCGCCAGGGGCGCTCCCATTGGGAAAATCGGCAATTTGGCGCGCGACGTCGGATTCGAACCGACGACCCGGCAAGGCGGCGCAGGCGCGAAAACTTGGAGCGCCTATGGGGCGCCGCCGCGACAGACGCAACAGCGTCGGTTCGAATCCCAACGTCAAGATGACAAATCGAAGATTTGGCGCGCGACGTCGTATTCGAACCGACGACCCTTGGCTTCGGAGAATTCGCCTAAAACCTTGCCAAGTTAGCGCATCCTTGCGGATCGCGATGTTGTGTGCGCCGGCACCTTGCCGAACGCGGCCAATCTTGCCATAAACGAGGTTCCTTTGGCCACGGTTGTGGCAACGACAGAAAAAACAGGGCCGATGTTCTCGACCCACCAAGGGGCTTGACCATGGACTCCAAGGCGACCGATCAAGGGGAACATTGCGGGCCGGGCGATGGTGAAATCACGCGCGAAGAACTCGTCGTGGCGATTCGGACGTTGTTAGCAGCAGCAGCGTGCTGGGAGTACCGCGACGCCACAACCACGGCGCGCGACAAGAAGCAGCAGAAAGCGCTTCGCAAGGCGCTGAACGCATTGCAGGAGCTCAACGCCGGCCAAGCGAAGTCAGCGTGTCGGATAATCGGCACGATGGCGCGCGACGAAATTGCCACGGCACTTGGTGCCAAGACGACGATGACGAATCGGGGTCCTCGCATGGGCGAGCGCGATGCGAAATCCAAGAGCAAACCGGCGGCGCTGTGGGCCCACCTCGGTTTAGCCGCGCAGATCCCCAATGACAAGGTTGCGTCGGCGATCAGCCGGGCAGCAACTGTGCTCAGTTGGGTGCTTGGCCGCGAGACGCGGTTCATTGACCCTACGGCTGCGAAGGACCTCGCGAGGCAGATTCACGCAGCCCAAAAGGAGAACGGCCAAGGTCCCATCGAGGCTGCTGCACTGGTCGCGTTCGTGTTCGATGACTCATACCGGGCGGCCGATGGTGGCCCCGAGTTGCGCGCTCCTGGTACGCTTGAAGTCGCAATGGCAGCGTGGCTCTTGTCTGAGTGCCATCCTGAGCGCGCCGATTTGGGTCTTGAGAATCTGGACACGGGTAGATACTTCGGCGCACGCGACTCACCGGTGCGCCAGCCCGACGCGCCAAGCAGGGCCGGGCCGCTGGAGTCTGCGGCTGTGACGCTCGCGGCCGATGCCATGGGCCTTGCAGGCGATTCGCTACGAATGATGCTTGCAGCGACCAACGCGACTTACCCCGCCGTTTGGCTGCGGGCAATGCGCGGCGCGGCGGGGGCGCAGATCGCAGAGAGTGCGCTTGACCACGAAGGCATAGCTAGCAGAATCAACTGGTTGGCGACATGCCTGTTCGGTTATGTGTGGTCGTCATGTAAGGCCGCTGATTTACAGACACTTTGAAGGCAGTCTGG
>SXRM01000323.1 GCA_005792545.1 Pseudomonadota bacterium | reverse complement strand
CTGGGCGCGCGTGCCGCCGCCGGCACGGGCGGGACAATCGCGCGCTGCAGCGGCGCAGGTTGAGGCAGGGCGACGGTCGCGGCGTCAAATTCGTCGTCGTCGCTGGTGTTGGCCGGCGGCGGCGCGGGCTCGGTCGGCCGGGCGCCGGCTGCCGGCACGCCTTCGACTGGCGCTGCGACCGGTGCCGCCGACTCCACGCCACGCAGGGTCCGCCGAAAGCCTGAGGGCAGCGACTCGGGCGCGTCGAATCCGCCACTTTCCTGTTGTCGGCTGGTCGCGGTGAAGGCACCACTGGTCGCCCGCCGTGGCGGCAGCGGGCCCGCCTCAAAGTCAATGACGGTGCCGCCTTGGACAGCAGGCTGCAGCACACCGAGATAAGCGCGCGCTTCGGCGTCGTCGGGGTCGAGCAGGTACAACCGCTCCAAGGTCCGCTCGGCCTCGGTGCGCAGGCCGGTGCTGCGGTAGGTCTTGAGCAATTGCCGGCAGATTGCCGCGGCTTTTTCGATCTGGCCGATGGCTTCCAGCGTGTCGACCACCAGCTCAAGCAGTTCGGCGTCGCGGTGCTCTGCCTCGTAGCAGGCGACCAGCTTGGGCAGCGCCAGCGCGTGACGGTCGGTGCGGACGTAGTGCAAGGCCAGGTCGTGGGCGGTAGTGGTGTCGTCAGGCGCGTGGTGCGCCAGGCGCTCGGCGACCTTCTCCCAGTCATCGATTTCGCCGCGCGACAGCAGATCGCCGGCCAGTGCGCGCAGCATTTCGGCGGCTTCCGACCGACGGCCGGCGCGGCTCAGGGCCTCTGCAACACGCGCCCGTCCGTGCAAATCGTCGGGGTCCAGGCCGACCATCTTGCGCAAGATGTCGAGCCACTGGGCGGATTGGCCGGCCTTTTGCAGCAACCCCGCGGCCTTGGTGTAGGCTGCCGCGGCGTCTTCGGGCAGCTTCATCTGTGCCAGCGTCTCGGCCAGCAAGATGTGTACATCGACGGCATCGGGTTGCAACCGCACTGCCTGGCGCAGCACCTGCGATGCTTTGGCAGGCTGGCTGCGCGAGAGGTAGTTGCGCGCGGCGCCTACGAATTTCTCGACCGCTTCGATGGTGCGACCCTGGGCGGCTGCGGCCTCGGCTTGCGACAACAGCTCGCGATCCATCGCCGAGATATCGGCGCGCGTAGCTGCAGCGTCAGGCATGCGCTTGGGCTTGGCGGGCTCGGTCGTCGGTGTCGCCACGATACTCCGGCGGTGAAAGGCGCTCAGGGGCTCAATCGTACCTTTTCGCTTGCGCTGACCTCAATCCCGAACTACAACCCGGCCTTGTCTACCGGGCGATGACGGTTCAACTGGCGCAGCCACGGGCCGCGGGGCTCCAGGCAAGCGGCCAACGGACGGCTACTTGCCCGCGCGCTCGATAAAGCGGCCCCCATCGCGGGTGTCGATCTTGAGCTTGTCGTCGATGGTGATGAACAACGGCACTGCAATCTTGAAGCCGGTCTCAGTGGTGACCACCTTGGTCGCACCAGTGGCGGTGTTGCCTTGGACCGCGGGGTCGCAGTCCGACAGCTTCATCACAACGAAATTGGGCGGGTAGATCTGAATCGGCCGGTTCTTGTACAGCAACACACTGCACGCCGAACCGTCGATCAAAAAGTAGCGGGAATCGCCAATGCTGTCGCTGCCGACCTCAAATTGCTCGAAGCTCTCCTTGTTCATGAAATGCCACGCGCTGCCGTCGCTGTACAGGTAGTCGCACTGCACTTCTTCGCAGTCTGCTTCGCCGACCACGTCGCCCGAACGAAAGGTCTTGTCGATGGTGTTGCCGCGGATCAGATTCTTGATGCGAGTGGTGACGAAGGCCGCGCCCTTGCCGGGTTTGACGTGTTGGAATTCCACGATTTCCCACGGCACGCCGTCGATCTCGATCTTGAGGCCTTTGCGAAATTCACTGGTGTCGATGGTGCCCATGGGTTCCAGGTCGCGGCCACGCGCTGCCGTGGCAAAACGAAGAAAGGGGGCGCGAGCGCCCGTTGCGGCCGTCCATGCGACGGCCTTGCAGTCCTTGCTGCGCCAGCGACGCGCTAGCGGCCAGCGGCGTGCCCGCGCAAATGGTGCACGAGTCCGCGCAGCGCGAGTCCGTACCCCACCGCGCCGAATCCGGCGACGCGGCCCAGGGCAACGTCGGCGAGGTACGACTGGCGACGGAACGGTTCGCGGGCGTCGGGGTTGCTGAGGTGCACCTCGACGACGGGTTTGGCGACGGCGAGCACGGCATCGCGCAGCGCCACGCTGGTGTGAGTATAGCCCGCCGGATTGAAAATGTAACCGTCGGCGGTGAGCCGGGTTTGGTGCAAGCGATCGATGAGCGCGCCCTCATGGTTGCTCTGGAAACAGTCGATGGTCGCGCCGAGCTCGCCGCCGAGCGCGCGCAGATACGACTCGAGCGCCGCCAGGGTCATGGTGCCGTAAAGCTCTGGCTCCCGCTCGCCGAGCAAGTTCATGTTGGGACCGTTGAGCACTTCGATGTGGACTGGAATCACGTTGCGTGTCATACCTTTCCTCGGCCGGCTCCGTGCCGGCGGCCCGCCCGACTGGTTGCTGTCGCGACGCCGGCCAGCGTCAGCAGGACCCAGACCATCGATAGGGGATTGCCGTTCGCTCGAACAGCACACCCGCCCTGGTCAGTCGTACCCTTGCCCTCGCTGCCTGCCGTCGTCTTCTTGCAGCTGTGGTTGCGCCCGCAGCCGCCCGTGTACGCGGCGCACACGCCCTGGCGGTCGTCGCCGTGCAGCGTCGCTTTCTTGGTCTGGCCGCTCGGACCGCTTGAGTCCATGGTCGCTTCGCTGGCGAGGCTGTGGTCCAAGCCGAGCAGGTGGCCGATTTCGTGGGTCAGCGTGTTCGACAAGTCCTGCGCGCCCGGGCCGCAACTGCCGTCGCAAAACTGATGGCCGACGTCGTCCAGTTCGATGTCAGCGTCCACGATCTCGCCGGTGCACTGATCAAAGGTCACGACCGTGAGCGCGAAAATCGTGCCCCCATAAGGCCACGTCGCCGGTTTACGCACGGCCCGCACGAAGTTGCCGTTGCTGGTCATCTTCTTGCAGGGGTCGCTACTGTCGGTGCAGGTGGCGCCCACCGGTGTCGGCACGGCCTGCCCAGAAAACCCCAGCGTAATCGGAAGCTTGGTAGGCGATCCGGCTGCCCCCGCGCACGCCGACGCCTGCCACTGGTCGAGCGCGCGCTGAGTGATGGCGGCCAGCGTCGCGCCCGGGATGCCCTGCACGCCGCCCTGGTCCACGCCCACCGTCGGCGAGTCGTACCACCGCAGCGTACAGTGGCTGCCACTGTCCGTCTCGTACAGGACCCACGCTTCGGCCGGCCGCGCGAAACCGCACAACAGCGCGACGGCGCACAGGCCGATGAGCGTCTGGCGAGGCGGGAGCAGCACGGCCCTCTGCAAGCGGGCGAGGTCGCCCAGCGGGGGCCGCAGTCTACTTGACCGGCGCGCGCTGGCCAACCACACTGGCGGCCGATGGCCCAGACCCGCCCCGCACGCATTGCAGTCTTCGATTCCGGCGTCGGTGGTTTGACCGTGCTGGCGGCGATCCACCGGGCGCTGCCCAACCTCGATCTGCGCTTTTTGGGCGACACCGCACGGCTGCCGTATGGCACCAAGAGCGCCCATACGGTCGAGCGATACGCGCTGCAGGCTGCCCAGAGCCTGCTGGCCGACGGCGCAGTCGATGGCCTGGTGGTGGCCTGCAACACCGTCAGCTCGTGCGCTTTGCCGGCGTTGCGGGCCCGCTTTGACGTCGAGGTGCTCGGCGTCATCGAACCCGGCGCCGCGGCGGCGGTCGCGGCGACCCGCAGCGGCCACGTCGGCGTCATCGGCACTGAACGCACGGTGGCATCTGGGGCCTACGCGCAAGCGGTCGCGGCGCTCGACCCGCGGGTGACCGTGCACGCGCGGGCCACGCCGCTTCTGGTCAGCCTCGCCGAAGAGGGATGGTTCGATCACCCCGCGACCGACGCTACGCTGCGCGCGTACCTGCAGCCGTGGCTCGCCGACCCCGGAGTGCGGCAAATCGATACGCTGGTACTGGGCTGCACCCACTATCCGGTGTTTGCCTTGGCGCTGTCGCGGGTCCTTGGCGACCTGCTGGAGCGCCCGGTCCGGCTGGTGGACTCCGCGGAGCCGATCGCCCGTCAGTTGGGCCAGCGCTTTGCAGGCGCGCAAGGCCGCGGCGTGGTAGAGCTGTTTGCCACCGACTCGCTCGAGCGCTTTGAGCGCGTGGGCGGCCTGTTCTTTCCGATGGCCCACGCCCAAGTGGCGCTGGTGGACTTGTAGGACGTGTCGATGCGTTGTCTGGTTTTGGTCACCATTTTTCTGGCGTGCGGCGGGTGCGCCGTTCTGCAGCAGATCGCCGAAGACGCCGCCGCCAACCAAAACCGGCGCAGCGGGCCGCCGCCCCAGTTGCCCACGGTGGCCTACCAGGACGCGGTGCTGGTCGAGTCGCCGAGCAAGACCCAAATGGCGGCCTATTACTGCCCGCAGGTCGTGCCGCAGACGCCGATCCCGGGCGCGATTGCGCTGCTGTGCGAACAGGTGTTCGGGCCACCGCCCGCGCAGGCGTCGATGCGGGTCAGCTTCGACTTGCGCTTCAAGGTCAAGAATCCCAACCAGTTTCCGATTCCGGTGGCCGAGTTGCTGGCGTCGGCGCTGGTGTTTCCCGACAAGACCAACCAGCGACTCGGCGCGACTTGCATTGCCTTTTGCGGAAAGGACACCCCGGGCTGTACGGGCGCGCCGCCGCCGGGTGCTTGTACGTCCAAAACGACCGACATCAAGTCGATCGACGACTTCAAGGCCGCGGCAGCCAATCTACTGGTATCCGCTGGGATTTCGCTGCTGAACGGCGAGAAGCCGAGCTTCGCGATGCCGCAAGTCGTGCAGGACGCCGAGGTCGATGTGACCGCACGTTTTACCTTCGGCCCCGAAGCGCTGCTGCAGGTGCTCTACGAGATCGCCAAGCAGTCGTACCAGCAGTTGCAGAGCCGCAAGCCGATCGAGTTTGTAATCCCTTACCGCATCGAGGGCGGCGTGTGGTTCGACGTGGGGTCGCTCGGCCGGGTGGCGGTGGGGTACGGGCCCGCGTCGGGCACGTGGACGATTCCGGCCGAGTCGCTGGTTCCGAAGTAGCGGCCGGCTTTGGACGCGCTGCACATCGCGGGCCTTTTCGGCGTCGCGTTGCTCGCGGGCGGCATCGATGCCGTAGCTGGCGGTGGCGGCCTACTGACAGTGCCGGCGCTGATGATGACCGGCCTGCCGATGCCGCAAGTGCTCGGCACCAATAAAGGCCAGTCGGTGTTTGGCGCGGGCGCGGCGCTGGTCGGCTTCTGGCGGGCAGGTCGGATCGAGCGGGCGCGGGTGCCGGCCCTGTTTGGCGCAGCGGCGCTGGGCGCGCTCGGGGGGGCGGCGGCAGTAGGCTTGGTTCCCCGCGACTGGCTGCGACCCATTGCGCTGGCGTTGCTGGTGGCGGCTGCGGCGTTCGTCACCTTTCGGCCGAGTTTGCAACCCGGCAGCAGTGCCATCCGCCATCCCCAGCGGCGCTTGATCGCAATAGCGCTGGCGATTGGGGCCTGGGACGGCTTCTTTGGCCCGGGAACCGGGACCTTTCTCATCGTGGCGCTGGTGGGCTGGCTGGGCGATGACCTGACGCGCGCGTCGGCGCACGCCAAGGTCGCCAATTTTGCCTCGAATCTTGCGACTTTATGCTGGTTCGCCGCGGACGGAGCAGTGCGCTGGGAATTGGCACTGCCCATGGCCGCAGGTCAAGCGCTCGGCGGCACGATCGGGGCGCGCTTGACGCTGCGCGGTGGCGACGCGCTGGTTCGCAGTGCGGTGCTGGTGGTTGTCGTGGCGCTGGTCGTCAAGATTGCCGCGAATTGGGCGAGATAGGCCGGATTTGGGACGCGTCAGGTTCTGCCGCGGGGACAGGGACAGGGACAGGGACTGGCTCAGGCTCAGGCTCAGGCTCAGCTGTCGGCTGCTGCGGCGTAGGGGTCGATTTTTTCCCCCCATGCTGCAACCGCGGTACGCTGCGGGTCGCATGCGGCAGCCCGCCGCCGCGCAGTGCCCGTGCCCGACGCCGTGCCACCACGCTCTAGCCTTTCAACCGTCGGCGCCGGCGTCATCGCCTTCGCCGTCGTCATCGTGGTCGTGCTGCTGCAGGGCGGTGCCGGCCGACGCTGGGCGCCACAGCGACCGACGGCTGCCAACCATGGCGTGGTCCTGCTGACCGCGACACCGGGGGCGGACGCGGTAGCCCTGCCGATGCAGCCGTCGCAAACGATCCCGCAGACGGAGGCTGGCGGTGCAGACGAGGTGCCCCTGGAGCGCGCCGCGGCCGCGCCAGCCGAATTCGCGGGACGCTGGTTCACGTGCGCCGTGGCGACCGACGGGCAACCGGTGTGGTGGCCAGCGCAACGTCCGTCAGCCTTGGGCACGCCGGTCTCGAACAGCAGCAAAGCGATGGGCAACACCGGCGCGCTGCCCAACGATGGCCATGGACAGCTGGCTCAGTTGGGTGCCACCGCCGCGCCGTTGGTGCTCGATGTGGTGTGTCAGAGCGCCGACCTGCGCACGTGGCCGGTTCGCGCGTTTTTTGATCAGGCGGCACTGCCGGCACTGCCCGCGGTCGGCAAGGGGACAGTCGTCGCGCTGCAGCTGCTTGGCACCGACGCGGCCGGCAACCTGCAGGCGCGCTACTTGCGCGTCGTCGACCATGCGCGGCTTGCCGTTCGCCCCGAGATGCCTGACTGGAATGCACTGTGGACCGGCCCGTTGCTCACCGGAGCGCGCCAAGAGGTGCGCTGCACTTCAGACGGCGCGGCAGAGTTGCGCGACCCGATGGCGCTCGATCCCGCGACCCTGGCGCTGGCCGCGACTCAGGACACCTCTGCACCAGATGTGTGGATGTCGTTGCTGTGTCGCGATGCCCGTGGACCAGCGATGCCAGTTTTGGTTCATGGACCGCACGTATCGGCCACTGAGCTGCTCGGCGTCGCTGCGGGCAGCGAAGTCGACTTGCAACTGCACCACGCGGGGCCCGATGGCCTGGTCGCCAGCGGCGCCCGCCTGGTGGCTGGTGGCGCGAAGCTTGCGGATGGCGACTTGCGGCGCGTGCTACTGGACGGCCAGGCCAGTGTCGGTCGCAAAGTCGTATGTACCAGCCAGGGCGTGCCGCTGCCAGAGCTCGCGCAGCCCGAAGACCCGGCAGTTGGCTTGGGCAAGGCGCCGCTCGCCGACCGCAAGGCCTGGGCGGTGTGCGCCGCGCCGGGCGCGCCGGCGGTGCAGGCCAACCTCTACCTGCCCGGCGACCACGCCGACCGTCTGTTGCAGATTGTCCGCGGCTCGGCCGTCGAGGCACGGGTATTGGGCGTTGCCGGTTTGCGCTTGCAGTTGGTAGTCGAGCGCGCGGTTGCGCCAGGCGGCCCCGCGGTGACGCCGGTCGATCCGCTGGACCCGCCGGATCTGCGGCGGCTGGTGCTGTTTGGCAGTGCGCTGCGCGACCGCGATGTGCGCTGTCGGCTGACGAGGGCGCCGCTGGTGCCGCCGCAAATGGTGATGCCGGCGGCGGCACTGCGCCTGGGTGCCGAGGGGGCGGTAGGTCTGGCGCGATTGTGGTGCGGCGACCGGGTACGCCCGCATGCCGGCCAGGCGATTGGGGTCGTTGGCCCGCCCGATGCGGCCAAGCTGGTCGCGGCGCTGGGTCCGGGTTCGCTGGTTCGCCTGCGGTTTGCCGGTGTCGTTGAGAACCAGCCGGTTGCGGTGTGGCTGGGGCCGGTCGAGGCCGAGAGTGTGGGTGGGCCGGGGGTGGTGACGCCGTAGAGCGAACTGTCGTGCGCTGTGGCCGCCACCAAGCCAAGCGAATTTACCCTTGCACCCGCCCCGAAATCAGCGCAACCTGACGTGACTGCCTCAGGCTGGCAGGCACCGGGTGCAGGCAGCGGCGACCACCACACACGACGGGAGGGCACGATGCGCCGGTTTCTTGTGACCTTGGCGACACCCTTTGCGCTTTAGCTTGCCATGATGGCGGCGCTGACTGCAGCTCTCGCGCCAAGATCAGCGCACGCCGATTGCACCCCGACCACCGAATCCTGCAACGGCGTTGACGATGACTGCGATGGGGTCATCGACAATGGCGCCACCCGCGCGAACGTCTGCGGGCTCGGTGTCTGCGCCCACACAGGCACCGCGACCTGTGGAGGGCAGCCGATTGCGTGCGAACCGTTGGCTGGCACAGTCGCTGAGACGTGCAACGGTCTGGATGACGACTGCGACGGCTTGACCGACGAGGCAAGTGGGCTTTCGCCCTGCGGCACCGGCATTTGCGCCCGGTGGCTGCCGGCGTGTGGCATGACCTGTAACCCGCTGCACGGAGCCGCGGCCGAGGTCTGCAATGGCCAGGACGACGATTGCGATGGCGAGACCGACGATGGCCTGACCGGTTGCACGCCGCAGGGCTCGGGTTGCAGCGGCGGCGACCTGGATTGCAGCGGCAGCGTGGACCCGGCCGGCGAGACCAATGTGTGCGGTGGCTGCGCTGCAATCGCCTGTACGGCCTTGGGATCTGCTTGCGGGGGGGGATACCTGGACGGCTCGTCTGCACCACGCCAAACACGACAGCCTGCCTGCAAGCACCCAGCGCTGACATGGCGTGGGTGACCGGCCGCGTCGTTTCGGCCACCGGCACGCCCGTGCCCGGCGCCACGGTCGGCGACGCCCGCCGCAGCCTGAACGTGGTGACTGACCGCAACGGCCGCTATTTCTTGCCGGTGGTCCGTGGCGCCCGCACGGTGCTGTCCGTGCTCAAGCCAGGGTTTGCGCCGCGCACGGTCGTCACTAGCATCGCCGGTTTGACGGGTGCGGCCGACGACGCCGTGCTGGTGGCGACCCAGCCAGCGGCGTTGACCGAAAGCGGCAGCGACCGCTGGTTCGCGGTGTCCGGCGTGCCCGTGCGCGTGCTGGTGCCGGAGGGCGCAGACGTCACCGGCCTGCAAGTGCGGCTGGCGTGGTACGACCACAACGACCATTTTCCCGAGGTGATGCCCGAACCCGCGTGGGTGGCCGGTGTGCATGTGACGGCCAATGCGCCGTTGCCGGCGGGCACCGTGCTGGAGGTGACGACGGCCTACGGTCTGCCGGTGGCCACCGCGATCCCTGGCTGGCGCTTTGCGGGCGATGGCCTTGGGTTTGGGGCGACGCCGTTGTCCGCGACTGCCCAAGTCCAATCCGGTTCGCCGTCCGCGGTCATTCGGGTGGCGCGGGCGGCGACATCGGCGACTGTGGCCCGGCGACCGCCGCCAACCTGGCGTCGCCACGCGCGGCGATTCTTGCCCAAGGCCAGGGTGTCGTCATCGCCGACACCGGCCATCATCGGGTGTGGCGGGTGATCGGCAACGCCATCCAGACCTTGGCCGGCACGGGCAGCGCCGGATCGTCTGGTCTGGGCGGCGTGGCCACGTCGGCCGCCTTGAACACGCCATCGGGGCTCGCCATCGGCCTGGACGGCCTGGTCTGGATCGCCGACACCGGCAACCACCGGCTGGTGCGCGTGACTGCCACTGGCAACCTGCAACTGGCGCTGGACGCCGCGCCGAACCTGACACCGCCTACGCTGTCGTCGCCCAAGTGGCTGTGCGCGACCGAGACGCACCTGTACCTCGCGGACACCGGCAACAAGCGAATTCTGCGCGTCGATTCGGCAGGCACCGTCACCCTTTTCGCTGGCATCGGCACCTCAACAGCACCCCAGGACGGCGGCGCGGCGGCCGACGACGGTCGAAATCGTCATCGCCAATGGCGCCGTGCTTGCACCGCCGCTCGAAGGTTGCACCGGGGTGCCCGAGCAGTCCTGCGGTGGAACCATGCAATTGACCGGCGTCTATGGCGGCAGTGACGCGATGGCGACTGCTGGCGAGCCATGCCATCTGGTGTTGGTCGGCGCGGGCTGGCAAGACAAGCCGGTCGCCGACCCGAGCGGCGGCCATCAAGGTTGCCTCAATGTGGACAATTTTGGGCAAGCCTACGAGAAATGCGGCATGCTCAACCACCGACTGGCCCCAACCATGGCCGGTTGCCCGCTCAGCCCGGCCTGGCCGCCGGGCGGAACGTCGCTACCAAATGTGCTCTGGAATGCACAATTCGCGATGTTTGACGTTGCCAACGTCGTCGTACGCGGCCTGAACGCCACGCCGACCACTGGAACTACCTTCTATCTGCAACGCAATACCCGCGGCGTGCAATTGGCAGGGTTGCGGGTATTGCCGTTGAACGCAGCGCTCATCAGGTCGGCTACGCATAATGATGCGAACTTCAGACCGATCTTCAAGGCCAACCTTGGTGAGTGGCAGAACTCAATTGGGGCCATTGGTGGCGTACCCGCAGGCGACCCATGTGAATTCAGCATACAATACAGCGCTCCGCTAAAACCAGGCGTCAACGTGCTGCCGCCGCCGACCACTGGCACCAGCCGGTTCGCATGGATCGAGAATCGGGCCGAGGGCATCGACATCTCGCGCTGCGTGCTCCAGGGGATTGACTACGCTTTACTTTCTGGCGACGGCTATTTCAGCTATTTTCGCGACAACATCTGGCGGACCGACAACTTTGTCAATCGGATTCGACGGCTGTTGTTTCGCAACAACTTTGTGGTCAGCGGTGGCAAAGAGGTCCAACTCTACGGCATGCCGATGTCTGCCCGCACCTACGAGTGGCCAAGCAACGGACAGCAAGGGGCGACCGACCCTTGGTACCGACTGGGCGACCTTGAACTGCCAGAATGGGTGCGCGCGTGGGCGGCAATCCGGATCCAGGGCAACTGGTTCGAAAGCGCTTTGGCGGGCCGCAGCGTGCAGTACACAGGGCCAGTCGCCGGAGCAGGTAGTCTTGACTCTGCGACAGCTGCCATTGGCCTCGCGGCCAATGTGCCAGCGTTGCAGGGCCTTACAGTGAAGTGGCTCGAACGCCAACCAGGCAACTTGACGCATGACCTCAACCCAGGCGAGCCGCCATGCGCAGAGTGGCTCGGTGGCTTTCGCGGTGTCCAAGGTGCGGTCGTCGACAACCTGGATTTCGGGGTGCCTCGCGCGGCCGACCTCAATGCCCTCGGGCCCGACGAAGCTGTCGCCATCGCCCAGCTTCGCGCGGTGCCACCGGGAAACGGCTCTGGTTTGGTATCCGCCCCGGTGCCGACGGCACCAGGCTGTGTGTTGCACCCAGCCACGCCTGCTGGCGCAGAGCCAAAGATATTTGCAGCGCCGGCACTTGCGCCTGCGATTGCCGGCGGCAACCTCGTGCGTTTCGGCGGCGGCCTGACCAAGTTGGACCGCGGCGGTGAACTTGGCCTCGGCTTCGCGGGTGATCTCGGCTCCAGTCCCATTGGCCGTGGCTACAGCAACCGCGTCACCGTCCGTGGGAACACCATTGACCACGGAGTTCAGGCTTCGAGCCTGAGCCATCTCAGAGATGTGGAAGTGACTGAAAACCGCGCCTGCGACATGATGGCCGGCGACGGCCCTGGCGTGGGCGGCATCTTCGCGCTGACGGTGCCCGCCGACAACGTGCTCATCGCCGCCAACGAGGTTGCGGGTGCGCGCAATCCGTGCAACGTAGAGCCCGCACTTATGCCCGCGTGGTGCAACTTCGAGACGTGCAATGGCAGCGTGTTTCACCGGCAGCGGGCGACCGCGTTCTACCTCGATCCGGCATTTCCGGTTGGCATGGCGTTGGACCCTACCAAGCCCGCGCCGGTGCGCGTTGGCCACAACATCGCCTGGCGAGCGGAGTACGGAATCGTCCAGACCCCAGTTCGCGAATCATTCCGGGCCTATCCGCTTGCCGCGGTCTCTTTCTACGGCACTGGGCAGCCCGGCGGGGTGTCGCCCATCAAACTGAACTATCAGTTGCCAGTCACGACCGACGCCGCGGTGACGTCTGGCAACCTGCTCGGCGCTGCGTCGTACACGCACGCGCTGGTGCACCGCGTCGTAGCGCCGTTCACCAAAGGCAAAGTCTTTGGCAGTGCCGCCGATTCGCAGTACGGGAAATTCGGCTGGGGTTGGCGCAATGCTGGCGCGCAAGGCGACCGGATCGCGGTGTCCACCGATCTTGCGGTTGCGCAACCGTGCGTAGATGGTGACGGCCAGTGCAGCCAATGCAGTGACCAGGGCATTTGCGTTTGTGGCGACAAGGGGCTGTGCACGATGGCCGGCAAGCGGATCTTCCCGTATCAACAGGGGATACTTGCTGGAACGAATGCGTCGGCGCAAAGTACCGTGTGCCAATGGGCTTCGAAAGAAGCGTGGGACGCGAGCCCGCAGGCCAAGTGCATTGGCAAGAAGCCGGCGGATGGCGTGAACTTCAAGGGCGTGGATGCCAATGCAGTGTGGCTGCCGTTTTCGCAGGCAGACGCACGGTTGGGGGTCAGGTGCTGCGAGGCGGCCGATGAGGCGATGCAGTTGGACGATGCGGCGAAGGTTTGTCCGGCGACGGTGAGGAGCAAATATGATGCCAAGCTAGGCTGCCCGAAAGTCGTGAACGGCAAGCTGCAGAATGTAGAGACCGGAGCGACATGCTCGCGCTGCGCAACGCCCGCGGCTGGTCCGGGCCACTGGCGCTGTGGTGCGCTCAATTCGGGCCCACTTGTCCCAGCAAACCCGCACGCGAATTGCACTTACATATCCGGTCTCCCGACGGGCGCACAAATCGTCCTCGTCTGCCCGGCCGACGGCTTTCAGCGAGGCGGTGAAGAGACTGGCGCCGAAGCGCCGCTGGGGCATTTGGCCCGGCACAAGAACCAAGGCGGAACGCGCCTGGATGTCTGCGCGGCGCGGTCGTGCGAGGCCTCGGTGGTGCCTGGGCAGATTTGCGTGCCTGGGACGTTGGCCAGCGTAAGCGAACTGCTTTGTGCTAGCCCGGCTTGCTTGAGCACTTTTGCCGGCCAGGCTTGCGGTTGGGCTGACAACACGGCCAGTTCGTGCCCGGCTGGGTACAAGCCATGAAAGCAGCCGCGGGTCTAGCATTTGCAGTCCTTATCGCAGGCTGTCGAACAGGGCATGTGCCCGCTTCTGTTGACGCTGGGGTGACCGTTGGCCCTGAGGCAGGCGGCATCGATGACAGCCTGGCTCAAGTTGACGCGCCGGCGGAGGGCCTTGGCCAAGTCGATGCAGGCGACGTTACGATGGACGAAGCAGGTGCAGTCTGCGGCGCGGACTGCGAAGCGAACTCTGACTTCGGCCTCGGCGAAGCCGACGGCATTCTGGACGCAGCAGGCGAAATGTGTATCACGGACTGCGCAGCAACGGTCGATGCGGACACAGATTTCGCTGACGCGGCAGACGATAGCTGTTGCGATGCCAATGCAAGCGACTGGGAACTTGATGCCCCGCAGGACACGTTGCAAGAAACACTGGACATTGTGGCGGTGCTTGACTCCACTACGAAAGTCGATGCGTTGTTCGGATGGCCGGCCACGCCGTTGGACATCCCGATTGATGTCACGGCGCCTGCTGATTGTGCGTCGACGCCCACGGTCGCGGATGCGGCAAGTGCTGCAGAATGTGCAACAGCGACGCACGCGGCAGGCATTGCATCCGCTGTGTGTAGCGGCAAGCCGGGCTATCTCTACGTCGTCGGCGGCAAAGCGTGGCAAGACTGGCTGGACGATGGCGAAATGAGCGCAACTGGATTCCGCTTGGATTTGGCAACGGGGACGTGGACGAAGTTGCCCCCGATGCCGTATGTGAAATTTGTGCCGGTGGCCGAATTTGTCCAGGGCAAGCTCGTCGTTGCGTCGGGGCAATGGTACATGTTTGCGAATAAGGAGGTTTGGCCGGGGAAGTACCAAGCACCTTGTTTCATTGATGATGCCGGGCCATACTGCCCGTTCAACGTAGTTACGTTCACAGGTGCCAAGTGGAGTGCCCTTGACCAATTCATCGGCCCTGGCGGCGTCAAATCCGGCTCTATGGCCCGGAGCCAGTGCAATTTACTGGTAACGGACTACGACGTCTGTGACGTGCACGACGGGCAGTCGCTCAATTTGATAGGTAAGTTGGCGGTCGAGGAAGTTGCTGAAACGACGTCACATCAGGCTCTGGTTCCCTGGGGCGAATATCTGGTTCTATTTTCCGCTGCATCCCCTTGGGCAAAAACGCTGACCCCAACGCAGAAACTGCTGACCTTTCAAGGCGCCTTGACCAACAAAGTGCTTCCGGGCCTGCCATGCCCGATCATGGGCCCCATCGCATGGACCAATGGCAAGCACTTGTTCGTCTCCAACGGTGGCAGCATCGACAATGAAAAGTGGGAAAAGAAGGGTTGCGTCGGCGTCGGGTTTACGCCGGGCTGGGGCAATAACCTGTTCGTGCTTCGCTGGACTGGGACGCAGTGGGTAAAGGCGCCTAGCCTCTTATCGTCACTCGGGCCCTCAACTGTTGTTGACACGCCAGTTGGGTCGATTGCGGTCGGTGTCAACATCTACAAGGGAACACTCCTCCCTTATCCCGACCAAACTTACTCCGGCGTCATGGTCCAAGACAAAAAGACCTTCATCTGGAAAGACGACGTCTACCCGCCGATGCCCCACGGCAAGATCGGCGCGACCGCGGTGTGGGCGCCGAAATGATCGCCACAAGCGCCGAACCTCGAACAGGTCCCCTGCAAGCTGCTTTGCAACGGCCGCTCGCTCGCGATAGGGGCCAAAAAGGCGGAAAACACGCGCCCTTCCGCTTCGGCCACAACATCGCCTGGCGAGCCAAACGCGACAACCACGGAAAGCCGGCGTAAGTAGACGTTGGCGCCCGCCAAATGACGTAGCTGTCGCTCCGGCGACCAAAGCAACTCGTCCAAGTAGGTCACTGGAAGTTTGGAATCGGCGCCCGACGCGCCGCTGCGCTGTCGCTTGCCCAAACCCCCAATCCCGCGCAAATTCCCGTTCGGCCGCGGTGGCGGCCCCGGTCCGCGATGCCCGCCGCGCTGTGCAGCCCTAGTTCGCTTCGCCCTGCCTGGGCCCGCTAGCCCATGGGCATCCTGTGGCATTTGCGTTATTGGCGGTCGTGGCGACTACTGGCCTCGCCCCGTCCTGGGCGCCAGGGCTTGGGCCTGAGCTTGAGCCTGTGCCTGTGCCTGCCCCTGAGGCTGTCCCTGTCCCTGTGCCTGCCCCTGTCCCTGTCCCTGAGCCTGCCCCTTTTCGCCAGCATCGCGGCCCCGCGCCACGCCCACGCAGACGACGGCCTCGTCCACTACCAGACCCTGGCCACCCCCGACGGCGACATCCACTACCCGGCCCAGTACGAGACCTTTGCCCGCCGCGCCGCCGCCACGCTGCGCGATGCCCGCCAGACCGTGGGCCCGGTGTTCAATGACCGCCCGCGGCCGCGCTTGCAGCTGACCATCGACGACTTTGGCGACGATGCCAATGGCTACGCGCAGGCGCTGCCCTACGACCACGTGCACCTGCAAGCGTACCCGCCCGACTCTCGCTCCGATCTCGGCGACCATGGCGACTGGCTGCGCATGCTGGTCTTTCACGAGTTCGCGCATGTCTTACACCTGGGCGACGCCAGTGGCTTGCCGGGCCTGGTCAACCGCGTTTTGGGGCGAACGCTGATGCCCAACTCGGCCATGCCGCGGCTGGTGACCGAGGGTATCGCCACCTGGCTGGAAACCCGCCACACGGGCGGCGATGCGGCCGTTGCGGGACATGGTGGCCGGGTGGATTCGCCGCAGTTTGGCGCGCTATTGCGGGCTGCGGTGCGCGATGGAACCCTGCCGGCGAAGCTCGATGCGCTGACCGGCGCGCCGCTGGTGTGGCCGCGCGGCAACAGCTGGTACCTGTACGGGAGCTTACTGATTGACCATGCGGTACGCCGCCATGGCGAGGAAGCGCTGCGCCGCTTCATGGCCAGCTTTGGCCGGCAGCTGGTGCCGTATGGTGTGCAGAGCCTGGCGCGGCGCGCTTGGGGCCAGTCTTTGCAAGCGCTGTGGCATGACGCCCGCGAAACCGCAATCCAAGGCGCGCGCCAGCAGTGGCGCACTCAGGCTGCCGGCCTGGGGTTGCCGATGGACGTAACGCTGGGCGCGCTAGAGGCCGTTGGCGACGGCCAGCGGCTCACGCGCGGCGGCAACTGGCGGGGACGCATGCGGCCGCTACCCGACGGCACGGGCGCTGTGATAGCGGAGGCGCCCATTGACGATGTACGCTGGATCGACCGTGTTACGGCAAACGGTCAAGTCGTGCGCCTGCACCGCTGCGCGCTGGACTGCGACGAGCCGATGGTCGACGCCACCGGCCGATGGCTGCTCTACACCGAGACGCGCCCGACCGAGCGGCAGTATGGCTTTCGAGAGCTGCATGCGGTGCCGCTCACAGGCGGCCAGACGCAAATGCTGACCCGGGCAGCGCGGCTGCGCTCGCCGTCGCTGTGGCTCGATCCGCCGGCTGGAGTTGGAGCGGATACAGTGGTCGCGGTCGCTGTCCGCCAGGGCCGCACTGGACTTGCGTTCATCGACTGGCGTGCGGCGATGGCCGCGGGCAAGCCGGCAGCGCTGGTGTGGCTGCTTGACCTCGCGCCCATCGGCACCGTGCTCGACTCGCCGATTGCGCGCGGCGACATGCTCTGGTGGACGGCGACCCACGGTGACGGCCGCCGCATCTGGTGCGGTCGCCTGGTCAACGGTCCGCGCGGCTGGGCTCTGGTCGGCGCTGCGCCGTGGATGCCGCCAGCGGTGCCTGCGTGGGTCGCGGAGCTGCAGTGGTCGTCCGGCGGTCAGATCCTGGCGCTGGCCACCCGCGACAACAAGCGCGATGCCGGCACTTTGGACCCCAAGACCGGCAACTGGACCTGGCGCACCGACACGGCAACTGGCCTGACGTCGCTGGCTGGCCTGAAAGACGCGCTGCTGACCGTGCGTCACCACGGCCGAGGATTGGAGGTCTGGCGAGCGCCGGAAACCCTGCGGCAGCGCCCGACCGCGCCCAGCGCGACTGTCGCCCACGCGGCCTATGACCCGACGCCGGTGACGGCCGACGCGTCCGCGTACTCGCCGTGGCCGAGCCTGCGCCCGCGCGCCTGGAGACCGACGTTGCTGGCCTTTGACGCAGAGGGAGCCTGGCTGGGGGCCATGTTCGGGGGCCGCGACGCCGTGGGCTGGCTGGACGGCTCGCTGTACGGCCAGATCCGCACCGATGGCAAGCACCCATTCCTGCAACTGGACCTGGGTCTGCGGCGCTACGAACCGGCGTGGTCGGTGACTGCAGCCTTTGACCACAGCGCGGCCTGGTATCGCCGTGGCTGGGACTGGCGAGCGGCACCGACCGGCCGAATCGGCGTGCGTTTGGGCGGCGCTTGGGTGTGGCCGGGCCAGCGCGAGGCACTGTCGCTGTCGGGCGGCGTGCGAGCCAGACAGATTTGGTTGCGCGAAACGCCCTATGACCTGGGGGCACCTCACGAGCCATCTGGCCCTTTGCCCGTCGAGCCGACGGTGGGCTTGGACCTGCTGACCGACTTCGCGGTGAGTTGGCGCTACGCGGAGCGCTATCCAGAGTCGGTGCGCACAGAGCGCATCGTCGCGGTGTCGGCCTCCGTGACAGCGGGCATGCAGGCCGCCACGGCGCAGCGTCGCCTCATCCTCGGCGCGGCCACCGAGCACGCCTGGCCGCTGGGCCACCGCAACGTCGCTTCGGTCAACGCGCACGTAGCCCTGGCACCGTGGCCGGGGCAGCGCGATCCGCTGTACAGCATTGGCGGCGTGCATCCCCTGCAAGCGCTGGCGGTGTTGGGCCTCGGCGGCCCCGCTAACGGCAGCGTGCGCGGCGCGAACTGGGAAGGCACGGGCTTGGGCGGCAACTTGCTGGCCTGGGGCACGACGGCGTGGACCTTTCCACTGGCCGATGTCGGCCGGTCGCTGGACACCTTGCCATTGTGGCTAGGTCGCGTATCGGGCAGCGCGTTCGTCGACGGCGCCTGGGCGGCGTGGCCTGCGGGTAAGCTGCGCGGCGGTGTTCTGGTCTCGCTCGGCGTAGACCTCGCGGCAGACCTGACGTTTGGCTACGCCGTGGACGCTACGTTGCACCTGGGCGCCGCGGTGACCTCGGCGGGTGAGGTCGGCAGCTGGCTGAGCTTGGGGTTGTAGGATTTGGACAAAATCTATACAGGATCGCGATGACCCGAGGTCATCTGCGATCGCTGTTCTTGCTTGCTCAGTGGGTCGCAAACTCGCGGCTTTGCAAGCCGACTCGTCGCTCCTTCCTTGCGGCAGGTTTGATCTCACCTCAAGGCGATTCTGGATAGGGGATTTTGTCGTTGGTCCGTGTGCTGGTGGCGTTGGTTGTCAAGCTCGCGAAAGCGTTCGACTCGCGGCAACTGTGCTGAAAGTCAAAGTGATGGTCCGGTTGTTTTCGGTGCGCTTCGCGGTTGTGAGAAATTGTGGCCGCTCCCCCGGCAACCCTTGAACAAAAGTGCAGGAAAGGCCAAATTGCGCGACGATGGCGGCTTCGGCGGGCGCCGTGCCGCCAGCCGTAAAGCGAATGAACCCGCGACGCGCGTCGCCCAAGGCGGCAACGGCGTCCGTTCGGCGACGCCCGTGCGTTGACGCGCAGCATCGTGCAGCACCAAGGAACACCATGAACGCCCAATTGAAATTCCACAAAGCCCATCGCCTTGCGGCGCGGTTCGCGGCCCTGGCTGCGCTCGTTGCCCTTGCAGGCGCGTGTGGCGATGACAACGCGGTCGTTACCGCGGGCACCGCCGATACTTCGGCCGGAGGAGGCGCCGACGTCGGCGGCGTGGGTGGAACGGATGTCGCCTCGACGGACACGGCCGGATCGGTGGATGTGGTGCCCAAGGATGACGCCCCGGCGCCGAGTGACGTGCCGGTGTTGCCGGATGCTCCACCGGCCGACGAATTCGTGCCCGACGGCACGGACCAAGACCTGCCGACGCCAGAAGACACGGAAGACGTCCCCTCGAACCCCGACCCACCGCCGCAGGATGTTCCGCCGACCACGGACGTACCGCCCACCGAAGACGTACCGCCCGCTACGGATGTGCCGCCGACCGACGACCTGCCGCCCACAACGGACGTCCCGCCCGCGAACGATGTCCCGCCGCAGACCGATGTCCCGCCGCAGACCGATGTTCCGCCGAGCGACGATGTGCCACCGGTTTCTGACGTTCCGCCCACACAGGATGTGCCGCCGAGCGACGATGTGCCACCGCAAACCGACGTGCCGGTTCAGCCCGACGTGCCCCCAACCGATCTCGGTCCGGATGTGCCCCCGCCCGAGTGCACCACCGACGGCGAGTGCAGCGCCAAGGTCAAGCTTGCCCAGTGCAACGTTGCGCTGTGCAAGGCCGGCAAGTGCGTCATCGAACCAGCGGTGGACGGCAGCACCTGCACGGTCGCCGATCCCTGTACCGTGAACTCGGTGTGCAAGGCCGGCGCGTGCGGCGGCGGCTCGGCCAAAGTCTGCGACGACAACGACAACTGCACCACCGACACCTGCGACGCCACCACTGGCGCCTGCGGCTTTGCGCCCAAGCCCGGCTGCCAGCCGGCCTGCAAGACCGCCGCCGATTGTGACGACAGCAACGCCTGCACCGCCGATAGCTGCGACGCGGTCAAGGGCGCCTGCGTCTCGGCCCCCAAGACCGACGGCACCGGCTGCGACGACGGCAACCTGTGCACCAGCGGCGACGCCTGCACCAAGGGCCAGTGCGGCGGCAAAGCGGTAATTTGCGACGACAAGAACCCCTGCACCACCGATGTGTGCGAAGCGCCCAACGGCAAGTGCCTCGCCACCAACCTCAACGACGGCGCAGTCTGCGACGACGGCGACAAGTGCACCACCGGCGACGACTGCACGGCCGGCGTGTGCGGCGGCACCGCGACCGCTTGCGACGACAAGAACCCGTGCACCGCCGACGCCTGCGACAAGGCGACCGGCACCTGCGCGTTTGCGCCGATCCCGGGCTGCAACAACGAGTGCAGCACGACCAAGCCCTGCGACGACAAGAATCCATGCACGACCGACAGCTGCCAGGCCGGCAAGTGCGTTTTCGCGCCCGCCGACAGTGGCAACTGTGACGACGGCAACGCCTGCACCGAAAAAGATGTATGCGCCAAGGGCACCTGCGCCGGCAAGCCGCTCGACTGCAACGACGCCAACCCGTGCACCAACGATGCTTGCAAGGCGGGTATCTGCGAATTCACCATCGCTCAGGGCAACTGCGACGACGGCGACCTGTGCACCAACGGCGACGCGTGCGCCAATGGCAAGTGCGCCGGCAAGGCCCTGGTCTGCAACGACGGCAACCCCTGCACCAAGGATGCGTGCCAGGGTGGCCAGTGCCTGACCTCGCCCGCCAGCGGAGCCTGTGATGACGGCGACGCCTGCACCAGCGCCGACGCGTGCGCCAATGGCAAGTGCACGGGCACGCTCAAGGCCTGCGACGACGGCAAAGCGTGCACGGTCGACGCCTGCAAGGCCGGCCAGTGCGTCAGCACCCCCGCAGCCGACGGCGGCGCCTGCAACGACAACAACGCCTGCACGTCGGGCGACGCTTGCAAAGCGGGCGTGTGCGGCGGCTCGGCGACCGTGTGCGACGACAAGAATGCCTGCACCACCGACAGCTGCGACCCGGCCAAGGGCTGCGCCGCCACCAACAACGACAGCCTCACGTGCAGCGATGGCAACGCCTGCACGACCGACAAGTGCGCGGCCGGCAAGTGTGTCGGCACGACCGTGGTGTGCGACGACAAAGACGCCTGCACCAGCGACGCCTGCGACACGGCCACCGGCAAGTGCACCACCAAGCCGATTGTAGGCTGCGGCGGCAACTGCGCCGGCGATGCCGACTGCAACGACAAGAACGCCTGCACCGCCGACAAGTGCAACGCCGGCAAGTGCGCCAACACGGCAACCGACGGCGCGGCCTGTGACGACGGCGACGCCTGCACTGCCGGCGACAAGTGCGCCGGCTCGGTGTGCAACGCTGGCGCCAAGCCCAACTGCGACGACAACAACGTCTGCACGACCGACAGCTGCGACAAGGCCACTGGCAAGTGCGCCAACGTAGCCGTGGCCGACGGCGCAGCCTGCAACGACGGCGACCTGTGCACGGTCAACGACACCTGCGCCGCCGGCAAGTGCAGCGCCGGCGCCAAGGCGGTGTGCGAAGACAACGACGTGTGCACCACCGACGCCTGCGACAAAGCCACGGGCAAGTGCACCAATACCGCGGTCGCCAACGGCGCCGCCTGTGACGACAAGGCCCTGTGCACCACCAACGACGTGTGCACGGCCGGCAAGTGCGGCGGCACGGCGCTCGTGTGCGACGACAAAGACACCTGCACCAACGACAGCTGCAACCCTGGCGACGGCAAGTGTGTGTTCAACGCGATTCCAAACTGTACCAAGCCGTGCACCCAGAACAGCGAGTGTCCCAGCGACAACAACCTGTGCACGACCGAGACCTGCAACACCCAGACCGGCAAGTGCACCAGCACCAACGCCGACGGCACGCCGTGCAACGACAACAACCCGTGCACCACGGACGCCTGCTCGGCCGGCGCCTGCAAGGGCACGGCCAAGGTCTGCGACGACAAGAACCCGTGCACCAACGATGGCTGCGACTCGCAGACGGGCAACTGCACCACGCCCCCGGGCGCGGACAACGTGCCCTGCGACGACGGCAACCCGTGCACCACGGTCGACGGCTGCAAGGGCGGCGCGTGCGCGGGCGGTAGCCCCGTGGTGTGCGACGACAAGAACGCATGCACCACCGACGCTTGCGACAAAGCGACAGGCAAGTGCGTGTTTTCGCCCATCGCCGGCTGCGGCGCCCAATGCCTCGACAACGCCGGTTGCAACGACGGCAACAGCTGCACCACCGATGCCTGCGTGAACAGCAAGTGCACCAACAGCGCGCAGACCGGCACGCCGTGCGACGACGGCAACCAGTGCACCGCCACCGACGCATGCGCCGCGGGCGTCTGCAAGGCTGGCACCGCCAAGGTCTGCAACGACAACAACCCGTGCACCGCCGACGCTTGCGACCCCAAGACTGGCAACTGCACGGCGCCCAACGCCGCGGACGGCACCGTGTGCAACGACGCCGTGCCGTGCACCAGCAACGACAAGTGCACCGCCGGCAAGTGCGGCGGCACCACCACGGTGTGCAACGACAACAACGCCTGCACGCTCGACGTCTGCAACCCGAATACGGGGCAGTGCCAGTTCACCCAAATCCAGAACTGCAACAACAACTGCACCAACGCCGGGCAGTGCAACGACAACAACGCCTGCACCACCGACACCTGCACCAACGGCAACTGCGCGCACCAGAGCTTGAACACCGGCGCGTGCAGCGACAACAGCGCCTGCACCCTCAATGACGCCTGCGTGAGCGGCGTGTGCTTTGGCACGCCCAAGGTCTGCAACGACAACAACCCGTGCACGACCGACCAGTGCGCCAACGCGGCGGGCGGCAACTGCGTGTCGCTGCCAGGCAACAACGGCCAGCCGTGCACCGACGGCAATGCGTGCACCATCACCGACACCTGCAACGGCGGCCTGTGCAACGGCGCCAACCCGGTCGTGTGCAACGACAACGACGCCTGCACGCTCGACAGCTGCGACCAGGCGACTGGCAAGTGCGTGGCGACGCCAATTGCGGGCTGCGGCGGCAACTGCGCCAACGCCGGCCAGTGCAACGACAACAACGCGTGCACGGTCGACGCGTGCACGGGCGGCAAGTGCGCCAACACGCTGGTCAACGGCACCGCGTGCAGCGACAGCAACGCCTGTACGGTCAGCGACGTCTGCGCCAGCGGCAAGTGCGTCGGCACCGCCATCGTGTGCAACGACAACAAGGCCTGCACCAGCGACGCCTGCAACAGCGGCACTGGCCAATGCGCCTACACCAACCTCGCCAACGGCGCCACCTGCACCGACGGCAACGGCTGCACCAACAGCGACGCCTGCAATGCCGGCAACTGCGTAGGCACCGCCAAGAGCTGCAACGACAACAACGCCTGCACCATCGACAGTTGCAACGCGGCGACCGGCGCTTGTGTCAACGCGGCGGTGCCCAATTGCGGTGGCCCCTGCCCCGGCGGGTTTCCCAACGGCGGCTGCAACGACGGTAACCCCTGCACGGCCAACGCCTGCCAGAACAACCTGTGCATCTTCACCAACACCACCAGCAACTGCAACGACAACAACGCCTGCACCAACAACGACGTGTGCGCCAATGGCGTATGCAGCGGCGCGACCGTGGTGTGCAACGACAACAACCCATGCACGCAAGACCTGTGCAACGTCAACAACGGCCAGTGCGCCAGCCTCGCTGGCAACGCGGGCGCGGCCTGCACGGACAACAATCCGTGTACGCTGAGCGACAAGTGTTCAAACGGCGCCTGCGCGGGCACGGCCAACACCTGCGACGATGCCAACCCGTGCACCACCGACAGCTGCAGCGTTCAGAACAACGGCCAGTGCACCCACACGCCGATCGCCGGCTGCGGCACCAAGTGCAGCACCAACGCCGACTGCGACGACAAGAACGGCTGCACCACCGAGGTCTGCACCAACGGCAGCTGCGTGGTGGCCTTCGCCAACGGAACGGCGTGCAGCGATAACGTGGCCTGCACCTGGAATGAGAAGTGCAACAACGGCCAGTGCACCGGCGGCACACCGATCACTTGCAACGACAACAATCCTTGCACGACCGATGCGTGCGCGGCGCAGACGGGCGCCTGTACCAGCACGCCGCTGACCTCTGGCGGTTGCAGCGACAACAACCCGTGCACCCAGAGCGATGCGTGCACCAGCGGCAAGTGCATCGGCGCTGCGGTGCAGTGCAGTGATGGCAATGTGTGCACCAACGACGTGTGCGTCGTCGCTGGTGGCGGCGGAACGGGTGGCTGCCAGTTCCAGGCGATTCAGAACTGTGGCAACCAGTGCACCAGCGTGGCGCAGTGCAACGACAACAACGCCTGTTCGTCCGACGCGTGCACGGGCGGCATCTGCGTCCACGCCGCCATCACCGGCACCGCGTGCAGCGACAACAACGCGTGCACCAGCGGCGACGCCTGCACGGCCGCGCGTACCTGCGTCGGCACGGCCAAGGACTGCTCGGACGGCAAGTCGTGCACCGCCGACAACTGCGTCGCGGCCTACGGTGTATGCCAGAACCCGCAGATTGCCGGCTGTCAGGCCGGCTGCACCGCCGACAGCCAGTGCAGCGACGGCTACTCGTGCACGCTGGACATCTGCAACACCTTCAATGGCCAGTGCATCGACCAGAACCTGGCCAGCTGCACGCCCACGGCGGTGTGCAAGGTCAACGCCGACTGCGACGACAGCAACGTGTGCACGACCAACCTGTGCAACACCACCACCAGCCAGTGCTTGTTCGTCAACATCCCGGGCTGCAACCCGAACTTGCAGTGCGCCAGCGACACCGACTGCAACGACAACAACAAGTGCACGGTCGATGTGTGCAATCCGAGCAACAAGACCTGCGTGTTTGTGAATTTGCCCGGTTGTACCCCGTAGGG
>SXRM01000322.1 GCA_005792545.1 Pseudomonadota bacterium | reverse complement strand
CCTCCATGGCGATGGCGTAGGCCAGGGTGTCCAAGCCAGCGCCGTCATAGTCTTCCGGCACCGCCATGCCCATCAGGCCCATCGCCGCCATCTTGGCGACCTTGTCGGCCGGGTACTTGCCCTCTTTGTCGATCTTGTGCGCCGCCGGCAGCAACTCCTTGTCGGCGAACGCGCGCGCCGTCTCCTGGATCATCTGGTGGGTTTCTTGCAGCGAGAGGTCCATGGGTCGCCTGTGCCGGGACGCGCGACGGTGGCGCGGGGGCGGCAGTATAGGCCCATTGCAAACAAATGGCAGGCCACATCCCCCCCCATTGTTCAGGCCCATGATTATAGAATGGTTTCGGCGGTGGCTAGGATCGCGGCAGGGTGCCCGGTCCCGCCTTGTCGGCCCCGGCTGACGATTCGCCAAACCTTGCGCATTCTTGCCGCGTGCGCCATGCTGTGGGCGCGGAAGCACCGCCCGCGTTTGGCCATCGCTTTGCACGCCGCCCCTGACCTCGGCCCAGCGAACCCGGCCTCTGAAGGCGACGCCAGCGCGCACTCGATTGCGGCACTGGCCCGCGCCGCCAATCAGCTGCACGACGACTTTCTGCTGCGCTATGCCGGGCACGTGCGCCTGACCCGCGACCTTTCCGGGCTCGATCGCCTCATCGACGGTATGCGGCAGGTGCTGTCCCTGGCCCAGACACAGTCAGGATGCAGTGAGGGCCGCTGGCAGTCGCTGCTGGGTATCGTCGAGCGGCGCCTGGACGAATACACCCACGAACGCGGCGCTGTCGCGCAAATCCAAGCGGCGGCCGGCACCAACGACTTGCGTGCGAGCCAGTTGACCAGCCGCGCACGCCTGGTCCTGCACCGCTATGTTCGCCATTTTGCCGGGCAATCGCGCCGCGACCGCGACGTCCAGCGGCTCCGCGAAATGACGGTTGACCTGGAGACGCTGGCCGGAGCGCTGCGGCCCGTCAGTGCCGGAATCCACCTGCGCTCAGTCGCCGAAGAAATCGGCGCGGTTCAGGGCTTTGTCGACTTCTTCCGGGCTGAAATCGTCGAGATCGAGCAGGCCCGCCGTTCGGGTAGCCGGGCTGAGCAATTGACAATCCTGGCCAACGCGGTGACCGGCTTGCGCGACGGTTGGGCGCGCGAGGTTGCCAGTCAGCCGATGCTGGCTCGCCGGCCGGGCTTGTGCGGCCGCTACGTGTCCGCGATCGATGAGGTGGTAGAGGCGCTGCTGACGGTGGCGCACGCCAACTTGCCCGTCGAGCATGAATTGGCGGTCCGCGACGCTACGGCCCTGTTGCAGGCCTGGCAGCGCGAAGTCGAGCGCACGCTTGAGGCCCAGCAGGCGAGCGAGCGCGCCGAGAGAATCGAGGCCTTGTGGAATCGCGGCGACGTGCTGTTCGCGGCGTACCGCGGCCGCTGGACGGGCGAATTCCGGCACCCGTCCGAGCGACTGTGGCTGGCTGAAATGGCCGACGCGCTGGACGAGGTCGAGCGGCAGTTGACCGAGCTCGCAGCGGACAGCGAACTGGTCCCAGCGGATCGTCTTGCCCGCTTGCGCGATGGCCTGGTGCTGGTCGAGAAGACCTACGACAGCACGACAGCGGCGACTGTCGGCGGCTAAATAGCTACCACGCTAGACCCGGCCGGCGGTTGGTCACCAGTACTTCGTTGACGTTGCCGCGCGCGTCCGCCTTCGAATTGATGGCGCGCGGCGCGGCTATGGTGTGGATGTTCCAGCGCGCGTAGAGGTCCCGGACGAACGGACAGTCGCTGTTCGACAGCATCCAGCGCACGCCCATGCGGTCGAGCTGGCCGCAAACATCCGCGAGCTCACGCTGCGCTGCCGGCGAAAACGTGCCGCCCGAGTAGGCGTTGAACGAGCTAGTGGCGCTCAGCGGCTGGTAGGGCGGGTCGAGGTACACGAAGTCGATCTCGTGGTCCGCGACCAGTTCTGGCCAGCGCCGAAAATCGGCCCGCGCGATCTCGGTACCCTGCAGAGCATGACTGGCGGCCAGGATGCGGGCTTCGTTGGCAATGTTGGGCTGGGCGTAGCGACCGTGCGGAGAGTTGAAAAGGCCGCGGCTGTTCTCGCGCCACAGGCCGTTAAAACAGGTGCGGTTGAGAAACACCATCCGCGCCGCCCGCTCAACCGGCGACAGCGCCAGCAGGTCAGGCCGCATCGCCCGAACGCGGTAGAAGTAGTCGGCGCGACCGGTCTCGTCGGTGTTCAGATAGGCGTCTTCGTGGGCTCGCAAGGCCGCGACCAACTCGCGAGGCCGGTCGCGAACTGTCGAATGCGCATTGACGACGTCGCCGGATAGGTCGGTTAGCAAGGCCGAAGCCAGGCGCCTTTCGCTGCGCAACGCAAAATACACAGCGCCGCCGCCGACAAATGCTTCGCCGTATCGCAGCGGGCCGCGCGGAATGTGCACCAGCAGCTGGTCCAGCAACTTGCCCTTGCCGCCTACCCACTTCAAGAACGGCCTTGCCGCTTCCTCGGCCACCGAGGGCTGCCGGGGCAGCGAAGAGCGCTTGTCGTAAGAGGAAACTTGCGAATCTAGAGCGACGACCTGCATGAACACCTCGCCCGGTCCGGGCGGGCGCAGTGTCGAGCGCGGCGATCCGCTGTCGAGTTTTTTGCCCCGGCGCGTCGCCAGGCGCTCGCGGCAGTGCGCCAATGCCAGCCAAAAAGGCGATCGGTTTCAGGTACTTCGATCGCGAGATCGCGCAATCGCTTCAACGGGTTCATGATCACAGGTAAGTTGAGAACGCCGTGCTCGGTCCCTAACATGTTGACGATAAACCATAATCGATCCTGCCGAATCTTCCGGCGTTTTGCCTCACGCCAGGTCGTCTGCGATCACAATCTGGACCACTTTGGTCCGCTTTCGCCCCCGAGCCGAAAACCCGTCGAATCGTGCAACTCGCGGGCAATTCCAGGTGAGAATCGGACGGAATCGCGCTGTTTTTGGGCAAAATGGCAACCGATTTTCGCAAAATGTTGACGTTTCTTGCCAAAATCCCCTTGCGTCAAGGCCAGAGTCGGCTTAGATCTGCGCCGACCCGGGCCGAGACATGGCGTCGAGGCGGGTTTTTCGGTCAGACGCCGTCCATTTTTGACGGCAATCCTTGCGAATCCGGCAAGAAGTCCGCGTCGCACACCCGGCACAGGCCGGCCAGGAGATCCATGAGCGTCCTCGTCACCAAGCCAGCCCCTGATTTCAATAGTGAAGCTGTCATGCCCGACGGCAGCTTTACCCGCCTGACCCTGTCGCAGTTCCGCGGCAAGTACGTGGTGCTGTT
>SXRM01000321.1 GCA_005792545.1 Pseudomonadota bacterium | reverse complement strand
GGTGATTTCAGCAAAATGCCGCTTGCTCACTGGGGCTCCCGTGTTGGTTTGGTGCTTGAACAACTTCAAGCTACCACGGGCCCAGTGAGTGTCAATTATGCAAAGCATTTTAGGTTGTTGGGGCTAAAGATCCTGCCTATGATGCCGCAGATGGATCTGCCCTGGCAGCATTCGACTGGTCCTGCGTCGGCCCAGCGGGAGTCGCGGCAGAATATCGGTACATAGGCAGCAACGCCGTTATTAGTTTCATCACTTCGTCAACTGGATGGTACCAGTGTTGCGTCACAGGCTACGATTCGCTCGGAAACAAGTCCCAGCCAGGCTGTCGGATTATTCCTGTCAGCAATGAGTGACGGCAAGCGTGTGTAGTGCATTCGTCCACCCTACCTCCCCCCGCCAAAGCCCCATAATTCACCCGCTCACTCTGCCGCAACTCCCGCTCCGCCTCAATAACCCCCATGGTCTCCTCGCCAACGCCGGTCGGATACACGCCCGAAAAGCATGCAAAGCACCCAGCAACCTCCCGGTACACTGCCTTCAGGTCCGCCAGGCTCTGATACACCACCGCATCGGCTTCAATGAAGTCCCGAATCTGCTCCAAGGTGTGATTGGCACCGCTACTGCACACCTGGCCGTCGGGAGTATCGCACGGTCTACAAGTTGGCGGCCGGCAAAGCTGTCGTCAGTCCGTCGCGCCGCCACCGCCACCATTCTCGGGACCGCCACCATCACCACCACTACCACCACCGCCCTTGGGCCTGCGCGGTCGCGCAGCGGCGCCAGTTCGTCAGGCTCGGGGTGCTCGTCTTTGGCCAATGGCCACCCAGCCGGGGCAATTGCCCCGAGGTGGCAAGTAGATCGCGCAACAGTTTGAAAGTAAAGGGTGGATCGCCGTCGCAGATCGGTTCGGAAAGCTGGCTCAAAAGTGATCGAGATTCAAGCGGTTAGATTGGACGCTCGCACGGGGCCGGGGTTCCTGGCAGAACGGCAACCTGATTTGGGGGTTACGTCGTGCCAATGGCCTGCCGCTCGGCGTGCGCTGCTCCCCAAGTGCGCGTGCCTTCCGCCCCAACCGCGCGTACCATCGGCATCCGTTTTGGAGGCGCCAACGATGTCAAAAACCTTCCAGACCGCGATGTTGACCCTGGCCCTATGTGCCCTGGGCTGCTCCGGCGCCCAGCACGGCCCGGTTCCCGACGCCAGCCAGGCCACGGGTCGCGGCAAGCGCATCCTGATGGTCGTCACCAGCCACGATACGCTCGGCACCAGCGGCGAAAAGACTGGCTATTGGCTGAGCGAGGTCGCGCACTTCGACCGCTACGTGCGCGCCCACGGCTACACCGTCGACTTCGTCAGCCCCAAAGGCGGCAAGCCGCCGCTCGACGCGCGCAGCGCCGACTTTGACGAGCGCGACAATGCCGCGTTCCTGGCCGACACCGCCGTGGTCGCACAACTGCACGCCAGCGTCACGCCAACGGCCGTGCAGGCCGCCGATTACGCCGCCATCTACTACGCCGGCGGCCACGGCCCGATGTGGGACCTGCCCGACAACGCCGATATCGCCAACCTGGCGCGCGCCATCTACGAGCGCGGCGGCGTGGTGGCGGCGGTGTGCCATGGCCCAGCGGGCCTGCTCAAGCTGAAAACGAGCGACGGTAAGGCCTTGATTGCCGGCCATTCGGTGACAGGCTTGTCCAATACCGAAGAATGGCTGAGCGGCAAGACCAAAGCCGTGCCGTTCTCGCTGCAAGACGAGTTGATGCGACAGGGTGGCCAGTACGACAATGCGACGCTGCCGTTTGCGTCGTTCGTGCGGGTCAGCGGGCGCTTGATTACGGGCCAGAATCCCGCGTCGACGCGCGCGGTGGCAGAGGCGTTGGTGGCGGTGTTGCACGGTCTAGCGCCAGTGCGATAGGCGCGGGCTGTGCCCACCCCGCCACCATTGACACCCGCCGCGCCGCCCCGCACGCTGCGCCCCAACCGGCCAGCGCCGGCACGATCCGCCGATGCTGCGCCGCCCGCGCCTGGGACTGCAAAAACTGGTCGCCGACCACCCGCCGCAACTGGTGACCGGCATCGGCGACGAACAGCCGGGGCACTTCCCCGTCCACGACATCTGGAGCGCCGTCAAGCGCCTGTACTCAACCGGGCTGCACCCGGCGATTGCGCTGCACATCCGCCACCAGGGCCGGGTGGTGATGGACCGCACACTCGGGCATCTGGTTCACGAGCCCGACCAGCCGGCCGGCGCCGTGGCCAGCCCCGACTCGCTGTTTTCGCTGTTTTCGGCCAGCAAGATCGTCACTTCGGCGCTGGTGCTCGCGCTGTGCGACGACGGCGTGCTGCACTTGGAGCGGCCCATCGTCGCCTGGCTGCCGGAACTCGACCGCCACGGCAAGCACAAGATCCTGCTACGCCACCTGTTGCAGCACACCGCCGGCATCCCCGACATGCCGCCGATTGCCGACATCGAAGGCGTCATCGCCCGCGGCCGCGTGGACTTGCAGCACCTCGCCGACCTGCGGCTGCAGACGCCGCCGGGCACCCGCATCGCCTACCACGCGATGACCATGGGCTTTTTGTTGCACGAGATTGTCGAGCGCGCCAGTGGCAAGGCGATTCGCGAGGTGCTGCGCGCGCGCCTGACAGGCCCATTGGGCCTGGACCAGATGGACTACGGTGTGCCAGCGGAACGGCTGCCTGAAGTCGCGCGCCACGCCGTGACCGGCCCGCGGGTGCCGCGCTTCATGGCCGAGGTGTTCTCGCGCAACATTGGCGTCGACTTTGCGACAGCCATCGCCATCAGCAACCGCGACGAGTTCCTGACTGGCGTGCTGCCGATGGCCAACGTGATTGCGACGCCACGGCAGATTGGCGCGTTGATGCAGATGCTGCTGGACGGTGGGCAGTTGAACGGGACACAGGTGCTGCACCCGAACACGGCGCGGCAGATGCACCACGACCTGACGCCGTGGCAGATCGACGGCACCTTGCGCCTGCCGCTGCGCTATGGCCTGGGTGTGATGATGGGGCATCGGCTGCCGAGCCTGTTCGGGCCGGATACCCACAGCGCGTTTGGCCACCTCGGTCTGTCGTCGGTGGTGGTGTGGGCCGATCCGGCGCGCCAGCTGGCCGTCGCTTTCATGAACACCGGCAAGCCCATGGCCGCGCCTGGCATGGTGCTGTGGTATCGCGTCATCGAGCGGATTGCGTCGCTGGTGCCGAAGACGTAGCGATCCCTGCCGTCAGCGCAGCCAGAAGGCCTCGGTGCAGGCCGCGAGACTGCAAACCGCAACGCCGCCCAATTGACAGGCCTCTGCGTGCCGCGTATTGTCCGATTTGTCCATTTTGGACATTTGGCCGCGCATGCGTACCATTTCCGCCACTGATGCCAAGCAGCAGTTCTCCCAGGTCCTGGCGGACGCGGCCAATGAGCCGGTTGTCATTCGAAAGCACGACCGCGATGTCGCGGTGGTGTTGTCGATGCGAGCATGGCGGCGGCTGACCAGACTCAACATCTTGGAGTTCCAGGTGTTCTGCGATCGGGTTGCCGCCGATGCAAGTGCGCGCGGGTTGGACGATGCTGGCCTTGCCGCGTTGTTGCGCGACGACGAGTAGGCCCACCCAGTGCGCGTAGTGCTCGACACCAATACCCTGGTTAGCCGCATCCTGGCACCGCAATCCGCACCAGCAAAGGCCGTCGACTACGCCCTGGCCCATGCCACCGTGTTGCTGAGCGAGCCGACGCTTGCGGAAATCGCCCGAGTGCTTGGCCGATCGAAATTCGACCGCTACGTGACCGTAGTCGACCGCCAGGCCTTCATTCAACACTTGGCGGCGATTGTAGAAATGGTGCCAGTCGCCCGCCGCGTACAGGCCTGTCGCGACCCCAAAGACGACATTTGGTTGGAGCTGGCGGTCAATGGCGCAGCCGACGTCATCGTGACGGGCGACAGCGACCTATTGGTCATGCACCCGTTTTTGGGCGTCGACATCTTGGGACCAGTGGCCTATTTGGGGCGCGGCGAAGCTGAACGGATTGCGTCGCTGGTGCCAAAGGCGTAGCGATCCCTGCCGTCAGCGCAGCTCGAAGAACGCCTCGGTGCAGGCCGGAAAGCGCTCGGTCGCCTCGGTCCACTCGTCGCGCAACCACACAAACCCGCAGCGCTGCAGCACGTGGACCGACGCAGTGTTGCTGCGCGCTGCCATGGCGAAAAGCGGTCGCCGCGGCTCCTCGGCCAACAGCAGCGCCAGCGCCCGCGAGGCGATGCCGCGACCCCACCACGCGCGGTCGATCCAGTAGCCCACGAACGCCTTGCCGTCGCGCTCAAAACACGACACGGTGCCGACCAACTGGTCGCCCACGACGATGGAGCGACCGCGCACCGTGGGGTCCACCAGCACCCGCTGCCAGTGCTGGTCAAACGTTGGCCGGTCGCGCGGATTGGAAACCGCCATCCGACACGCTTCGGGGTCGGCCTGCCAGGCAAAGATGGCCGGCAGGTCCGCGGCGACAATCGGGCGCAGGGACAGGTCCGCAGGCAAAGGCTTACTCATCCGCTCCCACAACGAAAGCGCGCTGGCCCATTGAAGAACATCGCCGACTACTTGCAGACACCGGCCAGACAAGTCTTGCCGCCGCCGCACGAGATGCCATCCGCCGTCTTGGCGTGGCCGCAGCCGCTGGCCGCCGAGCAGCTATCGGTGGTGCAGGGATTGGCGTCATCGCAGTCGGCAAACGGCTTGGTCGAGCAGGCCCCCGAATCGGTGCAAGTCAAGCTGCCCCACGAGTCGGTGCGCGCCAGGCTCACGTCAACCACGGCGTTGATGGTGGTCGTACACGCGATGGCCAGCGTGCCGTCATCCAGCGTGCCGCCGCCGTGACAGTTGGCATTTGCGCCTGCAAAGTCGATGTCGGTAAACACCGTCTCGCCAGACTTGCCAAAGCGAATTGCCAGGCCTTGATACGAAAGCTTGTTGCTGACGCCGCGGCCAAGCGCCAAAGCCCCGCCATCTGGCATCGCGACTGCGCCGGAGAATTGACCGCCAAACTTGAAGTCCGTGTACATATGCTTCCAGACCAGGCCGCCATTGCCGTCGATGACGTGCACCAGCGGGTAACCGTCGACCTTGAAGCTCGATCCTGCAAGCAAGAAGTTGGCGCCAAGTGCGGCGACGCCTCTGGCCACAGCCTCCGGGATTGCGGACTCCACGAAGGTCTTGACCCAGGTTTTCGTGCCGGCCGCGGTGTAGCGCACGGCCAGTAGCCCTTTGTCTGTGGTGCTGCGACCTACCGCAATGACCGAGTCGGTGCCGACCGCGGTGACGGCGAGCAGGGTGTCGGCGGCATTTGCCGTGACGGCCGCGGACCACAACAGGCTGCCGTCGGCGGCGCTGAGGCCTTGCAGGACGGGCTTACTGTTGAGGCTACCGGTGGCCACCAACTTTGTGCCCACTAGCGCCACCGCGCTATAGATGCCGTCCGTGTTGTCCTTGTCCTTGTGCGACCAGACCGTGCCGCCGTCTTCGGACATGCGCACTGCGTAGAATTGCGACTTGCTCGATGGCGGCAACGCCGCGACTGCATCCCACTGGCCCACGACGTAGATCTGGCCATTGGGGCCGGCGGTCACGCCATGCGCCTGCTGGGTGCCGAGGCCATTCCAGAACTTGGCGTATAGGAGCTTCCCGCCCTTATCGATGCGGGCGACAAAACCGTCTTTGCTCTGGCTGCTCCAGACGTCTGCGACCAGATAACCGCCGACTACGACCAGGCCGTCGCTCTTGTCCAGGACCGCACCGCCAACCACTTCGGTTCCGCCGACCACCTCGACCGTCATCAGGCCCAAGCGCGGCGTCGCCTTGCACACGCCGAAAGTACACACGTCGTTTTCGGTGCACGGTTGGCTGTCGTCGCACACGACCTTGTCGAGCAGCGTGTTCTTGCAGCCCGAGGTGTTGTCGCAGGTGTCGGTGCTGCACACGTTGCCGTCGTCGCAGTTGGTGGTGGCGCCCGTGCAGACACCCTTGGCGCACGCGTCCGGGCCGGTACACGCGCTGTTGTCGTCGCAGGCGGTCGTCGCTGGCTTGGGCAAGGCCACGCAACCCTTGGCCGGGTCGCAGCTGTCCAGGGTGCAAAACACCGAGTCATCGCAGAACTTGAGCTTGCCCACGCAACCATTGGCCGTGCACGCGTCATTGTCGGTACACAGCGACCCGTCGCTGCAGGCGGCGCCGACCAACGCGATGTGCACGCAGTCTTTGAGCGGATCGCAGCTGTCGGTCGTGCACGACTTGCCGTCGTCGCAGCTTTTGGCGGTGCCGCCCTTGCAATTGCCGGCTTTGCAGCTGTCGCCGAGCGTACAGGGATTGCCGTCATTGCATTGGGTGGCGGTGCTCGGCAGCGTCACGCACTTGCCGAGGTCTACGTCGCAAGCGTCGTCGGTGCACGGGTTGTCGTCGTTGCAGTTGACAGCGGCGCCCACGCATTTGGCCGACTTGCAGCTGTCGCCGGTGGTACAAGGGTTGGCGTCGCTGCATTTGCTGGCTTCGGCCTTGGGTGCGTGGGCACAGCCGGTGGCTTTGCCGCAGCTGTCGTTGGTGCACGCTTCGCCGTCGTTGCAGTCGACCACCGGGCCGCCAAAGCACAGGCCACCGTTGCAGGCGTCGCCGCCCGTACAGGCACTGCCGTCGCTACACTCGCTGCCATTGGGTATCGGCGTGAACACGCAGCCTTTGACCTTGTCACAGCTGTCCGTGGTGCACAGCTGGCTGTCGTTGCACGGCAACGGCGACCCGGTACAGGTACCCTTGGCGCAGGTATCGTCGGTCGTACACTGGCTACCGTCGTCGCACGCTGCCCCGCTGTTGCCCGTGTGCAGGCAGCCGACGGTCGGGCTGCAGCTGTCGGTCGTGCACGCCAGCTTGTCGTCGCAGTCGGGCTTGCCAGCGCCAGCGGTGCATAGACCTTTGGTGCAGATGTCCCCGACTGTGCAGGCACTACCGTCGTCGCAGGCGGTGGCGTCGAGCGGGGCGTGGACAACGCCTTGCAGCGGCACGCAACTGTCGGTGGTGCACGCGTTGCCGTCGTCGGTGGCAACCAGGGCGCCATTGCACTGCCCCTTGCCGCAGACGTCGTTGGCGGTGCACTGACTGCCGTCGTCGCACTTGGCCCCCTCTTTGGCGGCCGTGTGGGTGCAGCCGAGCGCAAGGTCGCAGGCGTCGACGGTGCACGGGTTGACGTCGTCGCAGTCGGCGGCCTTGCCGGTCGCGCAGCTGCCGCCTTTGCACTGGCTGATGCCGGTGCACTTGGTGCCAGCACCGCACATCGTGCCTTCAGGTAGCGCTTTGGCGACACAGAGGCCGGTCGCCGGATTGCATTGCTCGATGGCACACGCCCCAGCGCCGGCCTTGGCGCAGTGCACGGTCTTGGCCTTGTCGATCTGGCAAACGCCGGTGCCGGTGGCGTCGCAGTACATCTGCACGCACTTGTCGCCATCGGTGGCACAATCGGCGGTCGTCTTGCACGCCTTGCTCGGGCTGCCGGCCGCGCAGGTGCCAGCGTCACAGACGTCGCTCACGGTCAGCGGATTGCCGTCTTCGCAGGGCAGCCCCTGGTTGACCGCCGTCTGGGCGCACAAGCCGGTCTTGGCGACGCACACGTTCTTGCTGCACGGGCCGTTGTCGACCGAGGTGCAAAAGACGATGGTCGCCGGATTGACCACGCACTTCTTCTGCGCCTTGTCGCAGTAAAGCGTCCCATTGCACAGGTCGCCGTCGTCCTTGGCGGCGCAGTCGGAATCGCTCTGGCACTGGCAGACGCTGGCGCCGGCGGTGCACGCGCCGGCCTTGCAAGTGTCGGTCGCGGTGCACGGGTTGCCGTCGGCGTCGCAGGCACCGCCCTCATTTTGCGCCACGATACCGCACTTGCCGGTTGTGGGTGCGCACGCGTTGTGGCTGCACGCCGTGTCGTTGACGCTCGGGCAGGTCACCACAGTTGCAGGGTTGAGCTTGCAAGCAAACGGCGCGGCGTTTTTGTCGCAGTAGAGCGTGCCGTTGCACAGGTTGCCGTCCTCTTTGGCGAGGCAATCGGCGTCGGCCTGACAGCCGCAGGTGTTGGCACCGCCCTTGCACACGCCGCCCGTGCAGCTGTCGCTCGTGGTGCACAGGTTGCCGTCGCTGCATGCGGCGCCGTCGGCGGCGGGGACCATCGCGCATTTGCCGGTCTTGGGTTGACACACGTTCTTGGTGCACGCCGTATCGTCGACGGTCGGGCAGACCACGCCGGTGGCGCTATTGATCTCACACTTGCCGGTCGCCTTGTTGCAGTACAGCGTGCCATTGCAGTAGTCGCCGTCCTCGAACTTGGCACAGTCGCCAATGGACTTGCACGCGTAGGTGTCGGTACCGGCGCATACGCCCGCTGTGCAGGCGTCGCCCTTGGTGCTCGGCAGGCCGTCGTTGCAGGGCGTGCCGTCGCCGACGTTGCTGGTCACGCAAGCGCCGGTGCTGGGCTGGCAGGCCACTTTTTTGCACGGCGCGGTGCTGGCCGGGCAGGACTTGACGGTGGTGGGGCTGACGGCGCACTGGCCGGTGGTGGCGTTGCAGTACGGCGTGCCGTTGCACAGGTCGCCGTCGTCTTTGCAGTCGCTGTCTTTGCTGCAGCCACAGTTGCCGCTCAGTGCACCTTTGCACTGGCCGCCGCCGCAAGCGTCGCCGCCGGTGCAGGGGTCGCCGTCGCTGCAGCTGCTATTGTCCGGCGATTTGACGACGATGCAGGCGCCCGTCGCGGGGCTGCACCCGATGGTCGCGCAAGGGCCGGCGCTGCCTGAACACGTCGGTACGCTGCCAGGAAGTGTCGCGCAGACCGGCGGCGAGGCACTGTCATTGCAGTACAGCGTGCCGTTGCAGGGGTTGCCGTCGTCCTTGAGCTGGCACTCGTAGTTCGACTTGCAGGTGCCGCAGGTGTCGTTGGTGCCGACGCACTGGCCGCTTTCGCCGCACAAGTCCTTGGCTGTGCACGGGTTGCCGTCGTCGCAGGGGCCGCCGGCCGCGGGCTTGCCGCCGCACTGTCCGGTCGCCGGGTCGCAAGCATCGGCGGTGCAGGGGTTGCCGTCGTCGCAGGCCTTGGCGGCGCTGGCTTTGCACACGCCGGCGTGGCACGCCGCTGCAGCTGCACATTTTTCGTTGGCAGCGCACGGCGTGCCGTCGCTCACGGCGCTGGACTGGCAGGTGCCACCCACGCATAGAGCGGCGGTGCACGCAGGCGGCGGCGGGCAGTCTTGGACGCTCTTGCATTGGGCAGCAATCTCGGCGGCATCCACCGGGGTGTCTGGCGCGGTGTCGATTGCCATGGTTGCGTCGACGTCAGTGGCGACAGCCTCCGCCGCGTCTGCGGCAGCGTCGGCATCCACATTGCTGCCCAGGTCGGCAGTGTCTGCCTGGGTCGCAGCCTCGACCGCGACATCCGGCTGAGGCGCAGCATCGACGGTACTGTCCGCCTGGGCCGCGGCGTCGACGGCCAGGTCGGCGGCAGCCGAGGTGTCGGTGGCGGCAGGCGCTGGCTCGCCCGTGCACCCGGCTGTAGCCAGCCAGGCGCAGACAAAAAGAGGGGCAACTTCGCAAGAGCGACGCACAGGTCTACCGCCGATCGTTGGGGTCTCGCCCCTGGCGGCACTGTGCGGGCCAATGGGTCGGTAGTCAAGCAAACAAGGCCTGGGAACAGCAAGCAGAGCGACCTGGCGTGCGCATGCAACGCCGGCTACGGGGTCGAAGGCTCGTCTGGCACGAACTGTCGCCACGCTTGCGACTCCGCGGCCTCCTTGAGAATGCGCGCCCGTTGCAGCAAGAACCGGCGCATGTACGCCTCCAGGAATAGCCGGTTGGCCAGCCAGCCCAGCGGCCCGAGCGGCGCCTCGAACGCAAAGCGGTCGCGCATGCGCGTCGTGTTGCCGTCTTGGACGAACTCGTGGTCGTGGCACATGCGGGCAAATGCGCCGCGGACCATCTCGTCGCGAAAGTGGCGCGGCCGGTCCATTTCGACGATCCGCACGCTCAGCTGTTGCCAGACTCCCAGGTGCTTTGCCCGCCAGGTGACCGACTCGCCCTGTTCGATGAGGCCGGTGGTGCGGCCTGCGACAGCCTTCTCGCCGGTGTCGCTGGTCGTGACCTGGTGGAAGTCGATGCTGCGCGCGAGGTCGAAGCAGCGCGCGATGGGGGCCTCGATGGCGGTGGTGAAGTCGATGACGGGCATAGCGGTGCCGATTGTGCCTGTGCGACGGCGGCTGGGGCAAGCCGGACGCCTGGGCAGGGCTATCGCTAGGTCGCCGCGCGGCAGCAGCGCAGCACCGATCAACTTGTGAGAGGTCTGGGCGCGTCCCGGCAGGGCCGGGACCGAGCCCTAGTCCGGCCGCGCTGCCGACGCGGCCGGACCGGAGCCCCGTTT
>SXRM01000037.1 GCA_005792545.1 Pseudomonadota bacterium | reverse complement strand
GGCCACCCCGTCAACTTCGTTCGCAAACAAGACGCCGCTGCGTACTGTGGCTGGCGCGGCAAGCGGCTGCCGACCGAGGCGGAATGGGAACGCGCCACTCGACCTGCGTGTACCGGACCGGACCCCAAGGTCTGCGCTGCCGCGGCACCGCTCTATCCGTGGGGCAATTTGCCGGCCGACTGCTTGCGAGCGCAGTTCGACTCGGGCACCCCCGGCTGCGGCACCAAGCTGACGACAACAGCGGGCAGTCGGCCGACTGGCGCCTCTGCGGCTGGCGTCCAAGACCTGGCCGGCAACGTGGCGGAGTGGGTCAGCGACGGCTACGACCCGGACTTCTATACCAAAGGCTCGTCGGTCAATCCCCAGGCGCCGCAGGCAGCCCAATCGGTGTTGCGCGGCGGCGGCTTTGCCACCAAGGGTGCCGGGTTGCGCGCATCGGCCCGCGCTGCGGCCGACAATGCGTTCAGCGCACTGGACGTCGGCTTTCGCTGCGCAAAGTAGCGCCTGCACGGCAATGACCCTGCAGGCAAAGCGCCATCGCAAACCCCAGCCGGTGCAGGGCCTTGACGAGATGCGTCGCGATTGGGTAGTTTGCGCACAACTCACCGCGTGGCCGCCCACATCGGGGTCCTGGCAGCGCGGCGCGACCAATCCCCCAAAGGCTTGTCACGCCGAGGAATTCCATGAAACACGTGTCGATCCTCTCCAGTGCCCTGGGCCTCGCATTCGCGCTTCATGCGGCGAGTGCTGCCGCCGCGGTCCCAGCAACGTCCGCCGTTGAAGGCACCCTACAAGCCGCCGGTGGCGGCGCTGCCGCCGATGGCGTCTACGCCATCACCTTTGGCCTCTACAACAAAGAAGTCGGCGGCAACCCGCTCTGGGTCGAGGGGCCGATCAACATCGGCGTCAAGAGCGGGCAGTGGTCACACGCGCTTGGCACCAAGTCGGCGTTGTCGCCGTCGGTCGTCAATGGCGCCAGCGTGTGGCTCGGCGTCCAAATCGGCAGCGACCCGGAACTGCCACGCCAGCCGCTGGCTTCGACGGCATTTGCCGTGCGGGCCGCGGTCGCCGAGGCCCTGGAGTGCAGCGGCTGCGTGGGCGCGGGCGCGATCGACCCCAAGGTGTTTGAGAGCATGGTCAAGAAAAGCGACCTTGCCGCTGTGGCGCTGAGCGGCAACTTCAGCGACCTCAAAGGCGGCCCCGATCTCTCTGCGTACGCCAAGACCGCCGCGCTCGCTGCCGTGGCCACTTCTGGCAATTACAGTGACCTCAAAGGCGCCCCAGACCTGGCTCCCTATGCCAAAGCGGCCGCGCTGGCGGCCGTGGCGCAGTCGGGCAGCTACAACGATCTCAAAGACAAGCCCGCGATTTCGGACGCCGGCAAGACCGGCAACTACGGCGATCTGCAAAACAAGCCCGTTTTGCCGCAATTGGGCAAGTCCTGCGGTACCGGCCTGGTCATGGCCGGCATCAAGGCCGACGGTAGCTATGACTGTTCGGTGTCGGCGATTGCGCCCGACATGATCGATGAAGTTTCCAATGGCTTGATCTGGAATCAGTTCGTCGATTCGACCAACGGCGGCGTCAAGGTCCCGATTCCAGACGGCAACGGCGCCGGCAAGAGCGATTCGCTGGACTTTCCGGACATCGGCTCGGCCCAGGCGATCTGGGTCAACGTCGACATCCTGACGTCGGACCTGTCGGCGGTCACGATCGAGCTCTACGGGCCTGGGATGGCCACGCCCTACGTGCTCTATGCCAAGGGCAAGACCGGCAACACGCTCAAGGCCGCGTTCAACAAGGACACGCCGATCGCGCAGGGCGACATGAACAAGGACTGGATTGGCAAGAATCCCAAGGGCCTGTGGTCGCTCATCGTCAAGGATCCGCTCAAGAACCAGATGCCACCAGCGGTCAACGACGGCGAGTTCACCTGGTCGCTAGCCATCCAGACCTTGTCGACCAAGAAGATTCAGGTCAAGGGCAACCTCATCGTCGATGGCAGCGTCAAGGTCGGCACGGATTCGGCGACTTGCGACGCCACCAAAGCCGGCACCATGCGCTACAACAGCGCGGACAAGTCGCTCGACCTGTGCAACGGCACCGCCTGGGTGGCGTGGTTCGGTACCGGTGGCTTCCCGAACTCCGCGATCATTACGCCAACCTACGCGTCGATGATCAATGGCTGGATTGGTAATCCCTTCAAGACGTGGAAATTATGCTACAAGAAATCAGTGGATGCCGGCGATTCGGGCACTTTCCATAGCAAGTGCAATGGCAAGGGCGACACCGTGACGGTCGCCAAGCTCGACAACGGCCGAGTTATCGGCGGCTACGCTGGATGCTCCTGGTACAGCAAGAACGATTATCGGTACACCTGCGGCGGCAGCTTCGTGTTCAGCTTGACCCTAGGCCATAAGTTCAACAAGAAGTTCTACCACGTCGATAACGGCAACAACTTTAGCTACTTGTATTGGATCTACGACCACAGCGGCTATGGCCCGACCTTCGGCGGTGGGCACGACTGGCATGTGTCGAGCAACATGACCACCGGCTACTGCAACTTGGGCCACGACTACACCTGCCGCGTCGGCACCAACAACAGCTACAGCGGTTACGGGGACACGGCTTGCCGCAACGACTTCTGCGGGAGCTACGACAGTTGGAAGATCACCGAGCTTGAAGTCTGGTATCCGTCCGACCTGTAGCCCCACTTAGGGCCCCGCCAAGAACTATACAGGATCGCGATGACCCGAGGTCATCGGCGATTGCTGTTCTTGCTTGCTCCGTGGGTCGCAAACTCGCGGCTTTGCAAGCCGACTCGTCGCTCCTTCGGTGCGGCAGGTTTGATCTCACCTCAAGGCGTTGCTGTATAGTCGTTGTTTTCGGTGCCCGTTTGCTTGCTGGCTGGGTCGCAAGCTCGCGTCTTTGCAAGCCGACTCGCCGCTCCCGTGTATCCACAGCGATCGAGTAATATTGGACAGGGCCCTTAGCGCGGCCTGCGATCCGGCCCCCGCCGCGGCGCCTCGTCGGCATTGCGCTGGGCCGGCCGCGGATTCAAGAATCGACCGCAGATATCCACACCGCGCAGCGCCAACGGCATCCGGCGGGCGATTTCTTCCGGCACCTCAATGGTGCTGAAGTTGTCATACAACTCAATGCGGCCGAGCGCGCGGTTGGGGACGTTGAGGCAGTGCGTCAACGCCGCCACGATCTGCGCGGGCGTGACGTTGTTGCGGCGGCCGACGCCAAGCGACATCACCACCTGGCCGGGCGGCGGCTCGAACGGTCGCGGTCCCTGACCTGGTCCCGGGGCCGACCCTGGCCCCGGCCCTGGCTTGGTCCGGGTCGGCCTGCGCTCCTCGGCTTGCTGACGCTCGACGGCCGGCGGCGGGGCGTCGCGCAGCGGCTTGGGCTCCACTGCTAGCGGTTTCTCGGGCAGCACCGGTACGACGCCACGCGGGGCCGCCAGTCGGGCCAGTGCCGCGGCGATGTCGGCCACGGCAACGTCGCCCTCGACACAGCGGTCGATGACGGCCTTCCAAGGCGCCGTATCCGCTTCTGCCGCCAGCGCGCGAATGCGCTCGACAAAGCGCCCCTGCTTGGCGTGCGCCACCTCTTCGGGCGACGGCACCGGCTGAAACTTGATCGGTTGACCGATGTAGCGCTCCAGCGCCCGCAGCTTGCGCTCGTCGCGCGGACCCAGCACCAGAATCGACGTGCCCGTGCGCCCGGCGCGACCTGTGCGGCCGATGCGGTGCACGTAGGTGCCCAATTCGCCTGGTAATTCGATCGTCACCACCAAGTCGAGCACGGGCACATCCAGGCCGCGCGCCGCCACGTCGGTTGCCACCACAACGCGCAGCCGGCCATCGCGCAAGCGCCGCACTACCGTTTCTCGCGCTGTCTGCGCCAGGTCGCCGTGCAGCGCCTCGCAGGCCACGCCGTGCCGCTGCAGCGCTTCGGTCAACTCGTCGCAGGTCGCCTTGGTGCGCGCAAAAATCAGCGCCGCCTCGAACGGCTCGACATCGAGTAGCCGCGCGACTGCTTCTGCACGCAACTCGGGCAAGGCGATGGTATAGCGCTGCGACACCGTCGGCGCGGCTTTGACGGTCGCGTCGATGCGGATGCGCACCGGGTCGCGCAGGTACTGGTCGACCAGCCCGGCGATTTCGCTCGGCATGGTCGCGCTCAATAGTGCCAGTTGGCGGCTGGCCGGAACCGCCTCCAGGATCTTCTCCACGTCGTCGAGAAAGCCCATGTTGAGCATCTCGTCGGCTTCGTCGAGCACCGCCATGCGCACGCCGTCCAGCCGCACCGAACCGCGCTCCAGGTGGTCGATAAGCCGCCCAGGCGTCGCGACCACCACCTGCGGGTGCTTGGACAGGGCGTGCAGCTGCTTGGAAAAGCTGTCGCCGCCATAGAGCGCCAACACCTGCGTATTGGGCGCCTCGCCGCGGTAGCTGCTGAGCGCCTTGCACACCTGCAGCGCCAGCTCGCGCGTCGGCACTACCACCAGTCCCTGGATGCGCGAGTCAGCCGGCTCAAAACGCTGCAGCATTGGCAAGCCGTAGGCAGCCGTCTTGCCGGTGCCCGTCTGCGCCTGGGCCAGCACGTCGCGGCCTTGCAGCAGCGGCACGATGGTTGCGGCTTGTACTGGGGTCGGCGTTTCGATGCCCAACGCTGCAAGGTGGGTGCAAAGCGCAGGGGCAATGCCCAGCTGGGCAAACGACGGTTCCGCCACCACGTCGGTGTCGGAGGTATTTTCAATGGTCACAGTGAACGCTTGCTTGGGCCGCGAAACGGGCCGGGCGCCTGAGACGGCGCGGGGCGCGCATTGTACGGCAATTGGGCGGCTTGGCTACCCATTCGCAGGGGCAATCGCTTCGCCCCACGCCATCACCGCAAGTGGCGCCTGCTCCGCGTCGACGGGCAGCGCGGCCAACAGCTCGCGCACGGCTGCTTCCGCCTCGCCGGCAACCACATTGCAGACGCCAACCAGGTGCGCGGGTGCCCCAATCGCCAATGTGCCCAGCCCAGTGAGACGGTCTTCAAATTGAGCGAGCCACGCTCCAGGGACCGCCGTCGCCCGGCACAGAGCCTCGGCCGCGGTCACCGCACCTGGTGGGTGCACGGCTAGGCAAGCGCGCACCACGTCGAGTTGGCTCAGCTGTGGGCCCGCCCCGACGTCGGTAGCCAGCGTCCATGGCACGCCAAACTGCCGCAGCCGCTCGATAGGCATGGTACCCGACCCGAGCGCCAGGTTGCTGGTCGGGCAGTGGGCAATGGTGGTACGCGTCGCCGCCAGCCGCTCCAACTCACGGTCCGACAAGTGGATGCCGTGGGCGAGCACTGTCCGCGGCCCGAGCAGGCCCGCCTGGTCGTAGACGTCCGTATAGTCGCGGGCGCCGCCAAAAAGTGCCCGAACCCATTGAACCTCGTCCTGGTTTTCTGCCAGATGGCTTTGGATGGGCCAGCCGCGTGCCGCAGCCACCGCCGCGCAAAACGCGAGCCCCGCTGCGGTCACGTTGGGCGCAAACCTCGGCGACACCGCGACCAGCGTGCCTGGCGGTTCGCTCTGCAATTCAGCCAACGTCTCTGGCACGGGGCGCAGCAGATCCGGCAGGGCGTGGACTTCCATCAACGCCGGTCCCTCCAGCCAGCCGGGCGGCGCGAGCGCACGAAATCGGCGACTCGCAGCCGCAAAAGGCGCGCCAAACACCAGCCCCGCGCAGGTGCCTGCGCGCTGCGAAGCCAGCAGGTAGCTGGCGATCGCAGTGTCGGCCTGCTGTGGCTCGGCAAACGCAGCCTCGGCCGGCCAGATCGACTCGCGCAGCCACGGCAGCAACTGGCCCGAAAACTGACCCCGGACGTGCGACTGCGGCCAGTGGACGTGCAGATCCACCAATCCTGGCATCCACAGCAGGCTGCCGGACGGCGCCGGACCCAATAGCGCCCGCACTTCGCGGATACGGCCGCTCTGCCAGACAATTTCTGCGTGCGGCAGGTAGTGCAGGCTCAGGTCCGGGTGCGGCAGCAGTGCCGATCCGCGAACCTTCCCGCTTGCCGCGGCGTTGTCTGGCCCGCCCGATCCGATCACTTCTTCTTGCCCGCCTTGCTGCCCTTGCCCTTGCCCTTGCCCTTGACCGGTACTTGCGGCGGTTCTGGCGGCGGCGGTTCGACCTTCGGGGGCGGCGGCGGCAGATCACCTGCCACCAGATCGACGATGGCTGCCATCGGCCGAACCCCCGGGTCGAGCATCATCTTGAGCTGATGGGTGAACTCGGCGCGGCGCTGGCGCACGAACACCGGCAGGTCGGCGTTCTCGGCCAGGTGCACCGGCGGCGCGGGCAACGCGGCCAGACGGCGGGCATCGGCAAGCCGCCCCAACTGAAAGGCCGCGTCGGCCATCGCCTTGCGCGCCCCGTCGTGGCCCGGACGCAGCTTGTGAGCCCGCTCAAACAACTCGTACGCCTTGGTGTTGCGGCCGTCGCGCAGTTCGACCTCGCCCGCAAGCAGAAGGCCGACTGCACCGGACGCGGCATCGCCTTTGCCGGCCAAAATGGCCAGCGCCAGTTGTCGGGACACCACCAAGTCGCCATCGAGCAAAGCGCGGGCGAGTGCTCGCTCGGGTACCTCGTCCACCGCCGTGAAGGACACGTCGAGCGCGCCCCTTCCCAGGTTGCGCAGTGCACGCGCGACGGTGGCCATGGCCATGCGCGCCGGTTGGTGGTTCGCGTCAGCCGCGAGAGCGCGTGCCAGGGCGGCTTGGGCGGCCATCAAGTCTTGGGCACCGAGTTGGGCCATCGCCACGCGGTAATGGCGGTCGGCAGTGGGTTCGGTTGCTGCCGCCATCGCCAGCCATACGGCCGCGTCGCCGTAGCGCTTTTCGGCAAACAGCTGCTTGCCTTCGGCTTCCATCTGGCCGACCGTCAGCGCCCCGCCTGCCGCCAGTTCGGCAATCCGCGCCCGCTGCGCGCTGGCCCAGTTACCAAGCGACGTGCCCGGAAAGCGCTTGACAAGCGCATCGCATGCCGCCAGCGCCGGGTCCCAGCGCCCGAGGATCGCGTTGCAAAGTGCCTGCCCCTTGAGCGCCGACCCGTCGCGCGGATCGTCGTCTGCCAAACGCGAGTAGTGGGGCAGGGCGTCGCCGCAGCGCTCGTCGGCGCGCAGGGTCTCGGCCAGGTTCCAGCGGGCGGCCGCAAAGCCAGGCTGGCGCACCAGTGCCTGGTTGAACTGTTCCTCGGCGTCGCGTAGCTGACCATTGAGCGCGTACAGTGTGCCCAGTTCGTTGCGGGCGCGTGCATCTTCGGGGTGTTCGGCCATCCAGGCGATGAGCTTTTGAGCGGCTTGCTCGAACTGGCCGCGCTGACGCAGCGCCACCGCCTCCTCGACTGCCTGCGCCGATGGCGGTTGGACAGGCGCCGCAGTTGTCGGCTTTGCTGCCGCCGGTGCAGCGGGCGGGGCAGCCCAAGCGGAGGAGGTCAGCACGCCAACGACGACAACCGATCCCAAAAACGAAGCGCCGCGACGGCGACGATCACCCAGTAAGTCTGCGCGCATGGCGCCTCCCGAGCGACCCAGTCGCTCAGATCTGGTCGGGCGAGGCGATGTGCCCGGCGATGGCCGATGCAGCGACCACCAGCGGGCTCGCCAAGTACACCTTGCCAGGGCCGGACCGACCTGGAAAGTTGCGGTTGATGGCTGAAATCGTGACCGTCTCTGCCGTCTTGGACACGCCGGGGCCAGCGTTGATGCAGGCGCCGCACGACGGGTCGATGACCTTGGCGCCCGCCGCGGCAAAAATCGCCGGATCGCCGCGATCGACGGCGTATTGCTTGATCTTCTGGCTGCCGTACTGGATGAACAGTTGGACGTCGGGGTGTACATGCTTGCCGCTGTCGACCGCAGCCCGCAGCACGCTGGCGTACATGTCCATGTCGGCCATCTTGCCACCCGTGCAAGAACCGCCGTAGGCGACGTCAACTTTGATCGGGCCGCCCAGTTGGCCGATCGGCACGCCGTTGCGCGGGTCGCCAGGCGTCGCCACCATCAGGTCCAGCTGGTCCAAGTCGATGTCAAAGCTGGCAAAGTAGCTGGCGTCGGCGTCGCTGCGAAACCACGCGCCGCGCAACTTTTCGGCTGTCGCCGTCGGCCGCAGCCTGGCCAACCACGCCACTGTGGTGTCGTCGGCGGCGATGATGCCCGTGGTGGCGCCGGCCTCGACTGCCATGTTGGTCAGCGTCGCGCGCTCATCCATCGACATGGCCTCGATGGCCGGGCCGCAGAACTCCAACACCTTGCCGATGCCCTGGCCGTCCTTGATGAAGGGGGTGGCCAGGATCCGCAGCATCACGTCTTTGGCACTGAGCCCGGCTCGCAGCGTGCCCGACACGAAGAAGCGCACGCTGTGCGGCACCGACACGCGGATGTCGTTGCTGTACCAGGTGTTGGCCATGTCGGTCGAGCCGACGCCAAACGCAAACGCGCCGAGCGCACCGCCTGTGCAAGTGTGCGAGTCGGTGCCGACGATGATGTCGCCCGGCGTACCCAGGTCCTCGAGCACGGCGTTGTGGCAGATAGCCTCGGAGCCCGAACCGTCGGCGTGCTCGTCGTAGAGGCGAATACCCTGCGCTGCGCAGAACTGTCGCTGGATGACGGCAAGCTGGTCGGCCTGATCGTCCAGGCCCATCGCCTTGTGCTTGTCGCTCATCACCCCTTTGAGAAAGGTCAGGTGGTCGCGAAAGGCAAAAATCGACCCCGGATCGGTTACCCGCGCATCGTCGCCGAGCGCAGCCCGAAAGCTCGCCTGCGCCATCGCCGTGGTGTAGTCGTGGCTGAAGCGCACGCCGCTGCGCACGAACACCGCATCGCCGGGTTGCACGGCCACGGCGCCTGCCTGACCCGTCGCTGCGTCGACAATCGCGTGGTGGGCGATGATCTTCTCCACCAGCGTCATCGGCCGCGCCGGCGTCGCAGGTGCCGGCGGGCGCACCTGGCCGGCCAGCCGAGCGCGGTTGTACGCGAACAGACCACCCATGCGCACGATGTCGGTCGCGACGGGATCCAGGCCCCGGCAGAACTCGTCGATGGCGATAGCCTCGCCAGCCTGGATTCGGGCAATCAGGCTAAAATCGAGGCTGTTGTACAGGCCGATGTTCTGGCTGTTCTGGCCGTAGATCTTCTCGATGGTCTGGGCGATGACCAGGCGCACGCCGGCCGCTTGTTCGCTGTACGGAGCCGTCTCGCGTGACGATCCGCAGCCCTTGGACTTGCCGGAAACGATGACCGAGAACCCGCCGTGCTTGAGGCTGTTGCGCTCGATGGCGCCGCCACGCAGCCCGACTAGCGAGTATTCGCCAAGCGTCTCGTCAAAGTAGAAGCACACCCACGCCGGCGTGATTTCGTCGGTGCTGATGTTGTCGATGAGCTTTTCGTTGGGATCCCAGGGGATGTCTTCGCCCGCCAGTTGACGGCGAACCAGGTCCAGGTTCTCGTACAGGAACAGAATCCGGCCAGTGAAACGCACCGCCGGGCGGCCGTCGGGCAAGGTCACATGCTGCAGGTGCGGGTCGGGGGCCATGGCGCCGTCGTGCGGCAGGGGCGCCGCGGGGGCACGCGGATACCGTTGCGCACGCCGGTTGTCAAGGATTGGAACGGAAGCGAAACAAAATCAGTTCACTGGCCAACCGCCAGACGGTCGCCGAAGCTCCGGCCGCGGCCGTTGGCAGCGGTCTACCGCACCCCGATCACCACCTCAGCCTCCACCGCCGGATTGGTGTCCGGCACGCCGCGCAGCGACGCCAACACCGCGCGAGCGCAGGCCTTGAGCGGGTCAAGCGCGCCTTCAATGGCCAAGACCGTCACCGCACCAGCCCCGCCGATCTCCAACCGCACCACGAACTTGGGCGGCAGCGCGGCCCCGGCTTGGCTCGCCTGCTGGGCACACCGCGCCAGCGCTGCCTTACGCTGGTTCAGCAACCGCAGCAGCGCGCTCTTGAGCCCTTCATCCGGCGCCTTGACGACGATGGCAACTGCCGGCAAGCGAGCGGGTGCGTCGGACAACGAACCGCCTGCCGCGCTGCCCCCGGAGCCTTTGCCGCTGGGCTCGTCGCGACCGCCGCCGCTACTGCCCCCGTCTCCGCCTAAGCCTTCAAAGCCGAAGTCGTCGCTGCTGCCACCGCGCATCACGCTTTTGGGCGCGGGGGCTCCGCCCGCGGCCTTGCGGACGGCGTGGCGCGGCGGTTGCCGCTCAGTGGCTGGGCCAACCTTGACCGGCACGGCTTCGGCTGGCGCGGCTGCAACTGCGGGAGGCGCATCCATCACCGGCGGAGGTGCCGGCGCAGGGGCGCTCGCAGGCGCTGCGCGCGCCGCACTTTCTGCTGTGCCGGCCGCTTCATGTGCACTGTGGCGCCCTGCGGATGCCGTTTGCACGGGTTCCGCGCGCTGCGCAATCGCTTGCGGCGCCGCATCCTTGGGCGCCTTCCAGGCCGCTGTCTGGTCCACGCGCTTGGCAAAGCCGCCCTCCAGACGCCACAGCGCGGCATTGTGGGTCAGGCGAATGGCCACACTGGCGCCGTTCGGCGTGGTCACGGTGTCGTCGGCCCACACCGCACCCGCGACGACCAGCGGCCGGTGCGCTGATCCCTCTGCCGCGCGAACTGCGGTGACCTGACCCTCGACGGCCTCAACGTTGCCCGCAGGCTCGCTGCTGGCGACGGGTGCCGTTTCGGCCTTGCCGCACGTCACCGTCACCGTGGCCAGCAAAGTCCCGGCCCAAACCGCGATGCGGCTATTTGTTGCGCTGTTCATAGACACCATCCCAGTCGTCGCCCGGCGGATCCGCCGCCATGGCCCGTACGCGCTCCAGCAAGACCTGTGCTGGGCCGTCTGTGCTGTCGACCTGCAACAGCCGCCACAGTGTAGCTTCAGCCTGCGCCCAGTTTCGCTGCCGATATGCTGCCAGTGCCTGTGCGTACTGGCCGATGCGGGTCGCCAAGGCGGACGCCGACTCGGCTTCGCCGAGCAACTCGTAGACGCGCACCACGCCGCCTCGGCCTTTGACGCGCACGAAGTCAAGTTCGCGGAAGGCAAACTGCGCGCCTGCCAGCTCCGGCACCCGTGGACCGCACAAGATCGCGCAGTGGTACTCTTTGGTCAGGCCCTCGAGCCGCGAAGCCAGGTTGACCGCATCGCCCATGACCGTGTAGTCAAAGCGCATTTCCGATCCCATGTTGCCGACAGAAACCGGCCCCGCATTAAGCCCAACGCCAATCTCGACCGCCGGCAAGCCGCGCGCCGTCCATGCCAATCGCAGCTCGCCAAGGTTGCGCTGCATGGCCAATGCGACCTTGCACATCGCATGGGCATGGTCGTTCATCTCCAGCGGCGCGCCGAACACCGCCATCACCGCATCACCGATGTACTTGTCGAGCATGCCGCCGTGCTCGAGCACGACGCGCGTCATCGGGGTCAGGTACTCGTTCAAGAAGGCTGACAGCTGCTCTGGCTCCATCTGTTCGCTGAACTTGGAAAAGCCACGGATGTCGCTGAACAACACGCTCAACTCGCGGCGCTCGCCACCCAGCCGCACCCGCGCTGGGTCGGCCAGGATCCGATCCACCAGGTCGCTCGACACATAGTGGCCAAACGCGCGGCGCAGCTGGGCTTTTTCTCGGCCTTCGCTCACGAGCGCCGTCGAGAGACTGACCAGCGTCACCAGCAGCACCGCTCCCACTGGTGCCGCCACTTCGACGACATGGCCATGGGCAAACAGCGCCTGCGCCGTGGCCAGCCAGCCCAGCGCCAGAATCGCGCCCGCAGCGGCGACCAGCCAGGTGCGCTTCTGTCGAACGCGGCGCACTTGCAGGCCGGTCATCGCCGCACCCAATCCCAGTACCGCAAGCAGGCCCAGCCAGCCCGGCGTGCCGCTCAGCAGTCCACCGTGCAGCGCGTTGTGCAAGAGCGTTGCGTGGACCTCAACGCCCGGTTGCACTGGCGAAAACGGCGTGGTGACGCGGTCGCGCGCCGCGTCGGTGTAGCCGACCAGCACCAGCTTGTCGCGCAGCATTGCCTTGTCCGCGCGGCCCGTCAGGACGTCGGCGGCCGACACGTAAGCAAATGTCTCCGTCGGCCCCAGCCAGCCGAGCATGGCTATGCCGCGCGGATCGACCGGCAGCGAGCGATTGCCGAGCTGCAGTTCGCGATCGCCAGTGGCATAGCTGGCCGGCGCCGGGTTGCCAGGGCCCAGCTGACCCGAGCGCGCAGCCAGCGCCAGGCCCAACGGCAGGTAGTAGCGACCGCCGTGTTCGATGACGAGCGGCATCCGCCGCACAGCTCCACCGACATCGCGCAGCACGTTGACCGCACCGCCACCTGCCGCCTGCTGGGCCAGCATCGGCAACGACCCGTACACCTGCTGTTCTGCCCGCAGCGGCCGCTGACCGAGCGGTCGATCGAGGACAGCGGCATCCGCGACGCGCGCCCCGCGTAGGCCAGACGGCTCTGGCAGGCCCGGCGGCGCAGGGGATGCCTCGCCTTCCTCAAGAAAGAACAGGGCACTCAACAGGACGTTGCCAGCCCTACCCAGTGCCGCCGCGAGCTTGTGGTCGCCGCGGGTCGCGTCGTGCACCGCGGCCAAGGCCGCCAGCGCCTGCTGGCTGACGGTCGCCGTCGCCTCTGGCGCCAGCCGCAGCGCTTGGATTGCCGCCTCGACTTGAGTCACGGTGCCCGGCGGCAGGACGGCCTCTGGCTCGGCAAAGAAAGCGTCGAGCGCGACCGCCCGCGGTCGATAGGCTGCAAGGGCATCCACGAACCGCGCCCAGCCTGCGCGCTGCTGCAGCACCTCTGGCGCCTGCCGCCGCAGTTGGTCGTCAAAGCCGACGACGACAATCTGACCATCAGCAGGGCGCTGCTTGCCACGGACTGCGAAACGGGCGTCGACTGTGTCAAGTTCCCAGGCTTGCAGCGCTGGCAAGGTCAACCAATCGGACTTGTGCCCGACCAAGGCCAGCACACAAAGCGCAGTCGTGACCGCCGCCATCAGCAACGGCAAGTTGCGCGATACCGCTTGCTGTCGGTTGTCGGCCACCAAAGTTCCTGGCGCTGGCTGGCGCGCGGGCGCGGCTATTTTCGGCTACAGTCGGCTGGTTGACAACCACCGCCCCCTGCGCCACGTTGCGCCTCACGAGGTTGGTCATGGTAGTGGTCAGTAGGCTCGTCCTCGGTCTCTGCTTACTGGTAGCAATGGGTGCGCCAGGACCGCCCTGCTGGGCCCAACAGCCCGCCGCGCCCGCTCAGACTGTGCCCGATCCGCGCCTGGCAGAGGCCGCCGCCCAGATCCAACAGGCGACCGCCCATGTCCAACAAGCCCAGTATGGCCCAGGCAAAGCCGCCGCACAGCGCGCAATTAACCTCATTGAAGCCGCACTGGGTAAGGATGCGCCGCAGTTGGCCGAGCCGCTGAGCCTGCTCGGCGACGCGCTGCGGATGACCGGGGACGTCGCGGGCGGCGAAGCCCTGCAGCGGCGGGCGCTGACTCTTTACGAAAAAGCGGGCGCGCAAAACACCGCCTACTACGCCGCCGTGTTGTACCGGTTTGCGGACGTGCTGCGCATGCGCGGCAAGTTTGCTGAAGCCCTGGTGGCTCAACAGCGCCTGGGCGCGCTGTACCAGCAAATCTACGGACCCTCGTCGTCGCCTTTGGCTGTGTCTTTGAGTGCGCAGGCCGAATTGCAGCGGTTGCTCGGCCGAAGCGAGGCGGCGCTGCCCTTGCACGAAACCGCGGTGGCGATGGCGGCGGCGACCTACGGTCCCAAGCACGCCTACACCGCAAGCTTGATGCAGGCCCAAGCCGGTACCTTTGCCGCACGCGGCGAGTACACCAAGGCGGTCCAGAAATTCGAGGAGGCGCTGGCGATGATGGAGGCCGCGCTTGGCGCGCAGCACATGTGGGTCGGTCAAGTGGCTGGTAACCTAGGGCTTGAGCTGTATCACCTCGGCGAACTGGCAAAGGCCGACCAGCTTTACGAGCGCGCGCTGGCTATCGACCGGGCGACGCTCGGCGAAAACCACCCTTTCGTTGCGGCCGTGCTAACCAACCAGGGCGACCTGCTGATTGCGCGCGGTTTGCTCGATGAAGCAGCCAAGAAGCTGCAAGCGGCCTTCGCAATTGGGGTAACCGCCTACGGCGAAGAACATCCCGACGTCATCAACATCGCCGAGCACTATGCGCGGGTGCTGCGGCGGATGGGCCAGCCGGACAAGGCCGCGCTCTTACTAGGCCAGACCTTGCCTTTGCGCGAAAAGGTGCAGGGGAAGAACCACCCCGACCTGGCCAACTCGCTGCTGGAACTTGCCAGTCTCGCGCTCGACCGGGGTGACGTCGCAGGTGCAGAACGCGATGCACAACGCGCCGAGAAGCTGATCGTGCGCGCGCACGGCCCAGATCACCCAGCGCGCGTCGGTGCCTTGGATGTGCTGGCTCGCATCGACGATTCTTGTGGCGACCGCGATCGCTTGTTGGCGCGGCGGCGCGAAGTCCTGCGCATTCACCTCGCAACCAACGGCCCGACGCACCCAAACACCGCGTCTGCGCAGAACAACCTGGCCGATGCGCTGTTGGCGGACGACCCGACCACCGCGGTCGCCCTGATGCGGCAGGCGCTGGCGACTCAAGTCGCAGCGTTCGGCGAAGACCGTGCGCAAGCTGCGACTGCCCATGGCAACCTCGGCGCGGCGCTTGGCGCGGCGGGCCAGTTCGCGCAGGCGCGGGAGCACAATACCAAAGCGATGATCCTGGACAGCAAGCTGTTTGGCGATCCCAGCCGCGAATTGGCGGCGGACTGGTACAACCTGGCGATGACCGACGCCATGCAGGGCAAGCTGGCCGACGCCGAAAGGAACATGCGCAAGTCGCTCGCGATGGCCGAAAAGGTGGCGGGTGACAATTCCGGCGAGGCTTTTGCCGAACTTTGGCGCCTCGGCGACCTGCTCGACGCCCGTGGCGCCCACGAGCAAGCGCTGCCACTGCGCGTGCGCGCCACTGCCATCCGCGACGCGGAGGTGGCCCTGCTGCTGTGGAGTGGCGACGAGCAGCGCAAGGCCAGTGTCCTGCAAAACGTCAGCGACGAGACCGCGGTCGTGCTGCGATACGCCGTGCAATGGCTGCCACAAAACCCGCAGGCCGCCGAGCTTGCGCTGCAGACTGTGCTGCGTCGTCACGGTCGCGCAGTCGATGTGCTGGCCGACACCGTCGATGTGCTGCGCCGACGCCTGGACCCGCAGGATCAGCAGGCGGTCGCTGCGCTGAGCGAGGCGCGGCTGCAGTTGGCGGCCTATTACCTGCACAAGCCGGCCAAGGCCGATGTGGCGGCGTGGCAAGGCAGGGTCAGTGAACTGACCGCAACCATTGCCCGCCACGAGGGCGAATTGGGCCAACGCAGCGCGGCATGGCGCGACAAGACCGCGCCCGAAGCCACGGTCGCGGCGGTTCAGAGCAAGCTGGATGCGGCGACGGCGCTCGTCGAGTTTGCCGCCTGGACTCCGCAAGACACGTTGCGCGCGGGAGCCTGGTCGCCGCACCCCTTGCCGGCGCGCATGGCCGCCTGCGTTCTGCGCGACCGCGGTGCACCCAAGTGGTATGACCTGGGCCCTACCGATGAACTGGACCAGTCGGTCAAGGCTGCGCGGCAGGCGCTGGCGAATCCGGCCACAGAGGCCCAACCGGCGCTGCTCGCACTGGCCGGGCGCGTGCTTCAGCCCCTGATGCCGGCCCTCAAGGGTGCCAGTCGCCTGCATGTCTCGGCCGATGGCACGCTGCTCTTGGTGCCCCTGGCCGCTTTGCCTGTGGCCGGGGGCCAAGCGCTGGGTGAAACGACCACGCTCAGCTATCTGGGATCGGGGCGCGAATTAATCACCGGCGCAGCGCGCGCGGCCTCGCGGCAACCGCCGCTGGTACTGGCCAACCCGGATTTTGGGCCGCGTGCGAAGGTCGCCGTCGACCGCGCGGCAGACCTGAGTGCCATGGCTGTGGACGCGTTGCCCGGCACCAGGGCCGAAGGGCAGGCGGTCGCGGAACTGTTCAGCGATGCACGACTGCTGACGGGCGCCGCAGCGACCAAGCAGGCGTTGCTGGCCACGCGCGGACCGAAATTGCTGCACGTGGCCACCCACGGGTTTTTCCTGGCCGCCGGCAAAGCGACCGCCGTCGCTGCCAAGATGCCGCTGCTGCGCAGTGGCTTACTGCTCGCCGGCTTCAACCGCCACAAGAGCCCGAACGACGGCGTGCTGACGGCACTGGAGGTCGCCAGCCTGGACCTGCAGGGCACTGAGTTGGCGGTGCTGTCGGCATGCAATACCGGCATGGGCGAGGTTCGCGGCGGCGACGGCGTCCATGGCTTGCGGCGCGCGTTGGCCATTGCCGGGGCGCAGTCGGTGGTGCTCAGCCTTTGGCCGGTGGACGATCAGGCGACGCGGGCGCTCATGGAGGCCTTCTATCGGGCCTGGAAGGGCGGGCAGCCCAAAGCAGAGGCACTGCGGACGGCGCAGGCGGTGGTGCGCGCCAACCCGAAGTGGCAGCATCCGTTCTACTGGGCGGCGTTTGTGGGCTCGGGGGCGAGGTATACAGGACCGCAATGACCCGTGGCCATCGCGATTGCTGTTCCTGCTTGTTGCGTGGGTCGCAAACTCGCGGCTTTGCAAGCCGACTCGTCGCTCCGCGGTTATCCAAGGTTCTGATCTCAACTCAAGGCGATGCTGTATAGCTCGTTCAGCGCACTACAGCTTTGCTGCCACCCAAGCCGCCACTGCACTGGTGGTCAACGTGCCCCCCAGGTCAGGTGTGCAGGCGCGTTCGACCACGCTTTGCGCACACGCTGACTCCAACGCGTCGGCCGCCTGCGCCATGCCCTGGTCGCGCAGCAGCATCCCCAGCGACAAGATCGCCGCCAGCGGATTGGCCTTGCCGGTGCCGACGATGTCGGGCGCAGAGCCCTGCACCGGCTCGTACAGGGCGACCCGGCCAGGGTGCGTCGACGCCGATGGCGCCAGCCCCAAGCCGCCGACCAGCGCGGCCGCCAGATCGCTCAGGATGTCGCCGATCATGTTGTCGCCGACCACCACATCGAACTCGTGTGGGTGGGTGGTCATGCGCATCGCAGCGACGTCGGCGTACAGCGTCGTCGCCTGCACATCGGGATACAGGGGCGCCAGTGCTTTGAGCGACTTGCGCCACAGCCCGTGTGCCGCCTCGATGGCGTTGGCTTTGTCGCACAGCACCAACTTGTGCCGCCGCGTCCGTGCCAGCTCGAAAGCGTACCGTAGCAACCGATCGCAGCCTTTGCGGGTCGACAGCATCATGTTCTGCGCGACTTCGTCGTCGGTGTCTGGCTTGAACGAACCGCCGATGCCCACGTAGACGCTCTCGGTGTTTTCGCGGACGATGGCCATATCGACACCGCCCGCAGTCACGTCCTTGAGCGGGCACAGCCGCGCGTCTACCAGCCGCACCGGTCGAAGGTTGACGTACAAGTCTAGGCGCTGACGCAGGCCGAGCAGGATGTCCTTGGCGTGGATGTTGCTCGGCACGCGTGGATCGCCAAACGCGCCCAGAAGGATGCTGTCGAAGTCGTCGCGCAAGTGCTCGAAGGTGGCTTGCGGCAGCGTCTCGCCGGTCTTTAGGTATCGCTCGGCGCCCAGGTCAAACCACTCGGTCGAGAAGCTGCCGCCGAATCGGGCCTGGCAAGCGTCAAGCACGTGGACTGCCGCGCGGATGACTTCAGGGCCGATGCCGTCGCCGGGTACGAGCGCAATGCGGGTGACAGGGGGTATTGAGGCGGGCATGGATGTCCTTGGCGTTGGCGCTGGCGAACGCGACCGAGGCGCCGCGGCCGTGTCAGTGAATGTAGTAGGTAAAGCCGAGACCGCCGCCAAAGTCGCCGCGCGCAATGGCCAGGTCGACCGATGAGCTGCCGCCAGTCAGCGGGTTGCTGCGGTCGCCGTTATAGGCCAGCGTCGGTCCGAACGCGCCGGCGATGGCGAACTGCGGGTTGAAGAAGTACTCCGCGCGAATCGGGATCTCGAAAGCCATGCCAAGTCGCGTGCCGGTCGACACGTTGCTGGCGTTGGTCCGGCCGACGCCGCCCAGTGCACGCAGGCCGATGGTCAAGTTGACCTGTGGCGCCCGCACGACGCTGTACAGCAGGCCGGCGGACAAGAAACTGCCGAATTCCGTATCGCCTTCCGCCGGCTTGTGCAGCGCGAACCCGAACACCGCTTCAACGCCGACGTTGCCGAACCACCAGCGGCCGCACAACCCTGAAGCACGGATGTCAGGCTGCGCCGCTGTCGTGGTGCCACTCAGGCCATCGGTGATCGGGATGATCTGGCGGCTGCCGACCGCGGTCAGCGTCTCCTCGAAGCCGATGCCCCACTTACCGTCCACGTCATGGGCTCGCGCAGGCGCGGTCCACGCAAGGGCGACGCCACAGGCCGAAACAAGCCAGCCGTATTTCACCGTGCGCTCCGCTGCACGATGGTGCACATTGTCGGGTAGTCGGTGACCGCGGCCGTCATCGCGCCCTCATCCTGGTAGCCGGTAATGATGACCCGCTGGGCGCCTTTGCGCAGGATGTTGCCGACTTCTTCAAGCTTGGCAACCATGCCGCCCTGCACCGCGCCGCTGTGGACTAGCCCAGGCAGGTCGGTATCGGACAGCAGCGGCAAGTGCGTCGTCGGGTCGTCCAGCCTGCGGAACACACCAGGCACGCCGGTCACGAGCACCACTTCGTCGATGCCGAGCGCGGGCACCAGCGCCGTGACCAGGGTGTCCGCGTTGAGGTTCAGCAGGTTGCCGCCAGCATCTGCGACCAGCGATGACAGCACCGGGACCAGCCCCGCCGACCACAGCGCCAGCAGATGCCGCGCCTGAACGCTATCGACGTCCGCCACCAACCCAAAGTCCACGGGCTCTGCCTCGCCCGGCACTTGTTTGGGTGGCCGCTTATGCCCGACCACGATGCCAGCCGCCGCAGCCGGAAACGGCAAGGCATCGACACCTGCGGCCAGCAGCGCCGCCAGCAGGTCGGTCGCGACTTCGCCGCACATCGCCATGGCGACCGCGCGCAGCATGGCGGCATCGGTCACGCGGCGCCCACCGCGAAACAGCGAAGGCACGCCAAGGCGCTCTGCCAGTGCGGTGATCTGCGGACCGGCACCGTGCACCACCACCACTTTGGCGCCCATCCGCACCACGGCGGCGATGTCGCGTGCAAGGCGCTCGCGATCGGCAGCGGCCTTGACGGTCTCGCCGCCCACTTTGACCAGGATCTTGCGGTCGACCAGTGTTGCCATGGTTACGGCCACTGCGCCGGGGCCAGCAGGCCCTGGTATTCGTCGCAGCCAAGCATCAAGTTGATGGCGTGCACGGCCTGGCCCGCGCCGCCTTTGATGAGGTTGTCTATGGCGCAGTGGGCGAGCACGGTGCGGCGGCCGCTGGCGATGCGCTCGTCCACGCTGACCGCCACTTCGGCAAACATCGACCCGGCCACTGCGTTGACCTCGGGCAGGCGGTCGCGCAGAACGCGCACTAAACGCTCGCCCGCATACTGCTTTCCGGGCATCGCCATGAGCTCGGCCGGGTCCAGCCCTGCGTCGACGTCGAACCAGCAGGTCGCCAGGATTCCGCGCACCAGCGGCGCCGACACCGGCACGAAGTCCAGCGCGAAGTCCGGCGCGCCGGCCAGCCGCAGCGTCTGCTCGATCTCGGGCGTGTGCTGGTGTGTCAATGGCTTGTAGGCCCGCAACGTCTGCGCCCGCAGCGGGTGGTGCGTCCCGAGCGCCGGGTTTGCGCCCGAGCCGGAGGACCCGGTCATGGCAGTCACGCGCACGCGGCCTTGCAGCAGGCCCCGGGTCGCAAACGGCAACAATGCCAAGGTAATAGCGGTGGCAAAGCACCCCGGCGAGGCCACCCGGCGGGCGCCGCGCAGCGCCGCACGACTCAGCTCCGGCAAGCCGTACACAAACGAACCCAGGCGCTCGGGCAGCGGGTGGTCGACTTCGTAGTAGGTGCGGTACGTCGCGGCATCAAGCAGGCGGTAGTCGCCGCTCAGGTCCACCACAGCCTTGCCCAGGTCGACGTAGCGCGCCACCACCTGCGCCGAAACCTTGTGTGGCAGGCCCACGCACACCAGATCGGCGTCAGCAGCGACCGACTCCGCATCAGCGTCCTCAATGCGCAGATCGGTCAGGCCGTCCAGCGACAGGTGCACCTGACCGAGCGGCTTGCCGATGTTGTCCTTGGCTACCAGGCGCGTGACCTGCACGTGCGGGTGAACCAGCAGGTGGCGCAACAATTCGGCGCCGCCATAGCCGGTGGCACCGACGACGGCTACCCGGCACGGGCGGGGCAGCCCGGATACGCTGGATGAATCGGACATCGGCTAACCTTTACAAGCGGCCTGCTGCTAAGGGACTGGAAAACAATGACTTGAACACTCTCGGCCCAAGGCGGAGCCGCGAGTCGGCCTCCGAGGCCGCGAGCTGGCGACCCACTGAGCAAGCAAATGGGCCAGAGAAATGATTGAGTCAATCATTTCGAGGCCCTAAAGCCCCAGCAAGGCCTCGGCAGCGGCCTTGTGGCCCGGCACCAGCGCCAGCGCCTGCTCAAAGCAGGCCCGCGCCTGGTCGCGCTGATTGCGCTGGAGGCGACACTTGCCCATGCCGACCTGCGCATCGGCGCGCAAATCCGCGGGCACGGTGTTGGCCGGCTTGCGCGCGACCAGGTCAAACAAGCGCATGGCGCGATCGGCTTCGCCCAACGCCAGGCACACCCGTGCGCTGCCGAGCGTGGCCTCGTCGTCGCCGGGCGCGGACTCCATCGCCCGCTTGAAGCGGTCGCGGGCGCCCTGCAGGTCGCCTTGACGTTCGTGCAGCAGCGCCGAGCGCGACAAGTGTACGGCAACTTTGGCCTTGTCGCTGGCGTGGTGCGCTGCCAGCCAGTCGTGCAGCTCGCCAGCCAATCGCACTTCGCCCGTCAGCTCGAGCAACGGCGCGAGCGTGGTGTTGAGCGCCGCGTCACTGCCGTTGAGCTCCCAGGCGCGCCGCAAGTTGGTCGCGGCTTCTTGCGGCTTGCCGAGCGTCATCAGAACGTCGGCCAGTTCCCGCATGATGGTCACGATTTCCAAGCCGCGCGCCAGCTGTAGCGTGCGTTTGTCGTCAGGGTCTTCGAGCTGCGCCAGCCATTGCTTGAGCGACTCCGCCAGCGCTTCAAACGACTGCCGCTGGGCGTACAGATCGCACAGCTTGCGCCGGAACTCCCAGCGCCGCGGATCGAGCGCCACCAGCCGCTGCAGCTCGCGAATACCCCTGCCCGGGTTGTTCAAGGGGCCCAGGTACAGATCGGCCAACTGCTGGTGGATGGCCAGCAGCGCCTGCGGGTCGTCGGTCTCCTTGACCACCTGCTCAAGGCCTGCCGCAGCCTCAGCCGGGTCGCCGCTGTGCGACTTGACCATCGCCAGCACCTGCCGCGTGGCCGGCTCTTTGGGCGCCAGCTTCTGCAATTCCGCCACGATTGGCTTGGCGCGACGCTCGTCGCCTAGCTCCGTCAGCAGCACCCGCGCCAGCTGCGCCAGGTGCGCGACGCGAACGTCGCGGGCCTTTTCGGTGACCAGCCGCAGTTCCATGGCGTTGGCCCACGACGTCCAATTGCGCAGCAATTCCGAGGTCTTAATAAGTTCGTCAAGCACTGCCGCGTTGTGCTTGTCGTCGGCGAGCGCTGCTTCCAGCGCCGCACAGGCGTCAGCAGCGTTGTCCAGGTCGCGGTGGGCGTGGGCCAACTTGCGCAATGCCAGCGTCCGCGTTGGACCCTTCGACAGCGCTTCGGCCCGCGCCTGCAGGATCGGGATCAGTTGCCGCGGGTTGCCGTGCAGGTGGCGCTCTAGCCACACGAAAGCCTCGTCGCAGGCGCCGCTCGCCGCGAAGGCCCGCTGGTACAGCCCCTCGATGCGCTCGTTGGCGTCGGCGCCAGTGTGCTGCAGGCGGGCGGCTTCGCACAGCAGTTCGGCGCGTTCGCGCCGGTCGCCGGTCACGTCGGCAAGACTGGCGAGCGCGGTGCTCAAGCGCGCATCCAGCCCGGCTTCGCGCAGAATCTCGACCTGCGCGAGTCGACTGGCAACATCGCCCGGGTCCAGCGCCGCCAGCCGCGCGTAGGCGTCCAGCGCCCCTTCCTGGTCGTTGGTCGCGCGCGCCAGTTCGGCGGCCCGGCCGAACAACGCCCGCTGCACATCCGATTCGCCCACCTTGGCGGCGCGCTCGAGTAGCAACGTCACCAGGTCGCTAAAGCGATTCTGCTCATCGAGCAGCACGTCGAGCAGGTCAAAAGCGTCACCAAGGTTGGGCGACACCTGCAGCGCCTCGCGCAGCCGCCGCTCGGCCGCCGCCAGGTCGCCCCGCCGCTTGTCGAGCGCCGCCGCCCGTGTCAGCACCTGGGCGCGGTCATCGGGCCGCAGCGCCGAAGTCAGCACCTGCCCGTAGGCCTTGGCCAGCATATCGTCGTGGTCCGAATTGCGGGCGAGCTTCTCAATGGTCTCAAGCGTGGTCAGCCGCGGATCGGCTTGCATCGCCGCCCACAGGCTGCGCAGCGCGTCGTCGGCATGGCTCAGCTGCTCGGACTGCAGCTGCGCCAGCATCTGCGCCAGTTCCGCTTTGACGGCCGCGTTCTTAGCGCGTTCCATGCGCTTGCTGAGCACGCGCTCCAGGCCGGTCCAGTTCTTGGTGGCTCGATAGTGTTTGTCGAGCAGCGTTAGCGTCTCGTCGCCGAGCACCGCGTTGTCGGTTAGACGCTCGGCCAAGGCCAGCGCCTCATCGTGGGCCGCGTCAGCCGCCAGCACGTCTTGCACCAGTCGCAGCGCCTCACGCGGGCGGCCGAGGTCGTCCAGCTTGAGCGCGGCCAGTTCAATGCGCAGCGTTGGCTTGTCTGCGGCGTCGGCGAACACCAACGCCTTTTCCAGCGCCGCTGCCAAACGCGACGGATCGTCCGCCTGCCGTCGCAACGCCAGGGTGCCGTCGCGGGCGTCGCCGTCGTCTGGCCGTTGGTCCCACAGCGCGTCCCACAAGTCGGCGCCGCGATCCGCGCGACCGGCGTCCGCGGCAGTCTGCGCCGCAAACCCAACGACCGCCGTGGCCTGGTCTTCCGGCACGTCGCCGCAGCCCACCAGCTCGGCCACCCGATCGATCCAATCCTCGACCAATGCGCCCGAGGCAGCGACCCCGTGTGCCTCGACCAACACTTCCAGCAGGTCGTCCGGCGGCAGTTCGCGGTCGGTAGCGACCTCGAAAAGTGTGGCCAGCGCGCCCACCGGGTCGCCGTCGGCTGCCGATTGCTGGGCCAAACCGCGGCGTGCTGCGAGGCGATCGGCACCCGTCGCCGTGTCCGCCAAACGGCGGCGCAGCGCCAGCGCTTCCCCTGCAAGATTGGCAGCGTGCAGGGCGGGCGCCAGATCGGCGACCGCGCGCCGCAGCCAGGCGCCTTCGAGACTTCCCGCTTCCGCAAGTGCGTTTGCGCGCGAACCAGCCCCTGCGCCCGTGGCCTGCGCGAGCGCTTTGGACCATGCCTCTGGCAGATTGGCTTTGCGCGCCAGCTCTGCCGTTCGCAGCCACAACCGCGCAGCCGCAGCCTCGTCCACGCCACGCTGGCGACTGGCCGCGGCGTCCAAGTCCGCGACCGCAACTTCGGGCTGCCCTTGCCGATCGCGCAGTTCGGCGCGCAGCAAGTGTGCATCGGCCGCGCTGTCGTCTGCGGCTACTGCCCGGTCGCACGCAGCAATCGCGCGGTCATGTTGGTCCGCGGCATACCAGGCTTCGGCGGCGCGGTAAGACAGCACCGGCGCTTCCTCGCCTTGGACGACGGCCGCTAGCGCTTCGCACAGGTCGGCAACCACCGCGTGGTCGCCGGCGTCGTCGGCCATCTGTAGCCGCAGCCGCAGCACCGATTCGTTGGTCGGTGCAAGCGCGCGGGCCCGGTCCAGTGCCTGTGCAGCCGCGGCCGCGTCGTTGCGCTCGCCTGAGCGCAAATCGGCCAATTCGAGCAGCGCCGCGACAGCAGCGTCGGGATCGTCAGCGCCTGAGCGTTCGGCACTTGCTGCAAGCAGCGCGTCCAGTTCAGCCCAGTCGCCAGCATCGCGGGCGCGGTTCTGTAGCCAGGCGGCCGCCGCAACCGACAGCGGCGCAGCGAGGCGGGCCAGCGCGACAGTTGCTTCAGTCCGGTCCGCCACGGCTTGGACCAACGCGAATGCGGCTTGGGCCTGGCTGGTGTCTGCTTGCGCGATCGCCAGCGCCGTCCGCGCCCCTTCTTCTACGGTGGCGGGGTCGGCAACCAACAGCGCTGCCAATTCCAACTGTGCGGCCGCCCGCGCGCTATCACTCGCATGAGCCGCGACATCGCGCGCGTGCGCCACGCGAGCTTCGGGGGGGGCATCCGACCATGCGGCCAAGGCCTCACCGCGAGCGGCAAGCGCGGCGCTGTGCGCAGGGTCTTCAGCCAGGATTTGCTGGGCCAGCGCCCATTGCGCTTCGCGATCACCGGCAGCAGCCGCCCGGTCGGCAAGACGCAGCAGCACCGAGGCCTTGCGCGCCAGGTCCGTCAGTTCGGCTGCAGCGAGCTGCACATACTCGCCCGCTTCGCTCGCCGAGTCCGCCCGATCTGCCAATTCGAAGATGGCATCAACATCGCCATCGGTCCAGCCCACGTTGTCGACGACGCCGAGCTCAAGCACTTCGTACCACTTGGCCAGCGCGGCGCCCGTCTCGCCGATTTGATCCAACAGCGCCGCGGAGCGCCGCCGGCCATCGACGCGGGTCGTCCGGTCCAAGCCAGAAGTGCCCAGCTGCAAGCGCGCACCCAGTTCGCGCTCAGCGTCCTGCGCACGCGCCGCCCGCTCAGCCACCAGCGACCAGGCTTGCTGTTGCCAGGGCGCCCACTGGGCGCCTTCGGTGTCGGCGGAGGTCAGCGCGTCCAAAGCATCGCCAATGGCACCGTCGGCCAGCATCCCGCTATCGAGGTTGGCTGCGGCGTTAGCCAGGTCTTCACCCGGACCATGCAGCAGCTGAACAAGACCGATCCAGCGCGCGGCTACGGCGTGGCGATCGTCGTCACTGAGGTCCGTGATGCGCTGCCAGGCGTCGCGCAGGTGTTCGACCAGCGCTTCGTCGTCGCCGGCGTCTGCCAGCACGGCATCCATGGCGTTGAACAACGCCAAGCTGTCCCTCGCTTCCGCTAGACCTTCGGCCAAGATGTCGCGCGCCAGTGGCAGGTCTTCGCCCGCCTGGGCCAGCGCGGCCGCGCGCATGCGCAACCCGACGCGGTCGTCCTTATCGGTATGATCGCTCACCAGACCGCGCACTGCGGCAGCTGCACCCACGAGATCGCCGGTGCTTTCGCATAGATCGGCAAGTCCGGCCCGCGCTGCGATGCGCAATTCAGCGTCACCGGACAGCGCCGCCTGCGTGTACGAATGGCGAGCATCATCGGTTAGCGCGGCATCAGCGGCGATTTGCGCGCGCTCCAGCCAGATCGCGTTGGCTTCGTCCGCGTTGCCTGCGCGTGCAATGCGCAAGCTCAACAGGGCTAGCCGCGCTCGCGCGTCGCCACTAGCAGCGGCCAACCGGTCCAGCTGCGCCATCGCGCCGGCGTCGGTCGGATCGTCCGCTAGAACGCCCTCGAGTAGCGCCCGACTAGCGTCGAGCCCGGCACCATCGCCGACGACGCCTAGACCCGCGCGACGCAGCGCCAGGCGGTCGGAGGCTTGTGAGCGACTTGCCGCAGCCCATTCGAAAGCCGCCGCCACTTGCGCTGGCGCCTGGCCGGCATCGAGCGCGGCTTTGCCCGCCGTGGTCATGCCCGGCAACTGCGTCTGCACGTTGCCAGACAATTGGGCAGCCCGGCCCAGGCAGGTCAGCGCGCCCAACTGGTCGCCGAGCGCGACCTCGCGCACGCGGGCCTGACGTTGCAACAGCTCAACGCGGGTAACGTCGTCCGCGGCCAACTCGACCAGGGCGTCGAGCAGCGCATCGACCCGGTCACTCTCGCCGCGCGCATCGGCAATGGGTTCCAGCCGCTCCAGCAAGGCGCGCGCCTCCGCGGCGTTGGCGCTCCGCAGGGCCGGCAGCAGGGAGAAGCACGCCGCGATGGCCTCGTCGTCGGCCGGATCGTCGTCCAGAAGCGCGAGCCAGCTCGTCGCGGCTTGCAAGGCCCGGTCGTCTCCGCAGCGCGTGAGCGCTTCTGCAAGTTGTCGCCGCGCAACGCCAACGTCCGCCAGCGCTGACGGTAGCGCGTCCAACGCGCCAGCCAGTGCCTCGGCCAGTGCCCCGTCATCGCCGAGGTCGTGTGCCAGCGCCAGATGGCGTTGACGCACACCAACGTCCTGCGGCAGGGCGGCCACTGCCTGCTTGGAAACTTCCCACGCTAGCGCGGCATCCTCATCGGCTGCGCGCGCGATCCGCCGCAGCCAGGCATCGGCGCGAGCAGCAGGGGTGCCGCGCTCCGTCTGGGCTTGCGCGGCAGCGTCCGCGGCGTTGCCTTCGCCCAGCGCCAGGTATGCCTGCTCGGCTAGCGCCCAAGGCTCAGCCGCCTCGGCTTGCAGGGCTTGCCACGCCGAACAGGCCTCAACGACCTGAGCGTAATCCGCGCGGGCCACGGCCAGCTGGGCCAGCTTGCCAAGCACTGCGGCCCGCGCCGCCTCGGCGACCGCGACGAATTCGCCGCTGGTGTCCAGGCCAGCCATGCCGCGCAGCAGCCGCTGGAGCCGATCCTGAGCCCCGATGCGACCGGCAAGTGCGTCGAGGCGGTCGAACAGGTCAGCGCGCTCCGGAGCGTCGGCGACCGCATGAAACAGGGCGTCAAACGCCTGCCGCGGTGAACCTTGGGCGACGGCATCGGCAACGGCAACCAGACCCGAGATGCGGGCATCGCTGCGGCGCGGCGCGTGCAGCGCGATGAGTTCGCGGCAACGCATCGCTTCTTCGGCACGGCCATGGCGCTCGAACACTGGCAGCAGGCGCTGCGCAATCGCAGACCCGAACTCCGGCATGTCCAACTGACCGGCGGCAATAGCGACCAGCGCCTCTTCGGCCTCGGTCAGGCCGTCGACTTCGCCGAGGCTACCGACGACCGGCCACACGGCGCCGAGCGGGTCCGATTCTGCCAAGGCCGACGACAACTCAGCGCGCTCCAGCGCGTAGCGTGCGCGCGATTCGCGGCCCGTCGCCGGCAGTGTCAGAACATCTTCAAGGACCAGCGCGAGCGCCGTCGCGTCGCCGTCGCGCAGCGTCGCCACGAGGCCCGCCCACGCCGCAGTATCCTCAGGACTTGCGGCTACCGCCTTGCGGTAGAGCGCTTCGGCGGTCGCTCTGTCATTCAGCCGGTCCTGCGCCCATTCCGCCGCTCGCACCCACGCCGCGCTCGCCGACCCTGCGGCGCCATCGCCCAAGCTGGCCTCTGCCAGCGCTTGAGCGGCCTGCACCGCACCTTGCCACTGGCCCGACTCGACGCAGGCCGTCTCTTGCCATTCCAGCAACTGCAAGCGCGTCGCAGCTTCTCGCGGGCGACAGCACGCCAGCCCGGCCACCGCAATGCGGGCCAGCGTCGGCCACAGGGTCTCACCCTGTGCCAGATCACCGCACGCGCGCATGCACCGCTCGAGCAGGGCGTCGCCGGCCAACGTCAGCAACTCTGCGTCGCCCGCCGCCAAGGTCAGCACGTCGGCAATCGACTCCCAGCCCAGAGCCGGATCGGCGACTTCCGGGTCCTGGACCAGACCAATCTGGCGGTCCAGCGCCTGCACCAGCATCGTCGCGTCGCGCTCGGCTACCGCTTCTTCGGCGAGGCTGCGTGCCATCGCGTCGGCGTCGCCCAACTCGCCGGAAGCCACCATCAGGTCGACCAGGGCCAACCGCGCCGCACGCAGTTCCGCGCCCTCGGCGACTTCAAGCCACGCTTCGAGCGCCAGCCGCTCTGCGCCGCGCAATCCCGCGTCGTGGGCGTATTTGCGCAACTGGTCGCACAGCTGGCCGCGCTCCGCTGCTCCCAAGAACTGCTGCGTCGAGGCCGTGGCAGGTTCCGCGGCTGCCGATAAGCAAGCTTGGACCGCGTCAGAGAGCGCCAGCGCGGCGCGCTCCGTCTCGCCAAGTTCGTCGTGCAGCACGGTCGCGGCGGCCTGCCACCACCTAAACCGACCGACACCCTCGCTCGACGCGGCGATGTGCAATGCCCGATCGGCAAAAAGGCTGAGGCCCTCTTTGGTCGTGCCGCACGCACCGCGCAGCTCGTCCAGGTCGCCCACGCCAATTGCTGCCTCGATGTGGATCTCGCGGGTGCGCGAATCGTCGGCGGACAGCTGCCGGGCTTGCTTGGCGGTCGCCAGCGCGCCGGCCATGTCCATGGCGACATTGAGCTGGATATCGGCCTGCAGTGTCAGCAACCGCGCCTTGCGCTCGGCCTGGTCCTCCAAGCCCACCAACCGCTGCAACACCGTCAGCAATTGCGCGCCGTCGTCGGCCGTTGCCCAGCACCGCACCACGCCCTCGACCGCCGCATCGTCCGCGGGGGTTCCCGCCGCGATCAGGGCATAGAGGCGACCTGCAAGACGTTTTCCATCGCCGCGCGCCTCGGCGAGCACCGCGGCCTCGAGCAATTGTGCCGCGACGTCGGCCTGAGCCGGCGCGGCAATCACGGCACCCAAGGTTTCGGGCACCGGCGTGTTGAGATCGATTGCTGCAATGCCCACTACCGAGCCGATTTCGTCCAGGAGCGACGCCAGCACAGCACCCGAGTCGCCGGTAGCGCGCGCAGCATGGCGCAGGCGTGATTGCGCTTCTGCGAGCCCCGGCTGGGCGTCCAACGCGGCGCGCCAGGCATCGATGGCTGCCGCAGGCTGGCCGAGGTCATCGGCGAGCACATTGCCCATCCGCAGCAGGATCCCCGCCTTGGCGTCGCCCGCTTGGGCAGCTGCCCGCCGCAGCACCGCGACCAGTTCGGCAAAGCGGCCCGATTCATGCAGGTGTGCATCGACCAGCGCCAGAGCGCGTGCATGGCCGGGATCGACATCGAGGATCTGGCGCGCAAACTGCGCTGCCGCAGCCTTGTCGTCTGCGCGAGCGGCATCGGCGCACACGTCGACGAGTTGCTCGAGCGTCGCGACGGCCGCGCTCTTGGTACGCGGATCCACTGCTGCCTTAGCCAGTTGGGCCCGTGCGGTCCGCTCCAGGGTGTCGCGCACGGCCGCCCAGCGACCCTGACCCTCGTGCAGGCGACGCAGCGCCCGCAAGGCGCCGTCGTGGTCCGGCTGCACGGTCAGTACGCGTTGAAAGGCCTCGACGGCGCGGTCCGGCGACTCGAGTGGACCCTCGCACAGCTGCGCCATTTCCAGGGCAATCCGCACGGTCTCGCGACCCTCGGTCGCGCCCAAGCGCTGGCTCAGCGCTACGAGCAGGCGCTTGTGGTCGCCGGTCTGCCGGTAGAATCGCTCGAAAAAGTCCAACGCCTCGCCATCTTGCGGTGCCAGCGTGCGCACCCGGCGATAGTGCCGCTCGGCGCCGGCCCAGTCTTGACGGCCAGCAGCGAGCGAGGCCAGACCCAGGCTGGCCACGGTCTCAGCCAGGCGATCACGGTCGCGGACCGCCTGCAAGCGCATGACCTCCAACTGGCCGTCGGGATCGTCGCTGGCCAGTCGCGTCGCACCTTCAAGTCGCGCGGCAATCGCCAGATCGTCCGGCATCGCTTCGTGCAGCGTCTTGAGCGCGACCAGGGCCGCGGCCGGCGCGGTGCGATCGATCCCGGCGATGTTGACCAGTTCGTCGGCATGTTGCAGTCGGGTTGGCAACGCATCGCCGGCTGCCAACGAGCAGGCCAACGCCCGCGTCAATTCGGTCTCGTCGCCCAGCGCCCGCGCAACCTCGACCCACAGCGGCGCTGCAGCCGCGAACTCGGCACCACTCTCCACTGCGTCTGCCAGGGCTGCGGCGGCGTCTGCGAGCGGCTCGTCGCCGGCCAAAAGCAGCTCTGCGTAGGCCAACAGGCTGTTGGCGCGGTCGGCTTCGTCGCATTCTGCCAGGGCCAGCCGCTGCGCAATCAGCGCTTCCTGACGTGCTTCGATCTGGGCCAGCGCCGTCTCGCGCAGTTCTTGCGCTTCCGCGTGTTCGGGCTGGGCGGCCAGCAAGCGATCCAGACACAAAAGGGCCGCGCGACCGTGACCCTGGCTTACGTGGCCTCGCGCGGCATCGGCCAGCGCCTCGACCGCAGTCGGCCCTTCTGCCGCCAGCGCTGCCACCGCGTCGACGACGTGGCCGTAGCGGAACAGCCGCTGAAAGGTCGGGTCATCCGCCGTCAGTTGGGCGAGGGCCTGGCCGGCCTCGACCGTCGGAAACAAACGAAATGACTCCCGGTACAGCCCCGTCGCCCGAGCGGCGTCATTACCGGCGACCAGGCTGGCTGTGGCCCGCAGCAGCGCCGCACGCACGCGCGGGTGAGGCTCACGCGACGACAATTCCAGCAGCACTTCTGTCGCCTTGGCGGCGTCGGCGGTGCCGTATTGCAGCGCTTCGGCGATTTGCTCGACGTCGCCCAGCACAGGCCACTGCATGCCATCGGTCGGCGCGGATTGATCTGGCGCGATCATCGGAACCTCAGAACGGATCTGGCCTTGCCCCGGCTGCAGCCGCGGCTAGTGCCGTGCCCGATACGGCAAATTTCTGGCGCGTCCGCGAGCGACTGCGCCGGTTTGCGCGAACACACCGCGCAAGGGCGGGATGGCCCTGCACGGCGCGCGTCCGAGTGTAGGGGCGAACGGCGACGATGCCAAGCGCGTCAAGCGCTTTGTCAGCGCGCAAAGTCGTCCGCGAGACGCACAACGTCGTCCAACTCTGGCGTGCTGACCTCGACCAGCCGAACGTCGCCGTGCGGCGCGCAAAAGCGATGCACCGTGCCCGGTGTGATGTGCCACGACTGGCCGGGCAGCAAGTTGACGACCTGGTCAGGGCCGGGGCCGAGCTCGAGCGACAGCGTACCCTCGAGCACACAAATCGACTCTTCCTTGCACTGGTGGTACTGGCGGCTCAATCGCAAGCCTTTGCGGATGATCAGGAACTTGCCAGCGTAACGGCCGGTCTCGCTCCAGATCTCCTCATGGCCCCAGGGTTTGTTGACGATGCGCACGGTCGCGGTCCTTGCGGTGACCCGATTTGGGGCCCCAAGGTTAGCGCAGGACCGTCGCGGGCGGAAGGTGATTAGCCCGGGTCGGCCGCTACCCCGCTGCGTGCGCCGGACCAGGCTGCAAGTACGTGCACTGACAGGGCCAAGGCCAGCGCCCACCCAGCCTGTGGCCCAAAGCGCACCGGTATCCATGCCACGGCGACAGGCTCGGCCAGCAAGTCGCCATCAAAGCGCTGCACAACCGCCGTCGCATCGGCCCAGGCCAGCGCCAACAAGTGCACAACCGCATAGACCGACCAGGCCGCAGCAACCCATTGCCGCCGCAGGGCCAGCGACAGCCCTGGCACAGCCAGGCCCGCCATCCATCGTGCCCAGGCAAAAGGCGCTGTCACGCGGGCGCGTCCTTTTCGGCTTGCAGCACCACCCGCTCCAGGCCGTCGCGCCGCACGCGCAGGTGACCGCGATGGGTGATGGCGAAGTCGGTGCCGACTTTGTGCAGGCGCACCGTCACCGGCAGGCCATAGACACGGGTCGCGGTGCGCAAGGTCACGCGCTGCCTGGCCAGCACCGGCACACGCTTGCGTTGGTCGTCCAGCTTGACCAGCAGCGGAGAAAAATCGTAGCGAAACACGTGCTTAAGGCCTACTAGCCCTTGCTGGTGCAGGATCGGCAGCCCGTCGTGCTTGAGCCGCTCTTTGATCGTCAGGTGATGCACGACGCTGGTGTTGCCGAGTGCCGCATTCAGCGGGTCCGGTTCCATCTTGCGCGTTAGCGTGATCGTCTCGCGAGCGAGCGCAAAGTCGCTGTGGTTCGGGTCCATTCGCCCTTGCAGGCTCAGGTGGGCGACGCGGTCGGCGTAGCCGTGCTTGACCCGGCGGGCCAGCCAGTCGCGCCCGAGTTCCTTGATGCGGTCCTTGGCGGCGTATACCAAAGCGCCAATTCCGCAGGCCGCGAGCAATGAAAACGTAGTGCTGGCCGCCGTCGCGTTGCTGAACAGCCAGATCTGGCCCACGAAGTAGAACACCGACGCTACCATCGCCATCGCCGCGGCAATCCAATTGCGCAGCCGCTGGTCGAGCATGTAGGCGCGCGCTTCCAAGAACAGGGCCTGCTGGAAGTGCTTCTTTAGCAGTGCGCCGCGCTGCACGAAGCCCTCGATGTCCAACGGCTTGCGCGGATCGGCGAACCGCATGCCTTGGCGCTTGCGATGGGCGATTTCGCGAGCCATGGCGGCGTGGATGGTCGCCTGCACGCGGTCGGCGCCAGCGCCCACCAGCGCAGGGTCAATACGACCAGAGCGCGCGCGCAGTGGCCCAAGCGTGCGCACGACCTTGGTGACCAGCATCAGCAACTGGTTCGAGATAAACTCGTCCGCCAGACCCAACTCGCGCAACAGCGCTTCGTCGGCGTGCAGCCGAAGCTGATCGAGGCTTTCGCGTGCGCGCAGAGCGCCGCCGTTGGCGCGTTCGATTCCCGCAACCAGTTCATCGGCCTCGCGGTCGTCGATGAGCCGGTCGCGCTTGCGAATGGCCAGCAGGCGGCCACCGACGGCTTCGGTCGCCAGCTTGAGCTCATGCGCAGCAGCCAGCGCCTGACGACGCAACTGCTCGACCGGCAACCCGACCTGGCGGTGGCCGGGCAGTAGCACTGGACTCATCAGTCGCGAGCGCACCGTGAAGTGGTCCCACGGGTGGTGTGCCAGCCAGATGGCGTCGGGCACCGTGATGTCGAAGGTGATGTCCCAGGTGTGGTCGTCGCCCGCTGGCGCGATGGGGACGGTTGCAACCCACTCCAGGCGCGAACGGTCGTGGACGGCGACGCGCAGGCCAGGCTGTGGCGCACCGGCGTTGGCGACGACCGCGGTTGGCGTCGAGCGCGTGCGCGGCGCGACCTGGGCCAAGGTCTCGGCGACAGCTCCGGCCACATTTGCAATCATCCTGCCGCCGTGTGGCATTGGCCCGCTACACCCCCCGCGGCAAGACTACCCGTTTTCGGCGGAATCGCCAGATCTCACGTCGTTTCGCCGGTCGTCGCCCCATGGCCACCTTGACAGCGCCGCGCCGCCGCGCCAGCGTGTGCGTGCCCCGTCGGCGCTTGCGAGCACACCATGACCGCACGTTCGTTGATCATTTCCGTTGTCGTTGCAGCCACTACTGCCGCCGGCGTGCCAGCCATGGCGCAGTCCAGCGAGGGTGGCCCATCGCGCTACCGCGCTACCGTGACGTTCAACCCGTTGCATCTGTTGGAGCCGATTTTCGAGGCGACCGCCGAATTTCGGGTTCTGCCCATGATCGGCATTGCCGCAATCGGCGGCGGCGGCAAGCGCACTGAGACCGCCAACACCGGTTTTGGCAGCGCCACCACCACCAGCAACCTGATCCTGGCCGGCGCGCAAGGGTCGTACTACTTCAGTGGCAACTTTGACGACGGCTTTCACGGCGGCGTCGAGGTGCTGTATGCCCGCAAGGAATTCGCCACCACGACCGGCACGGTGTCCGCGGCCGCACCCAAGACCAGCACATCGCTTGGTGTCTTTGGTGGCTACAAAATCAGTTGGCCGCTGACCGCGCAACTCGGCCTGACCGGCCTGGTCCAAGCCGGCTACGGCTGGCTGCTGCAGTCGAGCAGCCAGGCAACCACCGATGGCTCAGCAGAGCCGTTCTTGAACGTGCAGTTGGGCGCCAGTTTTTAGCTGCGCCGCGATACCGTCCGCCTATTTGGGCGGCGTCGGCGCCGAATCCGTAGGCGCGGCCGGTGGTTCTGCGGGCTTGTACGCGATTGCAGCCGCAGGGTTGATCAGGCCGTCGCGGTACTCTTCAAAGGTATCCTTGTGCGCGGCCTTATCGGCTTGATCGCACGCCATCTTGCCCAGCGTAAGGCCAAGGGTGTCCTTCTGCGCGCAGACATCGGCCAACAGAGGCTTGGCGTTCGCCGGTTCGCCGACCAGCCGCGTCAGTTCGCCCAGCAGATACGCCCACTCCAGCCGCGTGCGCGCCGCTTTGGGTGGGTCTTCGCGCAGACCCTGGGCCAGCAAGGTGGTGATGTCGCGACGCACAGTGGCGATTTCGCGTTCGACGTTGGGATCGCTGCCGCCGCGCGGGCGCCGGCGCTTGAGCACGTAGGACTGGAACACCAGCGCGCCGATCCGCTCGCGCAAGGGTGCGTTGCGGCGGTTGAGCAGCTGCACGTGGTGGCGGTAAGCCCAGGCCGGATCCTCGGCGGCTCGGCGCGCCGTGGTGGCCAGGTTGGCCTTGACCCAGCCCTCAGTTGCCGCATCGACGGGGCGCGAGAAGTCGCTTGTCCACGAGGCGTAGCCACACTTGGGACAGGCGACGACGAGGTTGGTGTAGGCTTGGGTCGGGATCTCCAGGTCGGTGTAGAGCTTGGGCGAGGTCTTGCCGTCACTGCCAATCGGGAACGTGGCGGTCCCGTCCAGCGGGCACGCGTGCGACTCGCGGCCCTCGTGCGCCGGCGGTTCGCTGCCAATGGCGGGCACCGCAAACAGGGCGACCAGGACCAGGGCCAAATAGGGACGAAGCGTGCACATAGTGGCGACGACCGAACCGCCGCGCACAATCGCGCGGCGCGGCCAAGCGTACGCCGGGCGGTCGCGCTTTCAAGAAAACACCGGGTTGCGATGACGCGGCGATCAGGCCGGAGGCAATACCTGCACCACAGCCCGGCCCGCAGCCACGATCGCGAAGTGCAGCCAAAGCGCATGGCGCGGCATCAGCCCCTTGGCGTTCAGGGGCCACTCGACCGCCACGACTGCTTCTGGGTCGTGCAGCAGATCCGAGAGGCCCGCGGCTTCGGCTTCCGCATCCGAGCCAATGCGGTACAGGTCGGCATGCACCAATGACACATCGCCGCCGCGGTACTGTTGCGCCAGCGCAAACGTCGGGCTCGACACCGCCTCTGGATCCAAGCCCAGGCCCTCGGCCAGTCCGCGCACAAATGTCGTCTTGCCCGTGCCCAGATCGCCCACCAGCGCCAGCACGTCACCCGCTCCCAACTGCCGCGCCACGTAGCGCCCGAGCCGGTGCAGGGCGTCGGCGTCAGCGATCGGTTCGGTGGGCAGGTCGAGCACCGACTTCACAGCCACTCCACCTTGTCGATGCTCAGCACGCGCTTGCCGCGTGGCGTGGTTATGGCGACCTCATCGCCCTCTTCCTTGCCAAGCAAGCCGCGCGCGGTGGGCGCCTTGATCGAAATCTGGCCGGCCGACAACTCGGCCTCATGCTCGCCGACGATCTGAAAGCGGTTGGTTTCCTCCGTCTCAACATCGGTGACCGTCACCGTCGCGCCGAAAGTCACGCGCGTGCCCGAGAGCTTCTTGGGGTCGATGACTTCAGCGTCTGCGATCACCGACTCCAAGAACTGCATCTGGCCGGCAATGTGGCCCTGACGTTCCTTGGCTGCGTGGTACTCCGCGTTCTCGCGCAGGTCGCCGTGGGCGCGCGCCTCTTCAATATCGCGCACGTTCTGCGGCCGCTCGACTTCGCGCAGCCGCTTGAGCTGCGTGTGCAGCTTGGCGAGGCCCGCAGGCGTGATCGGGATGGTCGGCATGTTGGCTCCGCAAAAAAGTGGGGAAACGATGAGTGAGAGAGTAGCAGTCAGACGCGGTCGGTCAGCCTCACTGCGCAGGCTCGAATCGGTCAGCGGCACCAGCCGCGCGCCCTCAGCCGGCGCTGGGCGCGGCGCCACGCCATAAACGCAGCATCGGCTGCGATCGCGCTAGGCGCGCGCCAGGTAGCCGTCGCCATCCAGGCTGTAGCTCGGCGGCAGTGCCGGCGTCAGCGCCTCCGCCCAGGCTGCCAGAGGCAAACGATGCTCCACCGCCAGTTCGTACGCAAGCGCCTTGACGCGCTGACTTTCCGCGGGGTCGATCATGCGACTTGCGAATTGTTCGGCGATCTCTTCGGCCGGGTAGCCGCTCAGCCCGTCCAGCGCGTAGAAGCGAATTTCATTCGAGCGCGACTGCAGCAGGCCCACCAGCGCAGCGCGCACGCGGTCGTGGCGAAAATCGCGCAGGTTGCTGACGATTTCGCGCAAGCGATCCAGGCCCTGATGGTAACCCGGATCGCAGTCGGCGATGGCCTTGAGCAGGGTATCGACGGCAACCTCGTCGCCTGCGAGGTCGCGCAGCGCGCGCAGCGGAAAGTACACGGCGTCTTTGGTGAAGATGAACTGCTGCAACGGTTCGACGGCCGACGGACCCCAAAGTGCAATCTTTTCGTAGGTGTACTGCTTCTCTTGCTCGTCGACCGTCGGACCACTGACGCGCAGCGTAAAACGTTCGAGCAGCGCAGCCAGCGCGGCCGGCGTGCCCATGCGCACCAGGTCGTCGATGGCCTCCAGCCGCTGCTCGCGCTGACGGTATTGATCCATCAGAATGCGCTTGAGCTTGTCGATCTGCTTTTGCGGATCGCCGCCGCCGGTAAGAAAGTCCAAAAATCCCATAGGTTCAATCCAGTCCCGGCCCGCAAGGCGTTTGGGGGCCGCCAATTATAGGAGGGGCAGGCCGTCGCGGCTACACGTCGCTCGCGCCCTGGCGGTTGCGCACCAGGATTACCGCCACGCACACAGCAGCGAACGCCGCGGACCCCAGCAGCATCAACAGGATCGGCCCAATCGCACCGCCAGTTGCGGCGTACGACTTGCCGATGACCAGTTCTTGCACGACCGAACCTGCGGATCCCAAGCCCGAGATGATGCCGGCCGCCCGCACAGCTCCGCGGCCCTTGCCGATGTCCATCGCGCCCGCGCCAGTCAGCAACGCGTCGGGCCCGAACAGCGCGAAGCCGACAAGGCCAATGCAGAGCGCGAACGCAGTCACACTCTGTGCGCCGACCGTGAACAAAAGCGCCGTGGCGCCGACCAGTCCCAGCAGCATCAAAAAGCTGATGAAGGCGCGCCGCCCGCCAAACAGCCGATCGGACAGGTAACCGGTCGCGATGACCCCCGCAATGCCGCACAAGTCGAACACCGTGGACACGTAACCCGCGTCGTCGCCCGCCAGTTTGAAGTTGTTGCCGAGCACGTACGGCGCCCACGACCACAGCGCGTAGCGAATGAACTTCATGCCGAAATACGCGCCGCCGACCAGAAACACGCTGATCCACGTGCTGCGATCCCAGCGCACTTCGCCCGCATCCGCGCCGGGACCTGCAGCCGGAGCTTCGTCCGACACGATCGCCGGCAGGCCGACGTCTTGCGGTTGGTTCGCCTGATGGAACCAGAACACTGCGATGACGGCAGACAGCGCCAGCGCCCCCGACCAGAAGCTCCAGGCCAACCCGAAGTGGGCCAGCGCAAACGCCGCGAGGGCATTGGCCGCAACGCCGCCGACCTGGAAATTGGTCGACCACAGGCCCATGACGCGCCCGCGCTCTTGCCGGCGGAACCACTGCGCCATGACCCCCAGGTTGTTCGACCACCCGGTCGCCTGGGCCAGGCCGTTGACGACCATAACCACGGCAAACGTCAATGCGCCCGAGATTGCGCCAAAGGCCAGCGCGGTCGCCGCCGAAATCGCCATGCCGCTTAGTAGCATCCGCCGCGGACCAATCCGCGGGCCGATGCCACCCGAAACGAACTGGCCCAGCGTGTAGGCGATGAGGTACGCGGCCCCGATCTGGCCCAGCAGGTCGGCGTCGAAGCCATTGGCCTTGCCGAGATCGGCCTTGGCGATCGAGAACGGCTTGCGGCAAAAATAGAAGCCGACGTACGACAGCCAGGTGGCCGCGAACACCCGGTGGCGCCACTGGCGCTGTTGTGGCGACAGGTCGGCGTTGGGCCCGGGCGCGGCATGCGAGGGGGCGGCAATCGACACGGGTGTTGGTCCCTGCGGGGCGGAAGCGCTGCGCCGTCGACACCATCCGCGGCGGCGGGCCAGTGTTCACCGAACCGCGATAAAAACGCAAAGACACAGGCAAAAAACGCCGAGCGCCTGCGACGCCCAGGCCCACGCTGTTCGGGCCAAAAACACCAAGGGCCCGACCGTTGAGGTCAGGCCCTTTGCGTCTTTCGGCATCGCACGGTCGACACGGCCGCGAAACACGCGACCTGGTCTACTGATTCTGGCGATCGCGACGGGTGGAGATGACGGGGATCGAACCCGTGACCCCCTGAATGCCATTCAGGTACTCTCCCAGCTGAGCTACACCCCCGTACTAGTTGACCGCTTTGCATGGCCTGATTTCGGTCACTGCGGCCGCCTGGCGAGGGCGAGCGCTGCGAATTCGGGCTGCGCAAACGGCGAGGACAGGCCGCGCAGGCCGTCCGTGGGCGCACTAGTATAAAGACCGGTTCGAGGCCGTCAACCCCCCTGCTGCAGACCGAAGCCGGTATTGCTCGCCGAAAGCTCGGAGCCGCACCGACTCGCCGGCAGTCGCACGTCGCCCTTGAACAGTCCACGGTTTTGCTGCACAATCCGCGCCGCCAACGCGTGGGTCGAGTTGGTAGAACGGCGCAAAAAGCGCCGGCGGCAGCGCCACAGCGGACGGCGAACTCCGGAACAGCTTGAACTGTAAGAGCGATCGCCGGTTGGCGTGCTCCGCAGTCCGGCTCGGAAGACGCCTCGGTGTCCGACGCGGCTGACCGCACACAATGGAGGAAATTCACCCCGAATGGTCGCACCAAGCATCCCCTCGAGGCAGCAAGAAGACGCTCGCGCGCGTGAACCGCGCGTCAATCACCGCATTCGCGTACCAGAGGTGCGCCTCGTCGGCGTTGACGGCGACCAGCTGGGGGTCGTGCCCATCGAAGAAGCCATGCGCATGGCGCACGAGGCCGGCGTCGATCTCGTCGAGGGTGCCGCTGCCGCCCGGCCGCCGGTTTGCAAGCTCATGGCCTACGGCAAGTTCAAGTACTTGCAGAAGAAGAAAGCGGGCGAAGCCAAGCGAACCTCGACGCATATCGAAGTCAAAGAGGTCAAATTCCGGCCCAAGACCGATGATCACGACTTCCAGACCAAGATGAACCAGGCTCGCCGTTTCCTGCAGGACGGCGATCGCGTCAAGGTGACGGTGATGTTCCGCGGTCGCGAGATCGCTTACGCCCGTACGCAGCAAGAGCGGCTGATGGAAATCGCGACTGCGCTGGCCGACGTGTCGGCGGTCGACGTGCTGCCCAAGGTCGAGGGCCGCAACATGTCGATGATGCTCAACCCCAGGCGCGGCGGTGCGCCGATCAAGCCGGCGGAGGCGCCTGCGCCCGCGCAGACCCCGGCGGCGCCAGCGCCCATTGTGCCGACGGGGCCCACGGTCACGACGCGGCGCTCGGGCGGCCAGGTCTCGTAGCTTTTCCAGGCGTTGCGGTTGCGGCGCCGATGAGGTGGGCGCCCGCTCGGTCGCCCGGTTTGCTCAACACGGACAACCAAGATGGGCGGCATTCGCCGCTTGCCCCGACGGGCGCGACCGCGTAGGCCGCCCCCAGCCCGCGCCCTCAATGGGGGCGCATGACCAGGAGACGACATGCCAAAGCAGAAGACGCGCCGCGCCGCCGCCAAGCGCTTCAAGATCATGGCCAACGGCCGCATCAAGTGCGGCAAGGCCGGTAAGCGCCACTTGCTGAGCAGCAAGACCACCAAGCGCAAGCGCCAGATGCGCGAGCCGGGCGTGGTGCCCGCCGGTTTGCAGCGGATGGTTCACGAGCAGATGCCGTACGGCTAGCGGCCGGTTGCTCAGGTTTTCCACCGCAGCGGCGCGAGGAATTTCGCGACGGCCCGGCTGGAGGCCTTGGCAACGGATCGTGAACGCTGTAAACTCCGCGACCTCGCCGGCAACCGCTGGCGGGCGCGCTCCGCCGCAAGCTGCGATTTCCCGTGGAAAACACGGGGTTGAGTTGTGCCGGACACGGTGTATTGCCGATCGGGCCACGCGCGCGGTCGGGAGGCTTCCGGGGCGTACCCCCGGTGGCCGATGGTCGGGGTGGGCTGGGGTGTCCCGGTCAGCCCGCATTTTCATGGATTTCGCCGCGCACCAACTGCCGGCGCGTGCCTGGCCAAAGGCTGGCTTGGACGCGACCGACGGCGTTGGCGATAGGGCCGCACGCACGCATCCGACCAGATGCGCGTCGCGGCAATGGAGTTCGACATGCCACGCGTCAAGGGCGGGACCAAAACCCGCGCCCGTCACAAGAAAGTTCTCAAGATGGCCAAGGGCATGCGCGCAGCGCGCTCGCGGCTGTTCCGCACTGCCCGCGAGCAGGTCTACCGTGGCCTCAAGCTGGCGTTTCGCGAGCGTCGCCGCAAGAAGCGCGAATTCCGCTCGCTGTGGATCGTGCGCATCAACGCCGCCGTGCGCTCGCTGGGCAGCAAGTACTCGGTGTTTGCCGGGTGGCTGAACAAGTCCGGCGTGCAGCTTGACCGTAAGGCGCTGGCCGATCTGGCACTTGCCGATCTCGAGGCGTTCAAAGTGGTGTTCAACCAGATCAAGCAGGCGGCCGCCGGCAAGTAGCCGGTTGTCGTCGCGCGGGGTGCAGCCTGGGCATTGGCCCACGCCCCGGCGGTCGCTCGCACGGTGCGAGCGCTTCGCGAACCAGAGGCAGAATCTCGCGTCTCGCCATCGCCGGCAGACGCACAACCAGCGGGGCTAGCCACCACGCCGCGCGCCCGGATTTTCCGGCAGTGGCCCAGGCGCAACCAGTGCCGCATTGATTGGACAGGAGCCAGACCATGACCAAGGCCGACATCATCGAAGCTGTGTATGACAAGCTGGGCGGATACTCCAAGCGCGAAGCCGCCGAGTTGGTCGAGCACGTGTTTGACACCCTCAAGGACACGCTGGCCAAGCAGGAGAAAGTCAAGATCTCCGGCTTTGGCAACTTCGTGGTTCGCGAGAAGAAAGCGCGCATGGGCCGCAATCCGCAGACCCGCCAGCCGATCGAGATCTCGGCGCGTCGCGTGCTGACCTTCAAGCCGTCGCAGGTGCTCAAGAGCCAGCTCAACGGCAAGTAGTCGCAGAGCACAACGTTCGCGATCGCGACCCGGCAGTTGTTTGGCTGCCGGGTCGCGGCGTTTTTGGGCTTGCCGTTGATGGTGCGGTCGGGTGCGGTTCCTGAAATGGGGGCGATCGCTGGCATGGTGCCCACACGGTCCTGGTATTTGCTGCCGGCGGCTGAGGCCGCGGCCTCCGGGCGAAAAGCCTTGCCTCCGCAAAGCTAGATCATCACAAGGAAAAATTAGCCCGGCGCAGGCCGGGCTTCGTACAACAAGCCTGCGGCTTTAGCCGCCGGGTCCAACCTGAACGCCATGCATATTCACCAGTTCCGCGCACCAGGCCGTAGACCCCACAGCGCGATCCGCACCCGGTGCCGTCCCGGCCCGTTCACGCGCGCCGGGTTTTGCGCTAGGCTCGGCGCTGCCTCCAAACGAGCGACGTCATGCCCAGCAAACCAGCCGCCCCACCCGATTCGAGCGTGCGCCCCGCAGTGCCGCTCGACCAGTGGCCGGACAAGACCCTGTTGCGGATTGGCGAATTGGCCGACCTGCTTGGCGTACAGACCCACGTTGTGCGGTTTTGGACCGACCAGTTCGGCTCGGTGCGCCCAGAGCGCAGTTCGACCAACCGCCTGCTGTATGGCAGGCCGGCCGCCGAGCGCCTGCTGCGGATCCGCAGTCTGCTGTACGACAAGGGCATGACTATTGCTGGGGCGCGTCAGGCCCTGGCAGCGCCGCCGGAGCCGCCGCGCGCAGACCCGGCGCACGAACAGCGCCGCGCAAATCTGGAGTCCGATTACGCGGAGGCGTACCGGACGATTGAGCGACTGCAGTCCGCCCTGCGCGCGGCCGAAGCGCGCGAGCAGGCGGCGCGGCTAGGCGAAGGGCAGGCGCGGGCGCAATTGGCGGCGCGGGCAGCGCTTCGCCCGTCGCTTGATGTCGGGGCATTGATCAAACTGGCAGAACGCGCGCGTGCTGACGCGGCCGACTGGCGACAGGCTGCGCCTGCCTGAAGCTTCGTGCCAGGCCGCGAGTGACCGCAGCGTGCGCAGCGGCCGCATTTGCCTGTTCGGTTCAACAGCCTGATCTGATGGGCAACGGCGGTGCTGTTCCCCGATCGCGCCGATAGCCAAGCCCGCCACATTATGTTATCCCTGCGCCGCCGTCTGCCATTGAGCACGCGGTTGGCGCCGACGAATGGAAGACCGCGATCAGACCACGGCAGCACCGGCGGCACAGCTGCGCAACGACGGGGGCTCCGCGCGCCACGACGCTGAACGCGAAACGCGCGCAGAGGAAATCTGCTCGCGCCTGCTCATCGAACGCTGGGTGCCCAAGCGCGCGTACCGCGACTTGCTGCTCGACGACGACCTGCGGGCGATGGTCGGCCGGCGTTTGGGCATGGTGGGCCTTGAGCTCGTTGAGTCCTTCACGTCGGATTACTTTGCCGCGCGGCTCAAGCGCGCAATCGAAGGCGACATTGCTTTCGACTGGGCCACCAACGCGCGGTTGCCACGCGGCGCGGTGGCGCTGTTGGTGGTGCTGTGGGCAAAGCTCGTGCTGCCCAAACGCTTGGATCCCGCGGATCACCTGGCGCCGGCGCCGATTGCGGATGGCACTGGCGCCGCAGCTTCGGCTCCGGCAGAGCCAGGCCCTGCGCCTTCGATCAGCCGCGATCAGCTGTACGCCGAGTTTGGCCGCAAGTTCGGCAAGACGGCGTTTGCCCGCTACGTCGGCCAGCTCAAATCGGCGGGTTTCGTGCGCGAGGATCGCGCCGGCAACCTGCGCGAAGGGCCGCTGCTCGACCTGCTGATCGACGGCGTACAGATGGCCCAAAAGCTGCGCGACTCGGTGTTGTGGGACGTCCTGGACAAAGGCGTGGCCGACGTGGCTGAAGGCGCGGACGAGGCCAGCGAAGTCGACGGCGACGAGTTTGGCGAATAGGCAAGCACGATCGGGCATGGATTGGACGGCGGTGGCCGTTCGAAGGGTGACGACAGCGCGCGATGTTCACGTTCAAGTGGTTGGAATTGATGAATTGGGACTACTGGTCCCACGTGCGCATGCCGCTCGACGAGCAGGTAGTGCTCATCGCCGGGCCCAATGGCAGCGGCAAGACCACCGTGCTCGACGCCGTGCGGGTGTTGCTGGGCGCGCGCAAGCTGTCGACGTCGCGCAAGATGCCGCAGTACCTGCGCGACGACACCGGCGTAGCGATCGTCAAAGCGGTGGTGACCAACCCGCTGCGCAAGGGCACGGGCAAGCGACCGTTTTCGTCGCGCGGCGTATTTGACGACCAGGCCACCATCGCCTGCGTGCTCGAACGCAAGCAAGGCCAGTGGCAACGTCGCTACCACATCGTGGCCGGCGACGCCCCGATCGACACGCTCAAGATCGCGGCGCACGGCATGGGCCCGGAGGAGTACGCCAAGGCGCTTGAAGAGGCGCAGGTGCCGCGCACGCTGCTCAAGGTTCTAGCGCTGGAGCAGGGCGAGACCCACAAGCTGGCGCAGCGTACGCCAGAGCAGTTGCTCGAATACGTGCTGGAGCTGCAAGGCGACAAGCAAGTTCTGGAGCGCTACGCCGACGCCCGCAGCGAGTACCTGGCCGGCCAACGCGATCTCGAGGATATGGAGCGCCGCTTGCAGGTGCAGGCGCTGCACGTCGATGTCCTGCGCCGCGACGCCGAGCAGTACAAAGAGCTGAGCGGCCTGGAAGCCCAAGAGCGGCAACTGCGCGACGTTTCGCTGCCGGCGTCGCGTCTCAAGGGCCTCTGTCGCGACGTCGACGACGTACACAGCGATCTCGCCCGCGCCGGCTCGGTGCTCAAGGCGGCGGACGACGTGCTGACCGGCTTTACCGGTGAAGCCGACGCCTTGCGTGTGGCGGTGTCTGAGCTGCGCGAGGGCATCGAAGCAACCAAGCGCGGCTACCAGGCGCTGATGACCGAAAAGGAAGGTCTGGACGGCAGGCATCGCGACCTCAAGCGCATGGAGGCGGAGCTCGAAGAGCTGCGGTCGCAGGGTGCACTGGATGCGGCGGGCGAGGCCGAACGGCTGGCGGAAGAGCGCACGCGGCTGGTGGCCGGCGAGTCGAGTACCCGCGGCGATCTGACCCGGGTCATCGCGCAGATCTCAGAGCTTCGCAGCGAATTGAGTCAGCTGGACGGCGGTGGCCGGTCTCGGCGTGCGCCGCCGGAGGCCACGGCGGCCATGCTGCGCGAATTGCGGCGCGAGGGCATTGAAGCCTCGATCGTCGCCGACGTGCTTGAAATCACTGAGCCAGAGTGGCAGGTCGCCGTCGAGTCCGTGCTTGGCAACGCCCGCTTCACGATCCTGGTCGACGCCAAAGACGAGCTGTCCGGCCGCAAGATCGGTCAGCGCAACAAGTACCGCAACTATGTGACCGCATGGGAGAGTTCGCGCCGGCATCCGGTGCGCCAAGGCTCAGCGCTGTCGGCGGTGCAAATCACAGACGCCCGTCTGCCCGAGCACATCGTGCAGCAGCTGGCGTCGGTGCAGCTGGTGCACAGCGTCGAAGAGGGGCACAAGCTGGGGCGGCAGACCAGCATCACGCCCGACGGCTATCGGCAAGACACCCGCGGCGGCATTTTCGTGGGTGTCACCGACCTGTACTGCGGCGCGTCGTCCGGTGGCCATCGCAAAGCCCAAGTCGAGTCTGAGCTCGGTCGTTTGCGCCAACTGCGCGACAGCCTGGAAGCGTCGCTCGGGCCCACGTCGCGGCGTATTGCGCAAATCGACGAACTGCTGGTCGCGGACAAGGTGCGCGGCAAGCTGCTCGCGCGCATCGGCGACCCGGATGCGCTGCCTGGCCGCATCGCTGAGCTAGTCGATGCGCGCCGGGGTGCTTCTGAGCGGCTGTTCGCGTTGCTCAACCAGATCGATCTTGCCAACGTCGAGGTGGTGGACCGCGAGCGGCGCATTTCGCAGCTGGAGTACCGCAATCGCGAGGCGATCCTGGAACGCGACCGCGCGCGCACCCAGCTCGGCGCCTACACAGCCAAGTTGCAGCGCCTGGAGGCCGAGCGCACCGAACTGGCGGCGACCGTGCCGCCCGAGCTGCAGACCCCGGCTGCGCAAGAGTTGCTGCCGCCAGAGCTGCAGCTCATCGAGCGCCTGAACCTCGTGCGCGATCGCATCGCTCAGTTCGACGGCAACCGCGATCCGCGCAGCGTCCACATCTTTGAGCGCGCGGCAGCTGAGCTTGCGGAGCACGAGCGCGCCATGGCCCGCCACCGCAATCAGCTGGCCCAGGGCAACGAAGAGCTGGCGCTGGCCCGCCAGGCCTACCGGCGCGTCGTGCACGAGACCATTCGCAGATACCGGAACAATGTCTTGCGCTTGGGAGAGCTGTGCCGCGTCGAAGTGCAGGTCAAAGTGCCCAATGCCGAGGTGCTGCGCGAGGACAACGACGATCTGCTCGGCAAGGCAGGGCTCGAAATCCGCATCGGTTTTGACGGCAAGAAGCCGGTGGCGGTCGACGACCCCAAGCTGTCGGGCGGTCAGAGCGTGGTGTCGTCGCTTATCCTACTGATGGCGTTGACCATGGAAGAGGGCGGCGACGCAACGGGCTTTTTCATCCTCGACGAACCATTCGCGCACCTGTCGGTCGAGCGCATCGACGAGGTGGCGCGTTTTCTTGGGGTGACCCGCGCCCAGTTCATCATCACCACGCCGACGACCCACAACCTGCTGGTCTACAACCCCGCGCGCCTGACGCTCAACCTGCGCAAGAAGCCGGCCAACGAGCGCCACGCGCCGGTGCCCACGTTCTTGCGGCGGTAGTCCATGCCGTCCGCGGCGCTGCCGGGCAAGCCGTGGGTGCTGATTGCCGCTGCCGCTCTGCTGGCTGGGCAGGTGCTGGCGCGCCATGCCGGTGTGGTGGAGCCGGAGGCGTGGTTCATCGTCCATCTGGCTTGCGGCTGGGCGGCGCTGGCGCTGCTGTTGCGCCTAGCCGACCCTCAAGCGTGGCGGCGCGGCCAGACGGACCGTACGGCCTGGGTGCTGGCTGGCACTGCCGTCGCGCTGTGTGCCTTCTGGTACCTCGGTCGCCTGGATGCCTGGGAAAGGTGGTGGCAACCGCGCTTGCCCGCAGTGGGTTGGCTGCGGCCGGTGTGGGGCTTTGCCTACTTCTCGATCGCTGCCGCGATCTTCAGGCTCGGCGTGCCGTGGTTGCTGGCGGATCGGCTCGGGTTGACGATGCGCGATCTGGGCTGGCGGCGCGCCCCGAGCGGGCAACGCACATGGCCAGTGTACTTGGGGCTCTACCTGCTGGTGCTGCCGGCCGTGTGGTACGCCAGCGGCACCGCGGCGTTTCAGGCCAAATACCCGCTGGCGCGGGCGCTGCTCGATAGCGCCAATACCCTGCAAGTCCTCGAGTTTGCGACCTATCAGGCGCTCTACGTGCTGGTATTCGTCAGCGGCGAGTGCTTCTGGCGCGGCTGGATTGCTTTTGGCCTGCACCGCGACTGGGGCGCGTATGCGCTGGCGTGGATGCTGGTGCCGTACGTTATCGCGCACTTTGGCAAGCCCCTGGCGGAGACTTTGGGCGCAATTGTGGCCGGCAGCGTGCTCGGCTGGTTGGCGCTACGTCACGGCAGCGTCTGGCTCGGCGTGGCCCTGCACTATGCGGTCGCGTTGACCATGGACCTGTTGGCGACCTGGCGCGGCGGCATTGGCTGGCGCTGGTAGCCGCCTGGGGCGATCGAATCCACCTGTAGTTCATTCGTGATTTCAAGCGTCTGAACAAAGCCCCCCTTTGCTCCAAACCCCGATTTGGCGTACGCTCAGCCGCCTATGGAGGTTGTCATGTCGATGCGCGCCCTTGTCCTTGTGCTGCCAGGTTTGCTCGGCGCGGCCTGCGGCGGTTCGACCGCGACGCCAGCCAGCCCGGCGTCGGCTGACGCAGTTGTCGCCAAGGACAGCCTTGGCCAGGACACTGCGGCCGACGTCGCCATTGCCGGCGATGCCGGCGCCGACAGTGCTGCAATCCCAGCGGATGCCGGACCCGACTACGGCCCCAAGCCCGACCTGCCACCGGCGAGCGGCTGCAATACGGCGCTCGGCTGGATCCCTAAGGGCTTGCAGACAATTCAGTGGGACGACGGCAAGCCTGGCAAGTCGCTGCCCGAACAAGGCCTGAATGTGGTCGGCAAGAAGATGGCCGATCAGCAGCTGTGGGAGGCTGTGCGCTTTGACCTGGAAAAGCCGGTGCGCGTCTGGGGTTTCTCGATTCGCTGGGCGGGCAATCCCGCGCCGGATGCCGCCGATCTGACTGCCGGCTTGTTCCCGGACCTGAGCAACAACGGATTTGATTTCTGGCAGTTCCAGAGCTACTTCACAGGCGGCCGTTGTCCCGGCGACCTCAAGGGCGACCCGGCGCCGAGCGGCAACGGCGACGGCTGGCTGGACTACGCGCTGCCGGAGCCCATGACCTTTGAGCAACCCCAGCTGGTGTACGTCGCCCACAAGCGCGAAGGCGTCAATTCGGCCGCGTTCGCGCTGGACAGCACCATCGCCAAGGAGTGTACCGACGCGCAGAAGTGCTGCGAGACGTTCGCCCGCTGCCACTCCGCGTGGAACTTGCCGACGGTCAAGAACTTCACGCTCAACAATCAGTCTTACTTCAACTGGAACGGGCTGTCGTCGTCGCACGCCACCGACTTTCTGGTGCGCCTGTGGGTCGAGCCGCTGCCGGAGCCCGCGCCGGCCGAGCTGGTGTTTGCGCCGATGCCGACGCCAGCGGACGACAAGGGCGAGCCCAAGAAGCCGTCGAACCGCCACTCGTTCGGCGACTTTGACAACGATGGCGACGACGACCTGCTGATGCCTGGGCCCCAGCTGTGGCGCAACGACGACGGCAAGCTGGTCGAGGCGACCGCCGACTCGGGCTTGCAAGGCGCAGCGTCGGGTGGCGTGTGGGGCGACTACGACAACGACGGCTGCCCGGATATCTTCACGTTTGTCGAGGGTTACTCCGATCCCGACCGGCTGTGGAAAGGCGACTGCAAGGGCAAGTTTGCCGACGTGACCGCCAACTCGGGCATCGACGGCAACCAGACCTACAACGACTGCAAGGGCAAGGGCAAGCACGCGCCGAGCGCCGGCGCGGCCTGGGGCGATTTTGACGCCGATGGCCTGCTCGACCTGTACGTGTCGCGCTTTCAGTGCTGGGACGACTACTCGCCTTACCAGGATACGGTGTTCCACAACCTGGGCGGCGGCAAGTTTGAGGATTGGACGGGCACCCACGGCTTTCCCGGGCCGCAGGGCTACAAGACCCCCAGCCGCGGCGCGCTGACCGTAGACGCCGACCGCGACGGCGACGTCGACGTGTTCGTCAACAACTACGTGCTGGTGCGCAACCTGTATTTCCGCAACGACGGCGGCACCTTTACCGAAGATGGAGCAGGGACCACGCTCGCCGGCAAGAAGACCAATTGGGGCGGCCAGACCTACTTTGGCCACAGCATCGGCGCCGCGTTTGGCGACTTGAACGGCGACGGCCTTCTGGACGCGGTGGTCGCAAACCTTGCCCACCCGCGCTTCTACAACTTCAGCAACAAGACTCAGGTGCTGATCCAGGACAAGCCCGGCCACTGGAACGACATCCAGGGCACCTTCGAGATCCCGATGGGCGACGCCGGCATCCGCTATCAAGAGACCCACTCGGTGCCTGCGCTCGGCGATTTTGACCAGGACGGCGACTTGGACCTGGCGATCAGCGCCGTCTACGAAGGCCGACCGACCGACTTTTACTGGGGCAACGGCGACGGCACCTTCAGCATCGATCGCCTGCACGCCGGCATCACCTCGCGCGGCGGTTGGGGCCTGGCGTCGGCCGACCTCGACAACGACGGCGACCTGGAGCTGATTGCCCAGAACGAGCTGTTGCGCAACCAGTTGCCCGCAAGCAAGAAAGGCGGCTTCTTGCAGGTCCGCACGGTCGGAGACGGCAAGAGCAACCGCATGGGGCTTGGCGCCAGCGTCGAGATTACGGTGGGCGGCAAGAAACAGGTGCGCTACGTCAATGGTGGCGGTGGGCAGGGTGGCCAGGACAGCCCGACCTGCCACTTTGGCCTCGGCACCGCCGAGAGCGTCGACAGCATCGAAGTCCGCTGGATCGGCGCCGACGTCAAGACCTACAAAGGGCCCTTCGCCGCCAACCAGCGACTGTGGGTGTACCACAGCGGCAAGGTCCAAAAAGGCTGGAAGCCGAGCAGCAATTAGCGATCAAAGCTTGCGCGCCGCTTGCACTGCCCGCGCCCAATGACCCTTGAGGTGGGCTTGCCAGCGCGGGTCGGCCGCCGCTAGCAGGGCTACCGCTTCGTCGCGCTGCGCAGCCGTCATCAGGTGCCAGGCGTCGGCGGTCATCTTGCCCTTTTCGCCGCCCTCGGCACGGATTGCGGCGTGGCGCTCGCTCAAGTCCTTTAGCACCGCCAGCAGGTTGTCGCGCGCCCGCTGCACCACTTGCACCAGCACAGGCGCAGCGATCGAGCCTTCCGGAGCGTGGACCGTGACCCGGGTGTGCAGGTTGGTCGAGCGCGGGTTCAGATGGCCGTAGCGGCACAGGGTCACCGACGCGCCGTGGGCCCTGGCGACCTCGGCCAGGTCGCGGATGCGCATCTCGTAGGCGTAATAGGGCTGCAGGATCCAACGAAATTGCTCGCGCAACTGATCGACCGACATCGCCGCGGCGGCCTGCGGATCGATCGAGCAATTGATGTCGGTACTCTCGCTAAACGGCTTGCCCTGGCCTGGCTCGCGATGCTTGGCGTACTGGCGGGCGATGTCGGCGAACGCTTCGCGCAACAACCGCATGTCCTCCAATCCGCGCATGTCGTCGATGACGGTGGTCATGCCGTCGGCGTGCAGAAAGCGCTCACTGTGCTCTGCATACTCCAACAGGCGCGCCAGCGGGCTGTCGGCGTCGTCCAAGAAGCCATCGAGCTCTGAAAACCGCGCGTTGCCGGTCAGATAGACGCCAAAGTCGCTTTGGCTGCGATAGCCGCCGCTCTTTTCTCGGGCTTGCATCAGCGCGAGCACGCGTTGAGCCACCTGACGGTTGGGACCCGCGGGCAACTTGGTGTTCGCGACCAGTTCCAGGGTCTCGCGCGCGACCACCTCTGCGCCGTCGATGACGCCATTGGCCCAGCCCGACGATAGCGCGCCGTCTTGCAAAGTCAGCGTGGTTGCGTCGCGCAGCAGCGCCAGGACGGCAGCCACTTGATCGATCCAGTTGCCCGTCGCTGAACGCACCAGCGGAATGAAGAAGCCAAACCGGTGCTTAGGGCGCCGATACACCCGCAATTCCAGATCCACGACCGCGCCGGTCATGCCCCACAGGCCTTCGTGCGCAGCGATGCTCGCCGCGTCGCCGAGCCGGGTCAGTGCCTCGTCGTTGCACAGCGTCACCCGCCGCGCGACGTCGCTGATGCGGAACCGCGACGGCCCCTGCGCGCCAGTGGCATAGACCGCGCCTACCTGCGCGCTGTCGATGGTGGTCAGGTCGACCGGCACGCAGTAGTCAAAGTACTCGTCGGCGGCAAAAAACTCGCGCAGCGCCCGGTTGATCTGCGCGAGCGTCACGCCGGCCCCTGCTTGGATAGTGTGGCGATCGGTGCCCTCGCGGTGCAGGTGCAACGCAATGCGGTCGCTGCGCAGCACGTCGTCTGGGTCGCCGTGCAGTGCGGGCTGGGTCGGCAGCACATCGCCGGAGGCATCGACTGCGAGACTCAGTGGCTGAATGCCAACGACCGCACAACCCGCCACCGCCGGATGCGGACGCCAGATCTCCAGCTCGAAGTTGCCGGTCGCGCTGGTCAGCGACCCAACCATCAACACCGCTTCGCCGCGCGCAAAGCACGCCCGCACCGTGCCCGCGATGTCGTCGGTGCGGTACACGCACGTCGCCGGCACCGGCCGACCAGCGTTGTCGCGCAGCGTTTCGTGCAGTTGCTGAGTGCGGACGGGAGCCGCGAAGTTTGCCAGGGTCATCCATCGTTCCTGTCGCGTCGATCGGGGCGGCTGGGTTGGCTATTGGCCGATGCGCCCCATGGCCACTTGCCAGCGCGCTACGGCCAGCACTTCGTCGAGCTCGGCCTGCACCACCTGGAGCTTTGCCTGGTTGCGCGCAGCCTCGGTGTCGATGACCTCGACCAGCGACGCCGCGCCCGCCAGGTACCGCGCCCGCGCGTGTTCGTGGGCCTTGTCGGCGAGCGCAAACAGGGTCTGCAGCGGGCCGCGGCGCCGACGTACCTGCAGCCACAGCTGGCGGGCGCCGTCGACCTCGCCGCGAATCTGCAAGACTACGGCGTCGCGATTAGCCTGGATTTGACGCAAGTTGGCGCGCATTTCCGCCGCCTGCGGCACGGCCAGCCACACACCTGAAATCGGCAGGCTAGCGCCGGCCGTGGCGCTGTAGTTGTAGACCAGGTTGTCGAACTCAGTGCCGGCAAGTGTCGCCTGGCTGCTGACGAACACGCTCGGCAGCCACTGCAGCGCCGCGGCGCGCAACTGGGCACGGGCCGCATCGAGGTCGGCATCCAAGGCCCGCAGTTCCGGGCGCCGGCTGCTCGCCTCCGCTGTCCAATTGTCCACGGCAGCGCCGCTTTGCAACTCGGCGTCGCTGACCACCGCGGTCGGTTGGCGCGGCGCTTCCAAAGCCCCGTCCGGCGCGCGGTCCAGGCCCATCGCCAGCCCCAACGCCAGCCGAGCATTGTGGATGTCGTCGTAGGCGCGCATGCGGGCCACGTCTGCGGATTGCAGGTCGGCCTCGGCGCGCAACAGGTCCAGCATTGGCCGCACTTCGGCCTTGACGCGCGCCTGCACGAGGTCGCGGCGACGGGTCGCCAATTGCACGGCGTCTTCGGCGACCTCAGCTACTGCCTGCGCCGCTAGTGCTTGCAAATAGGCCGTGGCGACCACTACCCACAGCCGCTGGCGCAGCGTGTCTTCACCCAGCGCCGCAGCGCGAGCACTCGAGCGGGCGGCGTCCAGTGCCGCGGCCGTGCGGCCGAAGTCCCACACCGTCCACCGCGCATTGCCCCCAACTTGAAAGAACGGATACAGCTCTGGCGAAGTGCCGACCGTGTTGGCGCTGGAACCGGTCGTAAACGATCGCGGCACCGCCCCTGGACGCTGCACAAAATTGGCCGTCGTCGCCGCTTGAGTCACGTCGAGCGACGCGGTTGGCAGTAGCGGGATGGCCGCTACGTCGACGCGTGCCCGCATGGCGTCGGTCCGCGCTTGCGCTGCGCGCAGTGCCGGCAGCCGTTGCCGCGCCAGTGCCCAGGCCTGGTCCAGGTCCAGACCGGCGGCTGGATGTGCGACCGATATCGACGCCAGCACCAAGGCGACCAGCGCACTGCGACAACCGAAAGGGTTCACGCGTCTGCCGCCCCGCGCACTTGCCACTGCGGCGGCGCCGCCGGTTCGCCCGGATCGCGAAACAGCGCAAGGCTGGCGGTCAGCCCGTGCAACGCCGTCGCCTTGCCGGCCTTGCCGATTTCGCCATTGCAGAAAAAGCCGCCCAGCGGCACGCCCGGCACCAGCGCCTCGATGATGCGGCTCTCCTGGTTGGGCGCGCCGTACAGGTTCTCACCGCGGCCCACGCACGAAAACAACAGTGCGCCTTGCGGATCGCCTTCCGTCTGCTGGCTACGGTAACGCTCGAGCATCCGCCGCAGGTCCGCGGCGCTGGTCTTGCCGTCGCGGACGTGGAACTGCACCACCTGCCACGGCGCAATCTTGGTGCCGAGCGACATCCAGCCCTTGGTCTGGTCAACCTCGGCAATCTGGCGCACCAAGAAGTCGCCGTGGCCGTACTCGACGCGATCCGGCTCCATCTCGATGCCGACAAATAGCGCCGCCTTGGCGAGCTCGAGGTCTTCGGCCGACAGGTCGGCGGCGAGGCTGCGGATGACATCGAGCGGCGTGCGGCCGTCGAGTTCGAGGATCACGTTGCCCTGCGACCGCGTGACCAGCATCGGCGTGCCTAGCGCCTTACAGCCCTGGGCGACCACGCCGTCGACCGCCAGGTTGCCGCGCAGCGCCACGCCCACCGCGCCGCGCCTGAACAGTCGCGGACCCAACCACAGCGCATGGGTGCCCGGCCGCGTGCCGCCACTTGCCGCGCCGCCCACTTTGACGCCGTCTGGAAACGCAGCGTCCAGGCTGCGCAAAAGGCGCTCGATGCGCACCGAAAACGGCTCGGGCAGCACCACGATTGGCGTCGGCCTGGCGTCGTCCGCAGCAGTCATCAATGGCGGCAGGCCAAGTCGTTGCCGCCAGGCCAGCGGTGCGCGCTCTGGCATGGGTACGTCGCTGTCCTCGACGTGGAAGGGCCGCAGATCCACCCCGGGCAGGCTCGCCAGCGTCATCGACAGGCCGGGGGCGCGCTCGACTTCGGTGGCTGATCCGACCACGCCGCCCGCCGAGCAGCCGAGGAGCAGCGCCCGCGGAAAGTGTGCTGCCACCGTCAGCGGCAAGTCCGCAAACTGGTCGGCGTGATGGGAGGTCACGAACAGCAGGACCAGGTCCGGCTCTTCGCCCGCAAGGCCGGCGCGGGCAATGTCCGCTGCCTCGCCAACGGCCTGACTGGTCTCGGGATGACGGCTAAGGCCGGAACTGAAGCGCATTAGCGGCACAAAGGAGTTGTGTAAGAACAAGTGGATCGCCCTGCCCAACAGCGGAGCGGCGAGTCGGCTTGCAAAGACGCGAGCTTGCGACCCACTGAGCAAGCACGGGGCGTACGTGGAAAATCGAGCAGATTTTTCACGTGACCAAACCCGATGCGGGGATGACGTATTCCAAAGTCACGGACACGCGCGCTCCACGATGAGGTCGTCGATGAGCACGCCCAGGCCGCTGTTGCCGATGCTGTCCTTGGTGTTGAAGTTGAACAGCAGCTCCAGCGACTTGCCCTTGTAGGCCGTCAGATCGCCGGTAATCGCAATCCAAGAACCGACCGTGAAACCGACCGTCGACTTGGTCCAGACTGCCGCCATCTGCACGCCGTCGACAACCGGATACAGGTAGAGGTCGTCGTAGGACCCGGCGCCGCCGGCTTCGGTGTCCATGTACAGCCACGCCTTGACGGTCAGCTTGGTCGCCGTCGGCGGCAACGTGATCTTGGGCGACTTGATGGTGCCGCTGTTGGCGCCAAAATTGAAGTTCAGTAACGGCGGGTCGCCATAGTACAGCACGCCGGGCGCCGACTTGGGACCCGGTGGGTTCTTGGGTGTGGCCCATTGCTGCCAACCCTTTGTGGCGCCACCAGAATTCGAGATGGTCCAGCCCGCGAGCGGCGTGTCAAAGCTCTCCTTCCACACAATCGGGGTGCAACAGCCGGCGACGCCGGTGCCGGTGTACTCGCACTTCTTGGTCGTCAGGTTGCACTTGTCGATGGTGCAGGTGTTGTCTTTGTCGTCGCACTCCTTGTCAGTGGCACAGCAGGTGTTCTGGAACTTGCAGGTGCCGGCGTCGCAACTGTCGATGGTGCAGGCTTCGTTGTCGTTGCAATTGGCATTGCTGGTGCAGCATTCGGACACGCCGGCGAATTTGCAGGTCTTGGTGGCGACATTGCAGGTGTCGTAGGTACACACGTTGCTGTCGTTGCACTCCGTGTCCTTGCCGCAGCAGCCGGCGATCTTGCTGTGCACGCACTTGGTGCCGCTGCACGAGTCGGTGGTGCACGGGTTGTTGTCGTTGCAGTCGGTGGCCAGCGTGCAGCACTTGAACGCGTAGGCGCACGAACCGGCCACGCACACGCCCTGCGAACACGCCGAGGCTGTCGTGCAGCCACTGTCTGCGGTGCAGGTCGTCGCTTTGCAGGTCCATGAGGTGGTGACGTCGTCGACCACCACGCCATAGCCCGAGGCCGGCGAGGCTGCGCTGTGGTAGATGAGGCCGACGAGCTTGACCTGCGCCAACTGGCCGCCGTAGGGCGACAAGTCGACCGTAATCGGCTGGTACTTCTTGAGCGTGTTGTAGTAGCCGGTGTTGAGCGCCGTCTCCTTGCCGCCCGCGACAACGTAGACCACCAGTGGTGGGTAGGCCGTGGACGACAAGCCGACGAAATCCTGCTTCCAACTCAGCGACAACGTGGCCTTGCCGCCGGCCGGCACGGTGAACTTGGGACTGAGGATCGACACCGACACCGTGCCGCTGGCGTTCTTGAGCTTGCCGGGGTCGCCAAACAGCAGCGCGCCCGACCCGGTGTTGGCGCCGGCCGTGCTGCTCTGCGACCAGCCGATGACGCCGACGTTGGGGTTGGCGACCCAGTCTTGGATGTCGCCCAGGTCTTCCCAGTCGCCCAGAACGGCAGGCGTTGGCGTGCCAGGCAAGGTGGTGAACTGGCACTTGCCGAGCAGGCACGAGTCAGCGGTGCACGCCGAATTGTCATTGCACTCGCCGTCTTCTGCGCAGCACTTGCCGTTGCCTTTGTGCACGCACTGGTTGCCGGCGCAGATGTCGTCGGTGCACGGGTCGGCGTCGTCGCACTGGCTTTGCTTGGTGCAGCAGTTGGGCACCTTGTCGTGCTTGCAGGCGCCGCCAGGCGCTGAGCAGCTGTCGGTGGTGCACAGGTCCTTGTCGTCGCACTTGGCGAGATCGGCCGGGTACTTGCAGCCCGCGACCTTGTCGCAGGTGTTCTGGGTGCAAGCGTCGTTGTCCTCGCAAGTCTTGGCCGCGCCACCCACGCAGGCCTTGTTGGCGCACTTGTCGGCGTCGGTGCAGACATTGCTGTCGTTGCAGTCTGCCGTGTTGGCCAGGTACTGGCAGTTGACCAGCTTGTCGCACTTGTCGTCGGTGCAGGGGTTGCTGTCGTTGCACGTCTGCGGCGTCGCGCCGGCCTTGCAAGCACCGCCACTGCAGGCGTCGCCAAGTGTGCATGCGTCGCCGTCGTTACAGGCCACCGTGTTGTTCAGGCCCTGGCAGGCTCCGTTCAGGCAGCTGTCGGTGGTGCACGGATTGGCGTCGTCGCAGTTCTTGGTGACGCCTGCATAGCACTTGCCGAGCGAGCACTTGTCGCCGGTGGTGCACTGGTTGCCATCTTCGCAAGCAGCGGCGTTGTTGGTGTAGCTGCAGCCGCCGCCGGCGACGTTGCACTTATCATCGGTGCAAGCGTTGTTGTCGTCGCAGCCCTTGGCCTCGCCCAGGCACACGCCCGACACGCACTTGTCGTTGCTCGTGCACACGTTCTTGTCGTCGCACGGGCCTTCGGCAGTGTCGAACTGGCATGCGGCTTTGGGGTCGCATACGTCCTTGGTGCAGATGTTGCCGTCGTCGCAGACCTTGGGCGTGCCGGTGCACTTCTCGTTTTCGCAGTAATCGCCGGTGGTGCAAAAGTTGCCATCGTCGCAGTTGCCAAAAGCCGGGCCGGTCACGCAGCCGAGCTTGGGGCTGCAGCTGTCGTTGGTGCAGGCGTTGCCGTCGTCGCACTCTTTTTTGGCGCCGACGCATTGTCCGACCGAACAGACGTCACCTTCGGTGCACTGGTCGCCATCGTCGCAGGTCGCCGCGTTGAACTTGGTCGAGCAGCCCTTGTCCGGCGCGCAGCTATTGACCGTGCACGCATTGCCGTCCTCGCACGACACGCCTGCGAGGTAGCCGCCGCCGCCCGGCTTGCAGACAAAGAAGCTCTGGCCCGCGCCGCACGCGTTGGCGGTGCACAGCGCCGGCTTGCACAGCTTGTCGGGGGTGCAGGTCTGGCCGGCCGGGCAGTCTTCGGCGCTCAAACAATCGACGCAGACGCCTTTTTGGAAGTCGCAGACCTTGTCGCACTCTTTGCTGGTCGCGCACGGCGGTGCCGCAAAGCACTGGTTGTTGATGCAGGCCTTGTCGGTGCCGCAGTCGCCCGGCTGATTGCACTCGACGCAGGCGCCCGCGGTCTTGTTGCAGACCTTGCCGCTGGCCTTGCAGTCCACGTCGCTCTTGCAAGCTGGCGCGGCGACGCACTGCTTGCCGGCGCAGACCTTGCCGGCGCCGCAGTCCTTGCTGACCAGGCACGGCACGCAAGCGTGGGCCTCGTTGTCGCAGACGCCGCCGCCCGCCGGGCACGCGTTCTTGGCGTCACAGGGCACGGGCTGGGTGCCGCAGCCGGCCACCGGCGCATACGCACACTTGTTGGCGTTGCAGGTATCGTTGGTGCATGGGTTGCCGTCGTCGCAATCGCCGGCCTTGGTGCAGCCGCTTGCACTGTCCTTGGCGTCGGTGGTCGCCGTGTCGCCTTGGCTCGCGGTGTCGCCGATGCCGCCGCCGTCCCCCGTCTGCCCGCCGCCGTCGCCGGTTCCGCCGCTGTCGCCGGTCGAAGGGCCGTCCGTCTCGGCCCCAGCGGTCCCATCGCCGGTGCCACCGGTTGCGTCGCCGTCGCCGATTTGCAGCACCAGGTCGCTCTGCTCGCTGTCTGCCACAAAGGGGCCACCGCCGCCACCGCCGCCGCCGCCGCCCGCGATACAGCCGCTCGCCGCAGCGCACAGAGCGGCGATCCACAAACGATTCACGGCAATGCCGTTTGGTTTCATGGTGATATCCGTTCCCTGTGCGGTCAGCGGTGCGCGCGCCGGCACGGGCTGCGGTCCTAGCATCAGACCGTCGCCCAAGGCGCGAGGGGCGCGTAGCGTAGCGTTTTGCAAGGGGCGGCGGCAACCGAAAAACAGCCGGCCGCGCGCGAATCAACGCGTACGGGTCACCAACTGCACCGCCTCAGCCGCGGTCACGGCAACCTGCCGCCGCGACCATCCCGGCAGGCCGCGGGACAGCAAGTAGCGGCCGTCACTCAGGCGCGCAGCAACCAGATCGCCGTCTGTTGTGTGCAGCCCCAGTGGGCCCGGGTCACTGGGGCAGTGCCAGGTCGTCGCTTCGACTTCGCAGCCATCGTCCAGCCGAACGCGGCCGCGCAGTTGACTGCCCGCCTCATCCAAGATCAAGCGCGCGCCGTGCTCCAGCCGGCTGTAGCTGGTGTCGCCCAGCAGCACGTCCACACCAGTACCGCGCACCACGCACGGAGTGTCGCCAATCGGGGCGTGGCCGAGCACCAGCCGCGCAATCCCCTGGTCGTTCAATGCGTTGCAGACCTCGCCAGCCAGTGCTTGCGGCGTGCCGTCGTCGTCGGTGGTCCGGCTGTACACGACGCTGTACGGATTGGATTTCTGGCCTGGCAGCGGCGCTTGATAGGCCAGCAGAGCCTCGCAGCCCGCGCTGTCGCCGGCCGCCGCCGCGGCCACTGATCGTGCAAAGTAGGCGTTGAGCCGCTGTTGCCATGCGTCAAAATCGAGGTCGCGCCCCGCGAACCCAGGCGTGAGCCCGCGGTTGCTGTCGGTCACGGCGCCGTGCACGTACAGCGCGTCGCCGTGCCGCCACATCAGCTGCGCGCAGGCCAGGTACTCCAGCAGCGTCCCACCTGGCCGCACGTCGTCGAGCATCGACTCGGCGGTCGCCGAATCATCGGCAGGCAGTCCCATCTCCTGCAGCTCTTGCTGGCGACACGCGAATGCCACCTTGGCGCTCATGGTCTCGGCCAGGGTCCAGCGCAGCAGCGGTGCGCGATCAGCGCTTTTGAGTTCATCGGGCAGGCGGCGATGCAGGCGACGCTTGCCGGGGTCGGGCGCGACTTCGTTCAGCAACCGTAACTTGTTGATGTCTCGATTGCCGGCCAGCAGCACCACCTGGTCGGGCTGGCGCCGCTTGGCGTCCACCAGCGTGCGCAAGAGGCGCAAGCCGGCCGGGCCGCGGTCGACGCTGTCGCCACCGAACACCAGCACGCAGTCCGGGGCTACCTGCAATTGCCCGTCGCGCAGCGCCACGCACGGGTTGCCGTCCAAGAAATGCAGCAGCTTGGGCCACTGGCCCTCGGTATCGCTGAACCAGGCAACCGTCGCCACGCGTCGGCGATCAGATCGCGATGGGCGGCCGGAATGCGTTGACCAGCGCCGGCAGCACCACTTGCGACTGCGCCGCCTCGCCGCCAGCGTCGGCAGTCTTGGCCAGGAACTTGAGCGTGTCGGCCAGCGTTTTGTTGTTGTCGGTGAGCACGTCCAGGCCGCCGTACAGCGCGCTCAGGGTGATGATCTCGGCAATTTCGCCGACCGTCAGCCCTTCCATTAGACCCCAATAGACGTGCACGGCCATCGCAAAGGCCGGACGGCGGCCGGCTGCGAAGATGGCGATGAGGCAGCGCTCGCGGTCGGCTTGCGTCAACACCGGCGGCGCGTCGTTGTAGAAGCGGTCGGCCGCAAAGGCGACCAGCGCACCGGCGGGCGGGTAGGGCGCGGCGACGATCTTGGTCGCAATCATGTCCATGACCGCGCGGCGGTACGACCCGCGCAGCACAGCGAGTTGGTCTTCTGTCAACATGGAACGGACATCGGGGTTCATCGGGCTCTCCGTGGCGACCTTGGTCGCCGGCTTGTCCGCGGCATCGTCGGCCCCAAGTTGAGGCGCGGCTGCGGCGGTGTGTGCGAATGCGCGCATCAGTCCTGGCCCGCCCCGGGGTGGACGCGCGGATCCCACTCGTCATACAGCAGGCAGTCGAGCAGGCTCTGCGACTGGCCGCCGGTAAAATCGATGGTGGCACCGTTGAACCAGTTGGCTTCCGGCCGCAGCAGCAGCGACACAAAGCGGCCAACCTCATCGGTGGTCAGCATGCGGTGTGCGGGAATGGCCTGCGCCACCACGTCGCAGAAACGCTGCCATTTCTCGGGCGTAAAGGCCTTTTTGACGGCGACCGTGTCCACAGTGCCGAAGTTGAGCAGGTTGACCCGGTAGCCGTGCGGCCCCATCTCCCACGCCAGGTGCTTGACGTAGACCTGCAGCGCGGCCTTGCTTGCGGTAATCAGGGCGAAATTGTGGATCATCGAGTCGCTGATCGGGTTGGTCAACCCAAGCAGCAGAGCTCCCGGCGCCAGCAGGTCGCGGCCGTACAGCTCCTGGGCCCACCAGCAAAATGAGTTGGCCATCGAGTCCATGGTCTTGTGGAAGTTGGGTGCGATGAACTGCCGCATCGGCCCCTTGCCGCCGGGCAGCATCAGGCCCAGGCTCGCGTTGGCAATCGAGTGCACGAAGATGCGCACCGAGCGCTTGGGTACGGTCGCTTCCAACAGATCCGCGGCCTTGCGGACACCGTCGGGCGTGCCAGCATCGCCGACAAAGTGCTCGATGCGGCGGCCCAACGCCCCGATGTTGGCGTCAAGCTCGGCCATCTGCTCGGGCCAGTTGCCGCGGTGGGCGCCGAAGATGTTCAGACCCGGGTCTTGGGCCAGCGCCTTGGCGATGTCGTGACCGCTGCCCGACGATACGCCGAGCACCACGGCCCAATGGGCGTCGGCGGCTGGGCTACTTGGATGGGCGGTTGAACTGCTTCGAGGTGGGTCAGAAACGGACATGGACACCTTGGAGGGCAGGGCAGGTGGCAACAATGGCGCGGCGTCAATGCGCGCGCACGCCAGCGCGCAGGTCGTTGAGCATAAGCTGGATGTGTTCACCGATGCTACGGTGAGCGGCCAGAAGCGCTGCTTTGTCGCCAGGATCAATGGCGCCGGCGGGGAACAGGTCGAGCGGTTGGCCGATGCGCTGGCGCACCTTGACCGGAAACGGTGGCGACAGCGGCCACAGCCCAAGCGGGCCAAAGCCGAACCAGAACGGCAGCTTGGCCGGCATTTGCAGCACCTTGCCCAGGGCATCGCCGTTGTTCAGGCCCTCAAAGACGTCGTCCACGCCGTCCGCCGCCACGGGCACAATCGGCAGCCGATACTTGGCTGCAATGCGCAGGTAGCCGCACTTGTCGTCCCAGTCGACTTGGTAGCGGTGGCGAAAGCTGCGGCAGCCCTCGCGCGTGCCACCGGGTGCGACCAACATGTGCTCGCCGCGTTCAATCGCTGCCTGTAGCTCCGGCGTGTCGCCGAACACGAATCCGAGGTCGCGGACCATCTTGGCGGCGGGGCCGTGCTTGAAGCTGCCGTGGATGAGGCCGTGCGGCAAGTAGCCGAGGCGCTTGTAGAGTTCAACGGCGAGGAACAACACATCCCAGGCGATGGGCCGGCCGTGGTAGCCGACGATCATGCAGGCGCGACCTTGCAGCAGCGTGTCCAGGCCGTCGATTTCGTAGCGGTGGTAACGGGCTGCGAGACCAAAATTGGCCAGGTACCAGGCGGTCCACAGGTTCGCAGGACGTTTCAAATCGGCTCCTGTCGTTGGCGCAGCCGGCACACTCAGCCGGCGTGGTAGAGCAGGGCGCCGTAGCTCAAGCCGGCGCCGACACCTATCAGCAAGACTTTTTGGCCGGGGCGCACATCGCGCGTGGCGTACAGTTCGGCCAGGCCGTAGGCCGTCGAGCACGATCCGACATTGCCGATGAAGTGCACGACCGGCACCATTCTTGCCTGGTCAATGCCGAACAACTCCGCAATGTCTTGGAGCATGGTGCCGTTTGGTTGATGCGGCACGATCCAGTCGACGTCGTTCCAGCCCAAGCCCGACTGGGCAAAGACGTCGTCGGCCACCTGGCGCAGACCCAAAACCGCGAGCTTAGCGATGTCCTTGCCCGACTTGAGGAACTGCAAGGTCTCGCGCTGGCCGGTCAGGCAGGCATGGCGCATGACCACGCTCTCGCGGTACTGGCCGCGGTTGCCGAAATATGTCGCCGAAAACCCAACGTCGCTGCCGGGCTCAGGGCAAGTCAGCACAGCCGCGGCCGCAGCGTCGGCAAAGATCAAGTACGGACGCGGGTCATCTGGCCGGATGTGCTTGCTGCCGACCTCGCTCGACACCACGACGACCGGCGCGATGCCGGTGTGGACCAGCCGCGCGGCATAGTCCAGGCCGTTGAGAAAGCCGACGCAGGCATTGTTCATGTCTACGCAGCCACAAGTGCCGTCCATGCCGAGGATGTCACACACGGCATTGGCGGTGGCCGGGCACATCATGTCAAAGCCAGTGGAATTGGTCAGGATTAGCCGCTTGACGTCGCGCGGCGCGAGGCCGGCCTTGTCCAGCGCCAACTGCACCGCTTTGGCGCCCTGGCTGGCGACGGTATCCTCTGGGTCAGAGAAATGGCGGCTCTGGATGCCGATCATCGCCTCGATCTCGCCCAACGGCCGCGTCTGGGCGCTGGCCTCTGCAAGTTCGCGCGTGGACCTGGGCGACCCGGCTCGGTAGGCGGCTGTGGCGGCGATGCGGGCTCTGAGCATGCCGACCAGCATCGCACGCAATGGGCCGGTTGTCGATTTTGGATGGCGCGGTCACACTGCTGCTGCGCCGGTTCTGCTCCGGGTCGAGTGCCGCCCATGATCGACGTGCGCGCCTGGATGGCCCGACCGCGGCTGCTGGCCGTAGTGGTAGCGACCTTGGTGGCCCTGCCGGGGCTGGGCGCTGGCCTCATCATCGACGACTGGGGCCATGCCGCGACCGTGCAGGGCAAGGTTCCCGGCCCGCACGCGTGGTGGAACCTCTACGACTTCGGCGACGGCGACCCGGTGCGGATGCGCATGGCGCAGGACATTGGTTACCCATGGTTTGCGCACCCCGAGCTGCGGGTTCGCTTTTTGCGGCCGCTGTCGAGCGCGCTGACCTATCTGGACCACACCGCCTTTGCTGATTGCCCGGCGTTGGCGCACGCCGTATCCATCGCGCTCTACGCGCTGGTCGTTGCCGGCGTCGCAACGCTGTTGCTGCGCACGCTTGGCCCGGGGTTGGGTGGCCTTGCGGCCTTGCTGTACGCGGTCGATGACGCTCATACCTTGCCCGCGACGTGGCTGGCCAACCGCAATGCCCTGGTGGCGGTGGCGCCGGCCATTTGGGGCACTGTCGCGTGGTTGCGCTGGCGACAGCGGGGCTGGCCACCTGGTCGCGCCCTGGCCGTTGCCGGTTTCGCGGTTGGCCTGTGCGGCGGCGAGACGGCGCTGAGCGCCCTGGCGTTGCCGGTGTGCTTTGAGCTTTCGGGCGCCGGCGCTCCCGGTTCGCGCATGGTCGAGCGGTGGCGGGCGCTTTGGCCGCTGCTGGCTTTGGCGGTCGTGTACGCGGTGACCTACAAAGCACTTGGCTTTGGCGCCCGCCACTCGGGCGCCTACCTCGATCCGGTGCGGGAGACGGGACCTTACCTCGCGGCTGCGGCCCTGCGCATCCCTGGCTTGCTCGGGGTGCTGACCTTCAACGCGCCGATCGAAGTGACCGTTGGTCTGCCGGGCACGATTTGGGGCTTTGCTGGGGCGGGTCTGCTTGGCGCCGTTGCGCTGGCGTGGCTGGTCGGCAGAGCGTGGCCGGCTATCGATGCCGACGCGCGCAGGCATCTGGTGTGGATTCTGGCCGGATCGCTATTGGCGCTGGTGCCGGTTGCGGCGACCTTTCCCGCCGGCCGCCTATTGACCGTTGCCAGCATTGGCGGCGCGGCCGCGGTTGCGTGTGCGATTGGGCCGCTGCTGCCCAAGTTCTCGGCGTGGACCGGGCTGGCCGCGCAGCACGCATCGCTGTTGGCGCGTGGAGGCGCGCGGTTGTTGGTGGCCCTGCACCTGGTGATGGCGCCGGTGGCATTTTTGGGCGGCACGCTGGTCTTGGGCTGGGCGTCGCGTGCGGTCGCCGGGCCTGGCTACCGCCCCGGTTTGGACGCTGCCGTGGGAAAAACCGCGATCTTCCCAGCTGTTCCAGACGTCATGGGCATCTATGGGATGCTGTGGCGAATGGCACACCGCGAGCCGGCGCCGGCGCGGTGGCGGGCGTTGTGCCTGGCCCTGCACGACATCGAACTGCGGGTCGTCGACGCGCACACGGTTGAGCTCCGCACCGTGCAAGGCGTGCTGCTCGAGACCGAGGCTGAACAACTGCTGCGCGGCCCGCGCGACATGTTCAAGGCCGGCGACCGGGTCGACATCAATGGCATGACCGCTATCGTGCGCCAGACCGATGACCACGGGCATCCGACGGTGGTGGCGTTTCGCTTTGACCGGCCGCTCACCGACCCCGACCACGTGTGGCTGCAGTGGAGCGGCGGTCGCTTGCGCCCGATGGCGCTGCCCGAACCAGGGCCGTGGGTGCTGCTCAAGCGCGAGCCAGGCGTTTTCGGGTTTTGATCTCCGGCGCATGCGTCCTTGCTGACAAAACTGGTCGCAATGTCGCGCTAGCCTACGCTACCCGGCAGCGCGCCCGCTGGCGCCACGACAGCCGATGTCCACGATCCTCTTGCTGATTGCCTCCAACGTCTTCATGACTGCGGCGTGGTATGGCCATTTGCGCTTTCGCGATGTGCCGATGTGGCAGGCCATCGTGGTCAGTTGGCTCATCGCTGGCGTCGAGTACGCGCTGCAGGTGCCCGCCAACCGGCTGGGCTACGGGCGGTTTTCGGCGTTCGAGCTCAAGATGCTGCAAGAGGTCATCACGCTGGTGGTGTTCGTCGGCTTCGCGGCCCTATGGCTCGGCGAGCGGCCGCGCTGGAACCACCTGGTCGCTTTCGGACTGCTCGTGGCGGCGGTGTACTTCGCGTTTCTGCCCGCGGCCAGGGACGCGTAGCTGTCAGTCGCGGCGGTTCACGGTCACGCTGGCACTGGCGGCATGCAACAGCGCAGATTCCAAGGCCTTGGTATCCGCAGGGCCTGCAGCAACATCCACGTTGTCCAGCCAGCTTGCCGGGACTTCGACGGCCATGTGCAGCCGCAACTGCAGCGGCTCGTGCGGCCCGACCTTGGCGCGGACTTGTGCCGCCACCGACCCGGCCGGCAACGGCCACAGCACGGCGATGCCGCCTTTGGGCAGCCGGTCGCCTTTGGGCGAGCCGTCCCACACGCGCGCCTTGACGACCGCACGACGCCACGACACCTGAACGTTGGCGACGGTCCCCAGCGGCAGGTCGACCGGTCCCGCAGGCGCCACAACTGCCGATGGCAGCGCTGCGTCCGCGGTCACGTCCAGCGGCAGCAACAGCGGCCCCGAACCAGTTTCACCCAGCAACCCGGCCTCCACGGTTGCGTAGTCCACCAGCCTGCCGTCAGTGGCGTGACAATGACCACCGTGGCACAGCGTGTATCCGCTTGGCGGTTTGGCGGGATCGAACGACAGCTTGGTGGTGTCCGGCACAACTGCGACGCGCGCGGCGTCCAGCTCAACGTCAAAGTGCTCGTAGCGCCACAAGTATTCGCTTGCGGTCTTGAAGCGCCCGTCGGGCAACAACCGGTCAGCGGCAACGGTCGCGCGCACCTGCACGCCGAGCTGCAGCACGCCCCAGGGGTTGCCGGGCTCCCAAGCGCACGCGGGCCACAGGCACACCAGCAGCGCCGCGGCGACGAGGCTACGGTGCGCCATGCAGCGCCTCATACAGCGTCTTTGCCAGCCCGCGCACGTAGTCGTCAAAGCGCTGACCACTGCCGAAGTTGGCGCCACCCGGTACGATCGCCATCCGCAAGCCCGTCAACTTGGCGACCTGATCGGAAGCCCCGCGCGGGTAATACTCCTCTTGTGCCAGCGCTTTGGCGCCCGTCGTGCGCACCGTGCCCACCACCTTGGCCAGGTGCCCCGGGTCGGGCGGAATGCCCGGCCGGGGCTCGACCGTAATGACCTGCTTTAAGCCCAACCAGTCGACCAGGTACACCAGCGAATCGTGGTACACGACCAGCTTGCGCTCGGCCTCGGGCAACGCCGCGAATTTCTGCGTCCACTCGTGGGCCAGCGCCTTGAAGCGGGCCGACATCACCGCGGCATTCTTGGTGTAATCCGCCGCGTGCGCCGGATCCAGCGCGCCCAGCGACTTGCCGAGCGCTACTGCCACCAGCGCCGCCGCGCGCGGATCCCAGTGAAAATGCGGATTGCCGCCCGGGTGGATGTCGCCCATCGCGCGATCCACGCGCCCAGGTACCGCCAGGCGCAGCACGTGCAGCGAGGCGTCGAAATAGCCGGGCGTGCCGGTCTGGATCTTGGGATTGCGCGCCTGCCGCACCAGGCCCGGCAGCCAGCCGACCTCCAACTCCAGGCCATTGACGACCAGCAGATCCGCGCGGTTGAGCGACAGGATCAGGTTGGGCCGCGCATCGGCGTAGTGCGGATCCTGCCGCGGACTCAACAGGCACTCGACCGTTGCGTGCGGCCCGGCGACCTCGCGCGCCAGGGTCGCCAGGCTCGGCAGCGTCGCCACGACTTGCAACGCACGAGCCGGCACGGCCAGCATGGTCGCTGCCAAGCCCAGCGCAAACAGGGTCACTGTGCGTATCATTTGAAACTCCTAAGGATTTGTCCGAAATCAACTCGATCGCTTTGCAATTTAGCGGAGCGGCGAGTCGGCTTGCAAAGACGCGAGCTTGCGACCCACCCAGCTAGCAAACGGAACCAGTCCCAGAATGACTTATTCTGGGACAGTTCCTAAAACCCGTGCGAGCCGTGCGCGCCAATCAACGCTTCCAACGCCACTACCGCGCCCCAGATCGGCTCTGACCGCCACGTCGGTCGGTCGAGTGTGGCCTGCACGCGGACCCGCGAGAAGTGTGAAGGGTAAAAAGTCAGCTGCGCCGCATGGCGCTGGCGATTGGTGGTCCAGTCGGGGTCCAGCGGATCTCCCGCAACGCCGGTGGTCCATTCGGTGCGCACGCCCAATTCCCAACGCAGCGCCAAGGCGCCGACCAGCTGCGCATAGCCGGCGTGGTCCACCAACGAGCGCCCCGGCACTTGCCGCGCCCGCACCGCGTGCTCCACCTGCAGCGACAGGTGGCGGCGCTCGGGGTCCGCGACTGGCCGGTAACGCAGGTACAGGTCGCCGCCCAGGATCTCGCTGCGGTTGCCGTTGCCGCTCGCGTTCGGCCCCGCCTGGCCTGAGGTCGACAACGTCAGCGACCAGTCTTCGTCGAGGGGCAGGAAGGTCTTGAGATTGCCCGTGTAGGCCACATCGGCCGGCGAGCGCACCGGCAGGTCGTTGCCCCCAAGCAGCGACCGCGCACAGCAAGCCCCGACGGCGTCGGTCGCCGCCGCTTTGATTTCGACGTACCACGGCAGCGGCAGCAGCCACCCCAGTTGCGCCCCCAGCCCGCGGCTGCCTTCGCTGCCAAAGAACTTGCCAATCATCAGCGGCTGGTCAGCAAAGCTCCAGCTGTGTAGGTGCGTCGGGTTGATTCGGCCAAAAGCATTCAAGAATTGTCCGGCCTTGAGCTGGAGCCCCCCGGGCAACGCCAGCGATTCTGCGTACATCTCTTCGACTTCTACGCCAAACTGGGCAAACACGATGTTGGCTTGCAGCGTCAGGTACGGGTCCACCGACGACTCGGCGTGCAGCTCCAGCTGCTGCAGGTTGAAGCCGTTGCGCTTGGGGTCGTGGCCGCCGGTAAGCAGCGGCTTGCCTTCGCTGTAGCCCGCCAGCGCCGTGTCGAGAATCAGCGACAGCGCTGGGTTGGACAACGCCGCGCTGCTGGTGGCCTGAGGCGTCGCCGGGGCGGCGGGCGCGGAACTGGCATCGGCAGCGGCGCCCTCGGCCAGCGCCTTGAGTTCAGCTTCGCTCAGGCCTGCCGGGGTGGCGTCGGCGGCAGCGCTCGTAGGCGTGGCATCTGCGGCTGGCCCAGCACCTTGCGCCAGGGCGGGTCGTGCAACTGCCAGCCCCAGCGACGCGCACGTCAGGGCCACGGCCAGCGGGTAGTGCAGCAAGTGGCCGATTTGTGCGGTCGTGAACACCAAGGCCAGCACCACACGCCGAACGGCAGACGCAGCCGCAGTCTAGCTCGAGCGATGAGCTGTTTGCAATCGCTGAGACCGCAACCCAAGCGCCCCATCGCCCGCCCCGCAAACGGCACACTGCGGTCATTCTTGCGATTTTTGCGCTTGCGCAAGCGCCTCAAATTGGTATAGTCCGCGTCCCTTCCGCCCATCGAGGTCGCAACCATGCGCTTTTTCAAGCCCAATCGTGTCCCCGCGCTCGCCTGCGCCGCCGTGCTGACTGCTGCGGTTGCGATGTCGTGCGAGAGTGCCGCCCCCGACGCACCTGCTGTCGTGGATCAGAAAGCCAAGAACGTGCCCGCCGCGCCCAGCGCGGACAAAGGCATGCAGTTCGTCGGGCCCAAGCTGACGGTCGCCCCCGGCGAAGAGAAAATGCTGTGCTGGGTGCCCGAGTGGGTGCCCGAAAAAGACTATATGATCCGCAAGTTTCGCGGCTTCCAGGGCACGATGGGTCACCACGTCGTGGCCTTGCAAGACAAGGGTGGCAACTACAAGCCCGGTCAGACCTTTGACTGCACCAGCGTCGCGCAGATGGTCAACCTGCAGCCGTTGGTACTGCCGGATCCGGATGCGCACAGCGACAAGTCCTTGCTCCAAGAGGGCTACGCCGTGCGGCTGGCCAAAGGGATGCGGCCGGTGTTTCAGTCGCATTATGTCAACTACGGCGCCAAGACCATTGAGATTCAAGATGTAGCCCGCCTCGAGTTCGCGACCGAGGCCAGCTTGACCGAAGTCAGCTACTTCATCTTGAACGACAGCCTGGTCGACGTCGCCGCCAAAGGCGAGACCACCCGCAGCACGAAGTGCAAAGTGCCGGCCGACATCAAGTTGCTCGCCACCTTGGGCCACATGCACGAGATGGGGACCAAGATCAAAGTCGAACACACGCGGCCGCTTGACAAGGCCTATCCGTCCAAGACCATGTTCAACGTGGCCCAGTGGAAGCCTGAATTCCGCGACGCCGGGCCGGTTGAGGTCTTTGGTGTGGGCGCAACGTCGCTCGACCTCAAAGCAGGCGACGAAATCACAGTGACCTGCACCTGGAACAACACCAGCGGCAAGCAAATGTTCTTTCCCAAAGAGATGTGCACGACAGTGTCGTATTACTACCCGGCGCTCAAAGAAGGCGTCATCATCTGCAATAACGACTAGTTCGCAGCCGCGACCGTCTGGAGGTTCAACCATGTGCGTCGCTCGTTTCGAAGGCCTGGGCAGAGCCCGCGGCGGAGCACTGGTCCTTGCGGTGCTCATTGCGGCGTGCGCGGCCAAGGAACCAACGGCAGTCGCCACAGACGCTGCGAGTGATTCCGCGTCAAGCAGCGATGGCGGCACGCTCGCCGATGGCGCCAAGGCGGCGTGCAAGCACCCGACACCGCCCCTGGAAGCCTGTCAGGAGCGTTGGTGCGACCAACCCTACGGCGTCGGCATGCCGTGTACCGCCAAGGGCGGAGAATGCAAGGCCAACGACGGCAAGGCCGGCAAGGACGACCTGGCCGCCGTGATGTGTACCGCTGCGTTTACGGCCGGCAAAGAAGCGTTCTGCACGATGCCTTGCGTTGCCGATGCGCAATGTGGCGCTGGGGCGCGGTGTGCCGGCGACCCGGCCAATCCCAGCGCGGGCAAGGGCTGCGTGCTCATCGCCTGCGTCGGCGAAGCCAAGCCGGCCGACGCTGGCGCCACAAGCGATGGCAACGCCGATGCTGCCTCCGCCGCAGATGCTCCGAGTCTGACCGATGCCAAGTAGTGTTAACTCATCGCGAACCTGGCGGGTCTGCCTGCCGGTTGCTTGCCTGTTGGCTGGCGCTTGCGACTCCGCATCATCGACGCCGGCCCTGGAGCCCAAGCTCAGCGTGCTCCAGACCGAGGTCTTCGCAAAGTCGTGCACCAACTCGGCTTGCCACGGCGAGGGCACTGGCGCCGGCAACTTGAGCCTCAAAGACAAGGCCACGAGCTTTGCCAACCTCGTTGGCAAGGAATCCGGCGAGATCGACGACGCCGGCAAGCCGCTCAACCGTGTCGAGCCCGGCAAGCCAGACAAAAGCGTGCTGTGGATCGTGCTCGACCACCCATTTGGCAAGGCCAAGGGCGGCATGCCCCCCGGTGCGCGGCTGGACCAGTACAAGATCGACGCCGTAAAGGCCTGGATCGCCGACGGCGCCAAGAACAACTAGTCCGCCTGAACCGAGGGGGGCTTTGTTCAGCTTCCTGATTTGTCAGGGGATTGCCGGCGATGGACCGCCCGGCGGAGGGGCTGGCCGAGACCAACTCCTCCGCCGAGACGCAGCACCTACTTGTGCACGGTGGCAATGGCCGCGATCTTGCCGGGGCCGTGGCACAGCAAGCACTGTTCTTTGGTCGCGCCGGGCGCCTTGTACTGCGCGCGGGTGGCGTAGAACTTGCCGCCGGCGGCCTCCATGTGGTCGAGCGCCGGGTCGTTGTCGTGGCACGCGCTACAGGTCGCGGTAATTGGCGACTTGACCAGTGTGGTGTCGGTGGCCTCAGTGGCCAAGCCGGTTGCCGACGAGAACGAGAAGCCGCTGCCGTAGCTGTACACGTTGTCCGCGATCACATAGGGCGACAGGCGGAAGTACGTGCTGTTCGCCAATGGGTCGCTGTTGTACTTGCCCTGCGCCACTGTGCTGGGCAGCATGTTTGGCAAGGCCGCCTTGACCGCGTTGCCGCTGTAGTCGAACGCGCCAGCTACGTGGCAGGCCGTGCAGTTGCTGATGGGGCCCGGGAACTCGACTTCGCCAAAGTTCTGCGTCGCCGAGAAAGCCTGCCAGGTGAACGGAACGACGCGCTTGCGGGCGCCGTGCACGGCGTGCACGAAGTCCTTGGAATTGGCCGACCAGCCGGTGCTGGTGCGGTTCGGCGTGTGGCACCAGCTGCAGGACTGGCCGTCGTTGCGCTGACCGCCGTGGAAGCTCGGTGCGGCGCCCAGCTGCTTGTGGCAGTTCAGACACAGCTTGTTGTCGACGATCTGGCGACGGGCGGCCCAGTCGTTGCAGGGCGCTGCGGTTGTGCAGTCACAGGCCTTGTCGGCGCACAGTTGCGTGCCCTGATAGCCGGTCGTCATGGTGCCGGTGGTTGCCGCCTTGGTCAATGCGGGCTTCCACACGTTGGGCGGTGGCACCACCAGGCCGCCAATCTTGGTTGCGGCATCGTACGGGTACTTCGGCAGGTTGATCTGCGTCAGCGGTGGGGCACTCGATAGGTTGTAGGTGTAGCCCAGACCACCTTGCAGCATGGTCGCGTTGGCCGGCACCTGCGCCGTGAACAGCTTGATGGTGTAGTAACCGGTGGTGGCATCGAGCGTCAGGCTACCAAGCGGCACCACGCAGTTGTTGGGCGCGGCGGCGCAGGTGCACGGCGCGCTGGCAGTGCAGTCGGTGGTGCCCTGTTTGCCTTGCGTCACCGTGCCGACCGTAATCGAACTGGTGGTGCCGTTCCACACGTTCTTGATGTAGCCACTGGCGCTGGCGTTGAAGTCGGCTGGCATCTTGATGCCGTCTTGGGGCACCGCGAACACGAAGTAGGCGCTCGGCGATCCGACAAAGCCAGCCATGAGCTCGGTCACGCTGCCGGCCTGGTAGGTCTGGAACACCACGTCTGTGCCGTTCTTCTTGAACTTGAAGGTCATTTGCGGCCTGCGCACGCTGCCGTCCAGCCAGGTCGTCACTTCTTTGAGGTCGTAGGTGATGACATCGGCACCCGACGGCACGAAGCCGGCGGCGGTCAGATAGCCGGCGTTGGTGTTGGTGTTGCCGCCCGTTGGCTTGGCGTAGATGTTGTTCGGGTCCGGCGGCACAACGGTCTGGTGGCTGTCGTCGATCTGCTGCGGAGTGTGGCAGTTGACGCAGGCGGTGTCGGCTTGCGGACCTGCGGTGTGCTGGCATGGCTCCAGGACGCCATTGGCGTCGGCCTTGCGCGGCTTTGCACACTTGGGCAGCGTGTTGGTCTTGAGATCGACGTAGTCGTGGCACGAAGTGCAGGCCTGCCGGTTGGGCCGGGTCTTGTACTGGTCTTGCTGCAGCGAACCCGCGTGGCAGGCCTTGCAGTTACGAATGTCCTGCGGGAACGAGAACTTGATCCCATAGTACAGGTTGGCCGGGTTGAGGTGGTCCGAGCTGTGCAGGCGGTGAATGTAGACGCCCGTATTGGCCACTTCATTGTCCGCACCGGTCGCCGAGACTTTGCGGTCGTTGTGGCACACGTTGCAGTACGGCGCCTCGACGCGGCCCGCGCCGTGGAACGACCCCGAGGTCGTGCCCTCGGGCGCAAAGCCGCGGTGGCAGTTGTTGCATGTCGCGGTCGCGACCAACTCGCGGCGCACCGGCGTGGCCTTGCCGCTCGGCACGAACGCATATTCCTTGTTGGTGGCTTTGAAGGTCACCGTGTTCTGCGTGTAGTTGACGTCGGTTTGCCGCGAGACTTGGATCCACAGCACGTGGGTCAAATCCATCTTGGCGGCATCGTAGCCAACCTTGACCGGGCCAGCCGCGGTGTCGGCAGTCGGGAAGGTGTAGGTGTACTCGCCCGGAGCGTTCTCTGCGAACGTGCCGTGGCCGGTCGATGCGCCAGCGGTCGTTACCGCCGGTTTGCAGTTGCTGCCAAGCGGGCTGAGCGATGTCGGGTTGGCGACGGTCGGCCCGGTGGTCGACGCCGACCGCGTCAGCACCGTGTAGGGCAGGGTGTTGCCCGCACTGTCTTTGCTGACGACCGACAGGCTGAAGCGCGGCGTGATGACCGTGTTTAGCGAGTAGTTGCCGCACACGTCGATCGGGTAGCCCTTGTCGTCCTTGAGCGTGAACACGACCTTGATGGGGTCGGTGGCGACCGTCGAAACACTCTTGACTTCGACGTTGACGCCGGTGCTGGCGCCAGAGACGCCGGCCGGGCCGACCTTGCCGTCGGCGACGACGACGCTGGTGCCGTCTTCGCAGCTGATGGTCTTGGTGCCGTTGCCGTTGTCCTTGACGGTGCAAGACTTGCCATTGGCGCCCGCGGCGCCGTCTTTGCCGGTCCCGCCGTCTTTGCCCGCAGCGCCGACCTTGCCGTCCGAGACCGTCACGCTGGTGCCGTCTTCGCAGCTGATGGTCTTGGTGCCGTCGTTGTTGTCTTTGACCGTGCACGACTTGCCGTTGGTGCCGTCTTTGCCGGCCTTGCCGTCGCTGACGATGACCGTGGCGTCGCCCGGGCAGTTGATGGCCTTGGTGCCATCGCCGTTGTCTTTGATGGTGCAGCTTTGGCCGTTGACGCCTGGCTTGCCATCGGCGACGGTGACGGTGGTGCCGTCTTCGCAGTTGATGGTCTTGGTGCCATTGCCGTTGTCCTTGACCGTGCACGACTTGCCGTTGACGCCCGCCGCCCCGTCCTTGCCGGCCGTCCCGTCCTTGCCTGAGGTCAAGGTGACGGTCGTGCCGTCGCCACAGGTTATTTTCTTGCCGTTGGCGTCGTCGGTGAGCGTGCAGCCCTTGCCGTCGGTGCCCGACTTGCCGTCGGCGATGACGATGCTGGTGCCGTCGTCACACGTCAGCGCCTTCTTGCCGTCGGCGTTGTCTTTGATGGTGCAGATGGTGCCGTTCTTGCCGTCCTTGCCGGCGGCGCCGGGGTCGGCAGTACATGCGGCTAGCGCAAGGCCAGCCACCGCAAGCGCGGCAGTGAGGGAATGTGAACAAGGTCGTGGTTTCATCGCGGCTTCTCCTTCGTCGCTTGGCCTGCGAGGCGAGGGAGGGCCGGGCAGAAACGGAGCTGAGGCAGGACGGCAGGTCGCGATCGAGCAGCGCCTGGGGTGCGGGTCTCAGCCGGCCTCTGCGGGGTTCGGTCGCAGCGCCGGGCCTATGGAACCGCCGGCCCTGGGTGGCCGGTTGCCACCACCGCCGGACGGGGCAGGCGCAGGTTACGCCGACTTCGCCAAAGCGGAACTGGACTCAGGTCGCCTGTGATGGCTGCATGACAAACCCACAACAACGTCGTCGTGGTTGTGCGGGCTTTGCTGCCGCGGCGCGGGCATTGCGCGGGTTCACGCGTGTTCAAGGTGTTGATCCACGGGGTCGCAGCCGCCTGCCGTGGATCGCCCCGCGGCGTATGCCGACGTGACGCTGTCAGTCCGCTGTCAGCGTCACGCGCAACACCAGCGCATCGCCGCCGTCCGGGTAATACGCCTTGCGTCGACCGATTTGCGCAAAGCCGCAACGGCGATAGACGGCCAGCGCGGGCGCATTGTCGGCGCGGACTTCGAGGAGCGCAGACTGCGCACCCTGCTCGGCAACGGCAGCCAGGCAAACGCGCACCAGTTCAAGCCCCAGCCCACGGCCGCGCTGTTCGGCAATCACGCCCACCCGATTGATCTGCGCTTCATCGCCGACCAGCCACGCCAGCAGGTAGCCCACCGGCTCACCGTCGTCTGTCGCTAGCCAAGCCCGACCATGCGCGGCGCTGACTTCGTTGTGGACGCTGCCTGTGCTCCACGCGTCGGCAAAGCACCGCGCTTCCAACTCTGCAAGCGTCGCGACGTCGGCCACCGTGCAAGACCGCACCGCCACGGGCGCGCTCACGGCTTGGGAAACGCCGCGTTGCGCACGCGCACGACCAGGTCGTCGATGCCCGATCGATCGCGTGCGCTGACAGCCAGCGGCGGTTGCTTGAGCCGAAACTCGGTCTGAAGGCGCTGGCAGACGGCGCCGCGGCGGGTGGCGGGTACGGCGTCCGACTTGGTAGCGACGACGGTATAGGCGACGTGGTTGTCGCGCAGCCAGCCCGCAAAACCGATGGCGTCGTCGTCGCGGTCGCGGCGGCAGTCTTGCAAGATGACCACGAGCTTGAGCTGCTGCGACGCCAGCAGGTAGTACTGGATCATCTCCGCGAACGCCGCGAGCATGGTCTTGCTGACTTCCGCATGTCCGAAGCCCGGCAGGTCGACCAGGCGCAGCACCTGGCCGCTCGACAGCGTCGCGTCGAACAGCACCACCGACTGCGTGCGCCCTGGAGTCTTGCTGGTGCGCGCAAGTGCGTTCTGGTTGCACATGGCGTTGATAAGCGACGACTTGCCGACGTTGCTGCGACCGCAGAACGCGACCTCAGGCGGCCCATGCGGCACCTCGCCGACCTTATTGACTGCCGCCACGAACTGCGCCGCATTGACCCGTAGCGTGCGACCACGCTGCGACGCCGGCTTGGATGGTGCACCAGGTCGGTCAGGCATCGGCTACTCCACGTCGTCGGACCAGCGCACGAACGACAGCACGACGGGCTTGCGTTGGCTGTAGCGTTTGACCACCTTGCGCACCACCGACTGGATCTGGCCTTCGACGGCAGATAGCGGCATCTTGGCGTTCAGGCCGCTCGACCAGCGCTGCAGCGTTGTCTCGATTTCTTTGGCTAATTCGCCCTGCTCGTGTTGAACGCCCCACGGCAGCGCTCTCGCCCGACCCGTGACGACGCCGTCGCTGCGGTCCAAGTCAAGTTGCACGGCTACCGCACCGTGCCAGCCCAGTTGCTGCCGGGCCACCAACTGCAACGACTCGGCGTCGCCGTAGACCAGGCCATCGGCATACCAGGGCGAGAGCGTGCGCACGTCACTCACGCGCATACCATCCGTGCCCAGGGTGACGGTCTGGCCGTTCTCGATGATCAGCGTGCGCTCGACGCCGCACTCTTGCGCAAGCTCGGCGTGCCGCTGCAAGAAAGTATACTCGCCGTGCACCGGGATGAAGCGCCGCGGCCGCACCCAAGTCAGCAACGTCCGCAGCTCTTCCTGATAGGCATGGCCGCTGGCGTGAATCTCGCGGTCCGTTCGCGTGTAGATGACGTGCGCACCGCCGCGAGCGAAGTCGTTGAGCATCGCGTGGATGCGGCGCTCGTTGCCCGGAATCTGCCGCGCCGAAAGCACCACCGTATCGCCCTGTTTGACTGCGACCTCCGGGTGGGTGCCATTGGCCACACGTGACAAGGCTGCGCGCGGTTCAGCCTGCGACCCTGTGCAGATGATGACAACCTCGTCGTCGTCGTAGCGGTGCAGGTCCTTGACGCCGATGATGTCCTCGGAGTCGAACGGCATGCTCGTGTAGGCGTTGGCCGCCGTCGTGTAGCGCTCGAGCGACTTGCCGAGCAACACGCAATAGCGGCCGTTCACGCGCGCGGCATCGATGATGCTGTGTAGGCGATAGATGTTGGAAGCGAACAGGCCGACTAGGATGCGGCCGCGGATGCCACTGAAGACCTCGGCCAGGTGCTTGCCAACGGCAGCCTCGCTGCCCGACCAGCCGGGCACCTCGGCATTGGTCGAGTCGGCCATCATCAGGTCCACGCCTTCGTCGCCGAACGCGCGAAAGCCGGCCTCGTCGAACACCTCGCCGTCGCGCAATCCGGCTTCGATCTTGAAGTCACCGGTAAACAGTACGTTGCCAAGCGGCGTCCGAATCGCCAGCGAGACGCAGTCCGGAATCGAGTGCGTCACCCGCAGAAAACCGATGTCAAACGGCCCGATCCGCACACGCGTCTTGGGCGCAACGACATGCAGCGTGACCTGGTCGGCCAGGCCGTGCTCGCGGAGCTTGTGCTGAACGAGCCCAGCCGTGAAGCGGGTCGCATACACGGGCACCTGCAGCACCTGCAACGCGTAAGGCACTGCGCCAATGTGGTCCTCGTGGCCGTGGGTGAGCACGATGGCGCGGATCTTGCTGGCGAACGACCCCAGCACGGCCATCGACGGCAGCACCAACTCGACGCCAGTCAGCTCTGGCTCGGGAAAGGTCACGCCGCAGTCGAGCAGCAGCCAATCGTCGCCGCAGCCAAGCAGCATGGCATTGGCGCCGATACGGCCGACGCCACCAAGCGGCAGCAGTTGCAGGGATGCGCCGCCCGAATCGGCAACGCGCGCGGCTTTGGTATTTGCCAAGACGGTCTAGGCCTTTTGCAGCACGATGGCGATACCCTGACCGCCGCCGATGCACGCTGAGCCCACCGCATACTGGCCGCCGGAGCGCCGCAGGTGCAGGGCCAGGTGCAACGTAATGCGCGCCCCGGACGCTGCCAGCGGGTGGCCCAGCGCAATTGCGCCGCCGTGGATGTTGGTCTTGTCCAGGTCCAGGCCCAGGTCCTTGGCAACGGCCAGGAACTGCGGCGCAAACGCCTCGTTGACTTCGACGGCGTCCATCTGGGCAAGCGTCAGGCCCGCCTGCGCCAGGGTCCTTTGCACCGCTGGGACTGGGCCAATGCCCATCACCGTCGGGTCGCAGCCCACCGCCGCCGCCGCAACCAGCCGTGCGAGCACGGGCCAACCCTCGGCCTTGGCGCGCGCCTCGCTCGTCACCAGCAGCGCGCACGCGCCGTCGACGATGCCGCTGGCGTTGCCTGCCGTCACCACGCCGTCTTTTTCAAATACCGCCTTGAGCTTGGTCAGCCCTTCGGGGGTCGTCTCTGGCCGCGGGTGCTCGTCTTTGCTCACCGCCTGCGGGCCTTTGCGTGTCTGCACCTCGACGGGCGCAATCTCGTCGTCGTAGACGCCGTCTGCCAGCGCCTTGGCGTAGCGCTGCTGGCCGAGCAATGCGAAGTCGTCGCAGGCCTGGCGGCTGATGCTGTGCGTGCGCGCGAGCTTCTCGGCCGTGTTGGCCATCGCCATGCCGGTCTGGGTGTCGGTCAGGCAGCTCCACAGCGTGTCTTCGAGCTTGCCGCCGGGTCCGAGCTGCAGGCCCCAGCGCGCGCCGCGGACGACGTGCGGTGCTTGCGACATCGACTCGCTGCCGCCGCACAGCACAACTTCGGCCTCGCCGAGCTCAATGGCCTGCATGGCTTGCAAGATCGCCTCGAAGCCGCTGCCGCACAGGCGCTGGACTGTCAGTGCCGGCACCGCGACGCCACAGCCGCTGCGCAGCCCACTGTGGCGGGCGAAGTAGATGGCGTCGGCCGACGTCTGGCACACATTGCCGAACACCACCATGTCGACCTTGGCGGGGTCGCAGCCGATGCTGGCCAGGGTGGCCTTTGACGCGGACACGCCGAGGTCGGTCGCCGTCAGGTCCTTGAGCGAACCCCCAAAGCTGCCGAACGGCGTGCGCTTGCCGGCGACGATGACGATGGATTTCTGCGGCTTCATGGCGTGGGCGACCTTATTGCGGCCGGGCCGGCCGCGGGGGCGGCAGTATAGGCCCGCGCAAGGGCTGCGGCAATCGCCCGGCGCTCGCCCACCGTCCCATCAACTGCCCGCCGACGCCCTCAGGCGGACCCCGCTTTTGCTCAGAGCGTTGATTTTCTTGAAGTCTGCTATGGGTTGGCAGCTTCCGCCGGCACAGGCGGGCCGGCTCGGCAACTGTGCGACAACTACTTGCGCGATTGCTGGGCGAGCAGCAGCGCCTTGAGCTTGGGGCCCAGGTCGGTGTGCTTGCGCAGCAGATCGGTCATGGCGCCGGCCTCAAAGCTCCACACCACCACCGTCGTGTCGGCCACCACCGAGCAGCCGTGGTACCCGCCTGCCGCAACTGCGCCTTCGCCAATGACGTCACCGGGACGGATTTCGCCGAACTCCACCGGGTCGCGGCCCGGCGTCGCGTACTGCATATGGCCAACTCCGCTTGAGACAATCGCGCCTTGCTCAGCCGGCTGACCTTGACGAACCACCACCTCGCCAGCGGTATACGACTTGCGGCGCATCAGTGCGGACAGGGCCCGCAGCTCGGCTTCGGTCAGGGGTGTGGCAAACGGCATCGACCGGATGAGCGCCGCAAATTCCGGGTCGACGTCGCCCGCAACCGCCGCCCCTGGGCGCACCGCGCCAAACGGGTCTGCAGCCGGCCGGCTGATGGGTGTGCCTGGTGGCCGCGCGCCAAAGGGATCTATGGCCGGCTTGCTGATCGGCGCTACCGGTGTGCGCGGCGCAAACGGGTCCATCGCCGGTCGCGACACGGGGCCGGCGTTCGGCGGCACCATCGGTGCGCGCGGTTGGAATGGGTCCAGGCTCGGTTGGCTCACCGGCATGCCGGTCGGTCGGCCCGTCAGCGGGTCTCGCCCGGCTGTCGGAGTAGGAGTGCGCGGTGCTTGCGACGCAACACCCGGATGGGCCGCCTGCGCCGCTGGCCGCTGCGCGCCGAACGGGTCACGGCCCGACTGGCTGACCGGTGTCGCAGGACGCTGGACGGCAAACGGATCGGCCCCGGGCTGGCTGGTTGGCCGGGCCGCAGAAGACTCCGACCGATAGGTTGGCGCGCCAATGCCCGTGCGCACACCGCCGATGCTCGCGGGACGGTGACTAGTCGGCGAAACAGGACTGGCCTGCGGGTCGCGTCCCGGCGGACTGATCGGCCGCGCGCCACCTGGGTCGTACGCAGGCTGACTCGTCGGCGAGCGCCGCACCGCAGCATAGGGGTCAAATGAGGGGCGACTCATCGGTCTGGCTGCCGCCTGCGCCGGGTCGTGCGCTGGCTGGCTGATCGGCCGCAACATCGCCTGCGTCGGATCGTGGCCCGGCTGGCTAATGGATCGCGGGCGGTCCATGGGAGGCCGCGCCGCCATCGGGTCTGCCGCGGGCTGGCTGATCGGTCGCAGGCCGCCGGCCGTATAGGTACGCGGTCCTGTTTGTGGCATTGCGCCTATCGAGTCGGCATCACCAACCGACGCACTGCCGCGCGAAGTGCTCGGCATCGGCGACGACGTTCGCGCCGAACTCGGCGGACGCATCGACGTCGGCGCGCTCGGCGGCGCGCTGGCCAGTCCGCGCGCCACGACATTGGGCAGCGTCAGATCATCCAGGTTGTCGCCGTTATGCAGCGGTGACCCGGCCTCGGGGTCGGTCTTGCTAGGGGGGGTAGCCACCAGATACTCCAGGCGGCCCGTTGCCGTCTAGGCCTTGTCTATCGCGGTGCAGGGCGATCGCTAGATCGCTAACCTCCGAAACAGTTGACAGATAATGCCTACCGCGATCAACTGGTTTGCCGCAGACCTGTGATCTGCGGCGGCCCGCCGTGACACCTGGCGAACTAATCAGTGAACTATACAAGGTT